>CALEUX010000072.1 GCA_937920475.1 uncultured Marinilabiliaceae bacterium
CATTATAATCTCTTATGGTATCAAAGAACTATCGTTTCTCTGAGGCGGAAAGTAAGCCGCAAGAAAATAAAACCTTCTGGATTCCTCATGAATTAGAGCATTTAATCATTTCCAAAATTTTTTACCGGACACCAATGAAAACAATACTCTCTAACCTTACAATTTGGCAATCCTCAGTATTAACCTATTTCATTCAATTATAATTATAAATGATGTTTGAATTATGTAATTTTTGTATTTAATTAATCACGCTCAATGTCAGCTTTCACTTTACTTATAAAAACAAATCGTTCCAAAATGAATAAAAAAAGGCTGCCAAAAATGGCAGCCCTTTTAAACAAGTATGAAAGGATAATTAGCTTCCCCATCCTGGATAGCGACCTTCGCCACCTCTGAAACCCTGAACTTGCTCCAACTGTCCATTGGAAAGTTTAATCTGAGATTCAGGAATTGGAAAGAACCCTTTGGTTTGGTCGTAACGGGCACTGTAACCTAAAGGGTTAAGGCCATTAAAAACAGCAGGCTGACCAAAGTTATAAACCGGTGTTCCTACCTGAGTTTCCAGAGCAGCTTTTGCATAAGCAGCACCCCAACGGCGCATATCATTCCATCTTAAACCTTCAAAAGCAAGCTCATAACGACGCTCTTTCTGAATGTTGGCTAATGAATAAGCAACATCTCCAAGTCCTGCACGATTACGAACTCTGTTCATATATTGTGCATCTTCGGTAAGCTCAGACATCATCAGCAACACATCGGCAAAACGAATAAACACTAAATCATCACCATGCGATAACTGGTTGTTATCTTTATTACCGTACATAATTACACTATAATCATTCTTGAGTTTTCCGTCATTAGGATCTCTTCCGCTCACACCATTGTATTTCTTTCCCCAATATTGACTTTCAAGAACAAAGTCCCACTGTCCTTTAGCATAATTGGGCAATTCAACAGGTATATCAATAACAGAAGCCCATAATCTTACATCGTTAGGTTCATCGGCTTTCCACTGGTCAACCAATCCCTTAGGAATAGAGTTGGCTTGTCCCCAACCCCCTGCGAACGGGAAAGTATTATTAAGATTCTGCAAGCCACGCAAAGCAAAATACAATTGGAACATATTACCATAACCCCTGCGAATATCCCAATCGGCAAAGTTCGAAAATTTAAGAGCAAACAGAGTTTCAGGATTTCTGGCACCTTTATCACTGGCATATTTCAAACTCTTTCCAGTGGTAGTCATATAGTCTTGAATATAGCCATACTCACCAATAGTAACAGAGTTTGTATAAGGCCAAAGTTCATGGAAATCGCCCACCAGACTATGACCACTGCTGGTAATACAGTTGCCTAACCAGGTAACTACATCTTGTTTAGAAACACTTCCACCTTCAACTAAAGGCAAAGAGGTTTGCTGATAAAAACCGGTATAGAAAAGCCATACACGTGCCATCAACGCTTGAGCAGCCCAACGGGTTACCCGGCCTTCTTCGGTTGATGCATAAGGAACATTGGGCAAAAGTTCGATGGCACTTTTCAAATCAGATGCAATCTGAGCGTAAACTTTATCGGCAGGAGAACCTGGAAGGTCTGCAGGTGCAGTAGTTATTTTAAGAGGAACTTCACCAAACAGTGTAGCCAATCTAAAATAAAAGAATGCTCTTAAGAACATAGCTTCTCCCTTGTACTGATTTTTAAGGGCCGGACTAACAACATTGTCACTCAACAGGCTAAGGTTTTCAATGGCAAAGTTGGCACGGTGAATACCTTCGTAAGTGGCTTCCCATGTATGTCCTAACATTTCAGGATCGGAAGACATTAAAGCTTCATAAGCCTGAGCTTTTAAGTCGTTTACACCACCACCGCCAAGTTTGTCATCGCTGGCAACTTCGCATACAAAAAGGTGGGCCATGTCGGTAAGCCGTTGTTCATTACTCATGGTGGTATAAATACCAGCCATCATTTGCTTGGCATCATCAGCTGTTTGAGGAAAGTTTGCTGATGTCTTCTGGGTAAGGGGATCAACATTCAAAAAATCCTCACAGCTACTAAAAATCAAGGCCGCTGCAACAATCAAATATGTTATTTTTTTCATAATCTTCAATAATTAAGGTTTTTAGAATTTCAAATTAAGTCCCACCATATAGGTTTTGGGAGCCGGATAAAAACCAAGGTCAATACCAGAAACAAATGGCTGGTCATCACCATAACCTACTTCAGGATCCATACCCGAGTATTTGGTAATGGTCCAAAGGTTACGTCCTGCAACATACAAACGTGCTTGTCCGAAAGGCATTTTAGGCATCAGATTTTTAAAATCGTATCCAATGGTAACATTCTGGATTTTAACATAGTCACCATCTTCAATATAAATTTCTGAAATGTTAATCCTGTTAGTTTGATTACCAGCAGTCAATCGTGGAAGCTTATTAGAAGTTCCTTCTCCATGCCAACGTTTTAATATGTCGGTGGTATAGTTATGAAACTCGTTATCGGCAAATGAACGGTAAGAAGTCAGAATCTGGTGTCCGAAAGCACCTTTACCACTAATGGCCAAATCGAATCCTTTGTAGGCGAAATTAACACCAAAGCCAATTCTAAAGTCAGGATGCGGGTTACCAATCATGGTTTTATCATTAGCATTTACTATGCCCTCGCCGGTTACGTCCTTGAAAATAACATCACCTGGTTGAGGATCGCTCTGAAGGAAGCCATGTTCCCATGAAGCAATTTGCTGGGCATTTTGGAAAATTCCCTGGGTTTTATATCCATGAAAATAACCAACAGGATAGCCTACTTCAACACGCCATACAGGATCAGTTCCCTGAGAGATAATACTTCCGTTACTTTGAATAAATCCTGAGTTATCGCCCAGTTTTGTAACTTTATTTTCGTTTTTAGAGATGTTGAATTGAGCACCATAGGTTAAGCCACCGATATTGTCGTTCCAACGTAAAGCCAATTCAAAACCTTTGTTTTCGATATCACCGCCATTAACAAAAGCACCTCTTGGTCCTTGAACGTCAGCTATTGGAGGACGTACCAACCAGTCTTTGGTGGTTTTTACATAATAATCAAAAGATGTTTGAAGTCTTGAATTCAGAAAATAAGCATCTAAACCAACGTTAATCTGCTCTGAGGTTTCCCAGGTAACATCGGGATTTGCAAGAACAGCAGGATAGCCACCTAATTGCATTTTGTTACGGTCGTTTCCAAAAGTGTAATTGTTTTCACGGTCAAAACCAATCAAACTAAGGTATTGGAATGCATCGATGTCGGCATTACCGTTTTGTCCCCAGCTAACTCTAAGCTTGGCAAAATCGAAGATACCATTGTTAGCCATAAATTCTTCTTCAGTTAACACCCAACCTGCAGAAACTGATGGGAAATAACCCCAACGATTACCTTTGGCAAAATTTGACGAACCGTCAGCACGCATTACCAAAGTAAGCAGATATTTTTCATTGAAGTCGTAGTTAATCCTACCAAAGAAAGAAGCTAGCGCACCCTGACTATGTGGGCCACCTCCTAAGCTGGTTACACCTGAGGTTAAACCGTCGGTATTGTCAATATAGGCATATTTATACCCAATAAAAGTAGGATTGGCGTTAGTAGCACTTATTCTGCTTCCCATTCCCCACTTCTCCAGAGACTGGCCTACCAATACATCAAATTTATGTTCATTCAGATTAAACTTGTAGCTTAAAGTATTTTCAAAAGTCCAGCTATGTCCACTTCCGGCATTCTGGGTTATACGACCAGGAGTAAGAGATACATCACCTGCAAGGTTATAGGCTGGCTGATAGCTGCGATAAGCGTTGGCAAACATCTTATAGCCATAACTACTTTTAAAAATCAGGTCACGAATGGGCTGAATTTGAAGGTAAGCATTGCTATTGATGTCGTAATTTTGCGTTTCATTCATACCCCTGTTCAAAGCCATCTGAGCCAATGGGTTGTAAACCCTTGACGACAAAGCCTCAAGCCCTGAAGCTTGCACATCGGCACGTGCATAATATTCGCCCTGAGCATTATAAGCGGGTACCAATGGGTTACCAACCAACATATTGCGAATATCGTTGTAATACATACCACCAATGGCAATACCTGAACGTTCGCGATAGCTGAAGTTTAATGTTTCCCCAACTTTAATAACTTCTAAACCGTTATTCTCATAAATAACATGGTCGCTATTAATACGGAAAGTATATCTGTCATGATTTGGTTCAACAGGCTTTCCAAAAATACCTTCCTGAGAAGAGTATGAAAAACCTAAAGCGAAAACTGATTGAGCAGAACCACCTGTGATATTGATAGAATGGTTTTGAGTTGGAGCATTCTTGTTCCGAATTTCTTCCATCCAGTTGGTACCTTTCCAGCCGTTTTGAACATCCTGATAGATGCCGGGAATAATGGCAGCAAAATTTAGAGCTGCTTTACCTGAAACCACACGTTCCTCATTGTATATTTCCATAAACTGTTTAGCATTTAACAGTTTTGGCATTTTCACTGCATCCTGTACACCATAGAAACCATCATAAGTAACCTGAGTACGTCCTTTGCGACCACCTTTGGTCGTAACCAGAATTACACCGTTGGCAGCACGGGCTCCATAAATAGCAGCCGAGGCAGCATCTTTCAGTACATCGATGGATTCAATATCAGAAGGGTTAAGGTTATTGATATCACCACCAGCAACTCCATCAATAACATACAAAGGAGCAGAATTACCAATTGTACCCAAACCACGAATGTTTACTTTAAATCCCTGGCCGGGCATACCTGAGCTCTGTGTAATATTAACACCAGGAGAAACAGTTTGAATGGCATCCAAAGCTTCTGTGGCATTCTGGCGTTGCAATTCATCAGCATTAACTGAAAGGTTGGCTCCGGTAATCAACTTTTTTTTCTGAACACCATAACCAATTACTACCACTTCGTCCAGGTCCGACACCATTTCTTTCATATTTACTGTTAAGCGGGTTTGTGCACCCACAGTAACTTCTTGGGTTTGCATTCCTACAAACGAAAAAACCAGGATTGATGCATCCCCTGCAACTTCAAGGGAGAAGTTCCCATTTGCATCAGAAATAACACCATTGGTGGTGCCTTTCTCCATAATGGTAACACCAGGAACCGGCAAGTTTTGCGAATCATTAACCACACCAGTCACCCTTTTTTGGGCAAACATAGTGAAGCCAAGAAACAAGCAAAGAATAAGAATCACACTTCTTTTTTTCATAGTTTTTGAATTAAGTTAAAAATTAAAAAACAGCGTTTGATTGGTGGTTTTGTACTTATACACATTTTTTAGCGTTTATTAACCTTAGGGGTAATGGTTAATAAAACTAAAACTTTAAGAAGGCAAAAGTGCGGGATCAATACTTTATTTATTTAAAGATTTTTTTATTCTATTAGCGTAGATTTCAAATGAAAATCATTTGAACAAGTTTCATTTTCAGATCAAAACTTATAATTTATTGCAGGATTTCCGTCTAAAAAAAAGAAGGCGGATGGAAAAAAAACACAGAATACCATTTATCTGAGTTTACAGCGGAGCATAATGGGTTTTTCATAGGGCAAATTTGGTTAAGGGCACTTAAATTCTATTCTGTTCTGGTTTGGTATGCCTACCCAACATTTTATATACATTTTTTAACGAAGCAAACTTATGAAAGACATTTAATAAAAACAAGCATTTTTTAAGAATTATTTAAAAAAAACTCCTTTAATCAGGCTACATAATTGATACTATTTTAACATTAACAGAATAGTTTTATAAATTACGGCCATGTTTATCTTAAATGAGAAGTAAAAAAACAGACCACTGTTAATAGTCAAATTGCTAGTTTTCTGAACATCATATATCTGGGAATACTCATTAAAATCTTATATTTATTTAAAATTAGAATGGTGATATTTTATCATTTTATATGTATCTTTATTGGTCTAAATTCGCATTATCTGGCAGCACAAAAAATGCCTTCATAAGATTTTTTAACTTAGGTAGAAATCAGATGGCCCCAACATGTTTGCAAAAAAACTTTTGCCAAAAGAATGCCACATCTGGGCTACCTCAAAAAACGGGACAACCTAATCCGTAGTGCAGAAAGCAATCCGATTATTAACGAACAAATAATTAAGGGATGAAAGAAAACATACATAGGGAAATTACCCCATTAACAGAAAATGATTGTTTTTTGGTTTTCGACCGACAGAGAAGTTTATTTACTTTTCCAATACATTTCCATCCCGAATACGAGATAAATTTTATCCACAAAGCCATCGGAGGGAGACGTGTTGTTGGCGACCATCTGGAAGAAATTGGCGAGTACGAGTTGGTTATGGTTGGGCCAAATCTATATCATGGATGGGAAAACTATCGTAACACAGGAACAGAACTCCTTCATGAAATAACCATTCAGTTTCCCAAGGATATTTTTGATGGAGCACTTATTTCTAAGAATCTTTTTAAACCGGTACGTGACCTGCTGCAAAATGCCAATCGCGGTATTTTATTTTCAACTGAAACGGCCAAAAACCTTGAAAAAAGATTTCTTGGCCTGGCACAAAAAAGAGGATTCGACTCTTTTCTGGAGTTTCAGTCGTTGATTTATGATTTATCCATATCGCGCGATCAGAAATTGCTCACCAACATATCGTTTCAAAAAGGTAACGAGTTTCACAACAATGAGCGAATTGAGAAAATATACAATTATGTGAGTGAAAATTTCAGCAAGAAAATTATGCTCGAAGAGGCAGCAGAAATGCTCAACATGTCGGTTGTTTCATTCAGCAGGATGATAAAACTACGCACCGGGAAATCATTTATTGAATTTGTAAATGAAATAAGGTTGGGCTATGCCACCAGATTATTAATTGAAACCGGAAAAAGCGTTTCAGAAGTGTGTTACGAATGCGGGTTCAATAACATTTCAAATTTTAACCGAACTTTTAAGAAAAAACAAGGGTGCACGCCTTCAGAATTCAGAGTTAATTTTAATGGTGTAAAAACAGTATTTTAAATTGCTGTTCCCCTATGGCAGGGTGTCGCCAAAAAACAGATAACCCAGAGCTATTGCGGCAATTATTCCGGCAAGGTCGGCAATTAATCCGCAGGATATGGCATGACGTGTTTTGCGTATTCCAACTGACCCAAAATAAACTGCAATCACATAAAAAGTGGTATCGGTAGCACCCTGTACTATTGAAGAGAGGCGTCCTACAAACGAGTCGGCACCTTCAGCTTTCATCACATCAATCATCATTCCTCTGGCCCCGCTGCCGCTTAAGGGTTTCATTAAGGCAGTAGGCAGTGCACCAACAAACTCAGTATCAAAACCCATCCAGGCCACAAGCAGTCCTATTCCTTCAACAATATAATCCATAGCCCCAGAAACACGAAACACGCCAATGCCAACAAGAATTGCAACCAGATAAGGAATGATTTTAACAGCTGTAAAAAAGCCCTCTTTGGCACCTTCGATAAACGATTCGTACACGTTTATTTTTTTAAGTAACGCTTTAACTATAAAGGTTATTATAAACGAGAACAAAATGAAATTAGCCAGAAGCAACGATACTGTTTGCATCTGGTCACGTTCGAGTTTGGAAAACCCATAAATAATTCCTGCCACAAATATGGTTGTGCCTCCGAGGTAAGCCAAAATAACCGGATCGAGCAAATTAATGCGTTGAACGGTGGCCACCGCAATGATGCCGGCGAGGGTTGAGAAAAAGGTTGCCAAAAGTATGGGGAGAAATATATCGGCCGGGTTAACTGCGCCCATTTCGGCCCTGTAAACCATAATGGAAATTGGAATAATGGTTAACCCGGATGTATTGAGCACCAAAAACATAATTTGGGCATTGGAGGCAGTATCTTTCTCAGGATTTAGGGATTGCATTTCGCGCATTGCCTTTAAGCCTACCGGTGTTGCAGCATTATCAAGCCCCAACATATTGGCAGCCATATTCATCATCATGGAGCCGTAAGCAGGGTGGTTTTTTGGCAACGAAGGAAACAGGCGACTAAAAAAAGGCCCAATGGCTTTAGACATAAGCTTTACCATACCCCCGTCTTCGGCAATCTTCATAAACCCCATCCACAGGGTTAAAACACCGGTTAATCCAAGTGAAATATTAAAGCCGGTGCGGGCATACTCAAAGGTTGCATTCACCAACTCGGGGAAGATGGTGGTGTCCTGTAAAATAATCAGCCTTAGCAAAGCAACCACAAAGGCAATCAGGAAAAAGGCTATCCAAATATAGTTTAAGGCCATAAAATGTGTTTATTGCTTAAAATAAAGCACCCACAGGAAATGTTTCAGGTGCCCATATTTTCAGGTTGTCAATTTTTGCAGAACCATCGGGAGCCCCAAAACCAATGAGCCCGAACTTTTCTTCCAAACCGGAAACCTCCCAAATAAGATTGCCGTTAAGATAGGTTTTAAGCACTCCGGCCTCAACACCCATCTCTACCCTTATCCGGAACCATTGCTTTACACCCCAATTCACAGGCTCGTCCGATTCTGGCGTCAACATAGTTAAAACACCGGCTTCCATCTGAAAAACACCATGACACATTTCTCCAGCCACTGATGCAAGATGAATAAAATGGTAGTTATTCTCGTCGATATAATTAAAAATGATACTAAAATCGCGACAATTGTAATCGCGCCCACATTGTTCTACATCGGCTTCGAACACAAAACTTTTAAACCCGGTTTCTTTAATGAATGCCTTTACAACCGGTATAACTTTGATTTCCGCATTTTGAGTATTGCCAATAAATTTAAGGGTTTTACCCGGTTTCCCGCCTTTTGATATCAGCCATTGGCCCGAAGGAGAAGTTTCAATGGTTTTAGGAACTTTATCTGAACCAAACGATTCGTTAACAACTACTTTATAACCCGGCGGCACTTTACCTGGAGCATCCTGTGCCTGAAGCATCATGGTTATAAACAAAAACACAAAAGTTGCCAATAATCGGTTATGCATGATATTATGGGATAAGTCGGTCAAAATTTTATCCAAAAATGCAAAAAAACATTCAAAGGATTGCAAGCTTAGGTAATATTTAGTCCCCAATTAAATATAGTCTTCTGATTAATAGAAGACTATTAGAAGTTAAGACGAAAGACAGAAAGATTAGACCTTATAGATAAAGGAGAGGTTTGAAATAATTATTTGTCTTAAATCTTGAAGTCTTTTGTCTTTTACCCATCCTCGGAACTTTGTATCTAATTGTGATTTAATTTTCAAACAGCCACTTAGATTTATTTATACGCATCGTGGGGAGCTCCAAATTCCTTGCAGGTTATTTCATCAACCGGAACTTTCCAGATTTTCACATTGCGAACCGCCGGATCACTATATTGGAATTCCTTTTCAGAGTATTGTTTCATGATAATATTCAAAGCTATACGCTTTTCTTCCATCTCGTCGACAAAACTTACCTGACCCATGGCTACCACGCTTTTCGATTTCATACGGTAACTGCAAGCCACCTGCGGATGCTGAAAAGCCAGTTGGTGGTCGGTGCTGAAGGTAATGCAGATATTTGGATTTTGCTCGAGGCAGGTGATAACTTTGCCGGAGGGTGCACTATGAAGGTAAATGACATCATTGTCGAATCCAAAATTCATGGGCAAAACGTATGGCATATTATCGGGTGTTACAACCCCTATAAAGCAAATATCGCATTTGCGGATGATGCTTTCAATGAGCTCTTTGTTATTATGTGATACTGTTTTCATTTAACTAACTAATATTATCTTAAGTAACTGTTTAAATTTAGTTTTCTATTTTTATTAAAGACTATTAGAAGTTTAGACTTCAGACAGATAGACGTGTCCCGGTTTATCGGGATTAGACTAAATAGAAAATATAGACAAACAAGATTATTAAGTTATTTTATTTATTTTAAGCATGTTACTTTTTATATCTTTTTCCGATAAACCGGAACACGTGTCTAAAAGTCTTTTGTCTTATGTCTAAAAAATAATTTTAAACATTTTCTAAGACTTACAGGAATAATTGTGCCTAAAGTAAAAGAAAATTCGGGCACCTCTTTTGGCCTCTATTCTGTTCTGCTATGTTATGTATTAAGGCTCCCTCTCCGTTTTCCGTTTTCCGGTCTCCATTCTCCGGCCTCCAGTCTTCCTAAATAATAGTCCTCTCCCCCTGTAGTTTGGACAATTCTTTTTTAGCATTGCTAAACAGTTGAATTTCCTGCATTAACCGTATAAAGGCATCATGGTCCTTATTCTCCTCGGCTGTTTTTAGCTGCTGACGTTTTTCTTCAAGGCGCACCTTTACAATTTTCCATTTAAGCTCCAGAACAATGCGCGGCACCAGTTCTTCGAGCAGCTCTTCGTCCTTTTTAACCTCTTTAATTCTTTTATGAATTTTGCTTAGAATATATTCCCTGGCCAGCAAATCAGAAGCCAGTCGGCTAACATCAGGGTTTGAGTGTGTAACGAAATATTTGCGCGCCGAAAACCCGGGTTGCTGCATTTGCGATTCATACAGTTCGAGAATTAAATTGTGTAAAGGATTTTCGCTTTTCAGCTCGTCCTGGGCCAAATTATCAACAATGTACTCGCCAACGCTCATTATTTTCTCATCGCTATCTGTTTTTACAGGCCCCAACGGGTAATCGCCGTATTTTAAAAGAAAGCGTAAAATTTCCCGCTCCTCAGTTTCGAAGGGATTGGTGGGCGATGATAAAGCCGAAAGTGGCGATATTGGAGACGCAGGCGTTACGGCTGAATCACCAGGCCTAATGTATGAGCGTCCTTGCTCCTGCTCCTGTTTTTTCTTCTTAATTTTTCCAATTTCAACATACAAAACAGGTTCTTCTACCTTCATCAACGTACTGCATTCTTTTACATACACCGACCTTACAATGGGGTCGGGAATAACAGCAATGGTACGAACAATGTCCTGAATAAGCTGGGCACGTTTAATGGGGTCGTTTTTGCTGTCTTCGAGCAAAAGCGATGTCTTAAACTTAATAAAATCGGTTTCGTGAATACGGATATAGTCACGAAGGGCTTCGCCCCCAAGCTTTTTCGCAAATGAATCGGGGTCTTCGCCCTCGGGCAGCAGCAAAACTTTCACATTCATCCCCTCCTCCAAGACCAGGTCAATTCCACGCAGAGAAGCTTTAATGCCTGCAGGGTCGCCATCGTAAATAATGGTAACATTGGGGGTAAACCGGGCCATTAGCCGAATCTGATCAACCGTCAGGGCTGTTCCTGAGGATGCCACCACGTTAGCAATACCGGCCTGATGGAACGATAAAACATCGGTATAACCCTCAACCAGATATGTGCGGTCTTGTCGCACCATTTCCTGACGGGCCTGATATATTCCGTAAAGAATCTGACTTTTATGATAAATTTCCGACTCGGGCGAGTTTAAATACTTGGCTGTTTTAGCGTCGGTTTGGAGAATACGCCCACCAAAAGCTATTATCTTGCCTGATAGGCTATGGATAGGGAAAATTACACGTCCACGGAATCGGTCGGCCTTATAGTCATCGCGAACTACAGTAAGTCCGGTTTTCTCAAGAAATTCAATCTTGTAGCCCTGCAATTGAGCTTCCTTGGTTAGGGCATCTTTGGCTTCGGGCGAGTAACCCAATTGAAACTTGCGGATAATGTCATCCCTGAATCCACGTTGCCGGAAGTATCCCAATCCAACCGATTGTCCTTCGTCGGTTTCAAACAACGATTTAATAAAAAACCGCGAAGCATACTCGGTAACCACCAGCATGCTTTCACGCTCATTTCTCTGAATCAGGTCAACATCTGAAACCTCTTTCTCCTCAATATGTATATGAAACTTCTTACCAAGCGTTTTAATGGCATCAATAAAAGTAAGCTGCTCGTGTTCCATTAAAAAGTTAACGGCATTGCCACCCTTCCCACAGCCAAAACATTTGAAAATACCCTTATGAGGAGAAACGATGAAAGATGGCGTTTTTTCGTTATGAAACGGACAATTGCCAATGAAGTTTATTCCCCTTTTTTTAAGGTGAACAAAATCCGAAATCACATCAGTGATTTGACTCTGTGCGGCTTCAATAACGCGGTCAACCGTGGCCTGATCAATCATTTTCTGATAATTTTCTACCTTCAAATATACAACAGAATCAAAAACTTTTGGGTATTCGTGCCGGGTAGTCTAAAAACAAAATCAGGGATTCACTTAAAATGAAGCCCTGATTTCAAAAATTGTTTCCGCAATTAATCGATTGTCACTTCAATCATAATTATATGCAAAGTTTAGCTCTTAGATCTTAGCTCCTAACACCTGGCAGCTTACAGTTATGAATCTTCTGCCTTCTCACTTCTTAAAGCCGCTTGCGAATGGCTTCGGTTTCTTTTTCGAATCCGGGCTTACCAAGCAAGGCAAACATATTGCTTTTATAAGCCTCAACGCCGGGCTGGTCGAAAGGATTAACCCCTAAAACATATCCGCTGATACCACAAGCTTTTTCGAAGAAGAAAATCAATTGTCCCAGATAGTATGCGGTGAGTTCAGGAATCACAATCCGGATATTGGGAACACCGCCATCAACGTGAGCCACCAAGGTGCCCAGTTCAGCCATTTTATTAACCTCGTCAACCCGCTTTCCTGCAATATAGTTCAGCTTATCCAGGTCGTCCTTATCGGATGGAATCAAGACTTTATGGTTTGGCTTTTCAACTGATAAAACAGTTTCGAAAATATTCCGCTCGCCCTCCTGAATCCATTGTCCCATAGAGTGCAGGTCGGTTGTAAAATCCACTGCAGCCGGGAAAATGCCTTTGTTTTCTTTTCCTTCACTTTCGCCGTAAAGCTGTTTCCACCATTCGGCTAAGAAGTGGAGTTTGGGCTGATAATTCACTAAAATTTCGGTAGTTTTCCCCGACTGATAGAGCAAGTTCCGCACGGCTGCATAAACAGCGGCAGGGTTTTCGCTGAAGGGTGTTCCGGGTGCAATGGTTTTCTCCATATCGCGTGCCCCTTCCACCAGTTTATCGATATCGATTCCGGCAATGGCAATAGGCAATAAACCAACCGGAGTTAAAACCGAGAACCGCCCTCCCACATCATCGGGAATTACAAAAGTTTGATAGCCTTCGCGCGTAGCGAGCGTACGCAAAGCCCCTTTCGACTCATCGGTAATGGCAACAATGCGCTCCTTAACTTCTGCTGTATTGTATTTTTTCTCCAAAAGTTCCTTTAACAAACGAAATGCAATGGCCGGCTCGGTGGTGGTTCCCGATTTAGAGATAACCACAACTGCAAAGGATTTATCTTTTAGCAAATCGAGCAATTCATAAGTGTAATCTTCGCCAATGTTCTGGCCTGCATATAATACAACCGGATTCTGACGATTGGTTCTCAAGTGGTCAAAAGAATCGGAAAGTGCATCAATTACAGCACGAGCGCCAAGGTAGCTGCCACCAATACCAACAACAACCACAAAATCGGCCTTTGATTTTAAACGGGCTGCCGTTTCCTTAATGGTTTTTATTTCCGAAGCCGTAATCGCCGAAGGAAGGTTGAGCCATCCAAGAAAATCGTTACCGGCACCAGATTTATCGTGAAGTTTTTGCTGTTGCGCCAAAACATCTTTTTCGAGTTTTAGCACTGCCCCATCCGGAATAAAACCGGCAGTTTTAGAAATGTCAATTGTAATTTTCTGCATTGTGTTTAAGGTGTTTATTGTTCTATCTTAATAAATCGGTAAGTAGTTTAACTTCAATGGCAGGCGAAATGCGGCCGTAAATAATATTGAAAACCGCATCGGTAATAGGCATGTTAACCATATACTTATCGTTGATTTCCTTAATACTTTTAACGGCATAGTACCCTTCGGCAATCATTAACATCTCCAACTGGGCGCTTTTAACCGAATACCCTTTGCCAATCATGGTGCCAAAGGTACGGTTACGACTGAATTGTGAATAACAGGTAACCAACAGGTCACCCAGGTAAGCAGAACTTTTTATGTCGCGGGTAATGGGATGGACAGTGTCCACAAACCGTTTGATTTCCTGAATGGCATTTGAAATAAGCACAGCCTGGAAATTGTCGCCATAACCCAAACCATGACAAATTCCTGATGCAATGGCCATTACATTTTTAAGTACTGCAGCGTATTCGGTACCGTAAATATCGTCGGTAACAGTGGTTTTAATAAAATTGCACTGCAACTTTGATGCAAACTGCCGTGCCCGCTTAACATCCTGACATGCAATGGTGAGGTACGATAAACGCTCCAAGGCCACCTCCTCGGCATGACAGGGGCCTGAAATAACCCCAAATTGGTTGAGCGGCACATGATGAACCTTATGGAAATAACTACCCATAATCAGGTTTCCTTCGGGCACAAGGCCTTTAATGGCGGAAACAACAAACTTATTTTTGAGCGATACCTTAAGAGGTGCCAGAATATCGGTTAAAAACGCCGATGGATTAGCAAAAATCAAAGCATCTGAATGCTCAACAATCTCATTAATATCAGAGTAAAAAGTAATCCTGTCAACATCGAAAGACACTGATGTGAGGTAATTTGGATTATGTCGTACTCTTTTGAACTTCTCAATTTGATCCGGATTCCGGAAAAACCAATTGATGTGTTCTTCATTGTTCAGAACCATTTTAGCGATGGCTGTTGCCCAGCTTCCACTACCAATGATACCGACTTTCGACGTTGTTACGTCCATATTGATTTGTTTTGATGCAACTATTCGGGCTTTGAAAGCCAACCTGCCACTTCTTCCTTGGTGGGATTGGTCAGACCCATTTTGTGTTTTTTGTTCAATCCGCATAAATCCTGATGCAATTTATTCGGATTGGCCTTAAGCAAGTCATCAATTTTTGAGTAACCTGCCTTCTGAACCACCGGAATCCATTCTTCAGAGATTCCTAATTCCAGAAATTTTTCAGGACCATCTTTCTCTTTCTTCTTTTCGGGGCGCATTTGTGGGAAAAACAGAACCTCCTGAATAGAAGCCTGATTTGTCATAAACATGGTTAAGCGGTCAATGCCAATACCCATCCCCGATGTTGGAGGCATTCCATATTCGAGCGAGCGCACAAAATCCTGATCAATAAACATTGCCTCATCATCACCTTTTTCAGATAAACGCAATTGGTCCTGAAAACGTTCAAGCTGGTCAATGGGGTCGTTGAGTTCACTATAAGCATTGGCCAGTTCTTTTCCGTTCACCATCAGTTCAAAACGCTCGGTTAATTCGGGATTGTTGCGGTGTTTTTTGCACAATGGCGACATTTCAACCGGATAATCGATAATAAATGTGGGTTGTATATAATTATGCTCACACTTTTCTCCAAAAATAGCGTCAATCAGCTTGCCTTTACCCATTGACTTGTCCACATCAATTTCCAGTTTTTGACAAACCTCGCGCAACTCATCTTCATTCATTCCTGAAATGTTGAAACCGGTGTGCTCTTTTATGGCATCAATCATGGTTACCCGCTTAAACGGACGCTTGTAGTCAATTACATGATCGCCAAACGCCACCTTTGTGGTGCCATGAAGCTCCAGTGCCACACGTTCAATCATCTCTTCTGTAAACGCCATCATCCATTTGTAGTCTTTGTAAGCTACATAAATTTCCATTACGGTAAATTCCGGATTATGCGTGCGGTCCATACCCTCATTGCGGAAATCTTTGGCAAATTCGTATACCCCATCAAACCCTCCAACAATCAGTCGTTTCAGATATAACTCGTTGGCAATACGCAAATAGAGCGGAATATTTAATGCATTGTGATGAGTTATGAATGGCCGTGCAGTGGCTCCCCCCGGAATGGCCTGCAATATGGGCGTTTCAACTTCCAGGTAACCCCGTTCGTTAAAGAAATTCCGCATGGTATTAATGATGCGGGTACGCTTCAGGAAAATATCCTTAACATGGTCGTTAACAATCAGGTCAACATATCTTTGGCGGTAACGCTGTTCCGGATCGGTAAAGGCATCGTAAATAACCCCATCTTTCTCTTTTACAATAGGTAACGGGCGCAGCGATTTCGACAGAATTTTTAAATCAGTAACATGAACAGATATTTCGCCGGTTTGAGTTTTAAATACATGTCCTTGCACTCCAACAATATCACCAATATCGAGCAAACGCTTAAAAACAGTATTATACAATGTTTTATCCTCGCCGGGACAAATATCATCGCGCCTCAAATAAATCTGAATACGCCCCTGTTGGTCTTTAATTTCGGCAAATGATGCACTGCCCATTATACGGCGGCTCATAATACGGCCGGCTATTGTAATGCTTTTAAAGTTGTCGGAGTTCTCCTCAAAATTTGCAATAATATCCTGAGAGTAATGGGTTACTATAAATTCATCGGCGGGATAGGCATTAATGCCAAGTTTATCAAGTTCTTTAAGGCTTTCGCGACGTATCTGTTCTTGTTCGCTTAATTCAAGTTGACTCATGGTTTCTGTATATAAATCAATTTTTTGATGTCGGTTTATTGAAGTAAAAATCAGCGCAAAGATATACAATAACCTTTAAAAAGAGGAATTAGGGTTTAATGCTGTTTGAACTTTATACAAATTACGGCGTTAATTTTTTCTGATGCAACGAGATTTTCTTTATTTCTTTGTAAATCCTTTATCGGTTTCTGTAAGATTTTAAATTATGGTAAAAATAGTAAGCAGGGTTTCTAAACCCGACTGGTTAAAAATACAATTGCCCAACACATCGGAATACAATTGGATGCACAAAACCATCCGCGATCATAAACTGCACACCATCTGTACCAGCGGGAAATGTCCCAATGCAGCTGAATGCTGGGGCAATGGCACCGCCACTTTTATGATTTTGGGCGATATCTGCACCCGGGCTTGTAAATTTTGCAATGTTAAAACAGGGAAACCCGGGCCTGTAGATATAAAAGAGCCCTTGCGAATAGCCCGTTCCATTCAGATAATGAAGCTAAAACATGCAGTCATTACTTCGGTTGACCGGGATGATTTAGAAGATGGCGGTGTCGGCATTTGGGTAGAAACCATTCAGAAA
Organism: uncultured Marinilabiliaceae bacterium; assembly: GCA_937920475.1. Lineage (GTDB taxonomy): Bacteria > Bacteroidota > Bacteroidia > Bacteroidales > Marinilabiliaceae > CALEUX01. Next base: position 17,067 of record CALEUX010000072.1, read on the forward strand.
GTAAAAGAATTGAATCCGAGTATTACCATGGAGGTTCTTATTCCTGATTTTCAGGGCAAAAAGCATCTTATCCAACAGGTTATTGATGCCAAACCGGAAGTAATCAGTCACAACATAGAAACAGTACGCCGATTAACGCCGGTAATCCGCTCAAGGGCCAGATATGATGTAAGCTTGTCGGTGCTGAAATATATTTCAGAGGCCGAAGTGGTAGCCAAATCGGGGGTTATGCTTGGATTGGGCGAAACCGATAGTGAAGTGCTGGAAAGCATGGACGATTTGTTGGCTGTTGGCGTAAAAGTAATGACCATTGGCCAGTATCTTCAACCATCGGTTAATCATTTACCGGTTCACGAATATGTTACACCCGAAAAATTCAGGTTTCTGGAGCAGGAAGGTTTGAAAAAAGGGTTTAAATTTGTTGAGAGCGGCCCGTTGGTCAGGTCGTCGTACCATGCCGAAAAGCACATTAATGCACTCAAGTAATGATTAAAACTATGAATAGCAAAACCCTTTTTACCAATCTTGGGTTAATCGATTATAAAGAAGCCTGGGATTTTCAGGAACAAAAATTTGAAGAGGTGGTTGCCACCAAATTAAAAAAACGAGAAAACCCACAATCCAATACCGGCACGCTTCATCATCTGATATTTTGTGAACATCCGCATGTTTACACTCTGGGGAAAAGTGGCGAACATGCCAATTTGTTGATAACCGACGATCTGCTGAAAAAAATAGGCGCTACTTTTTATAAAATAAACAGGGGCGGCGACATTACCTATCACGGACCCGGCCAAATTGTGGGCTATCCCATTTTCGATCTGGAAGAAATGGGCCTGGGCATTAAAGAATACATTCATAATTTGGAAAAGGCAATAATTTTGACTTTGGCAGAACTGGGCATTGCAAGTTCGCGGCTTGATGGAGCAACCGGTGTTTGGCTTGATGCCAATGATGCATCCAAAGCCCGAAAAATATGTGCCATAGGAGTGCGGGCCAGCCGATTTGTTTCCATGCATGGATTTGCGCTGAATGTAAATACCAATCTGGATTATTTTCGTTACATCAATCCCTGTGGTTTTATTGATAAAGGAGTTACTTCAATAGCCGTTGAACTTGGACCCGAACAATCGTTGCCGCAAATTGAATCCTTATTATTAAAACACATACAGCAGGTGTTTAATTTAAATTTACTGAATGACCAGTGATTTAAAAGCCTGGAATTTTCATAAAGGTTTCAATACATTTTTAAAAAATTGTTCGGTTTTTCATGTAATGAGAACCATCCTTATGGTTTAAAAAATGTATCTTTGTAAAACAGCATCGACAGAACTATTTAACAGTCAGCATTTTTAACTTAGGAGGACAACCTCCTTTTTTTGACTCCATAAGCCAACTGGTGTCAAGCATAAATTGAATGATGGAAAAAAGGTGGAATATAAAATCGCCGGCAAAAGCCGAAATTGTTGCACGGTTAAGTCAGGAACTGAACATTGATGAAGTATTGGCCGAACTTTTAGTGCAAAGAGGAGTGAACAGTTTTGATGAAGCCAAATCATTTTTCCGCCCTTCCTTAGCTGATTTGCACAATCCGTTTTTAATGCAGGATATGGACAAAGCCGTTGCCCGGTTGCAATCTGCTATGCGAAACGGCGAAAAGGTAATGGTTTATGGCGATTATGATGTGGATGGAACCACTTCGGTGGCGTTGGTTTATTCATTTTTAAGGCATTCCTATTCTAATCTTGAATTTTATATCCCCGACCGCTATAAGGAAGGCTATGGCGTATCACAAAAAGGAATTGATTTTGCTGCCGACTCCAACTGTCGCCTGATTATTGCTCTCGATTGCGGTGTTAAAGCCGTTGAAAAAGTTGCCTATGCCCGAAAACATGGCATCGATTTCATCATTTGCGATCATCATACTCCCGGCGATACATTACCCGAAGCCGTTGCCTGTCTTGACCCCAAACGACCAGATTGTCCGTATCCCGAAAAGAATCTCTCAGGATGTGGTGTTGGCTTTAAATTTTTGCAGGCTTTCTGTCAAAAACAAGGAATTTCGGAGGAGCCTCTCTATCAATACCTCGATTTGGTAGCGGTAAGTATTGCATCTGATATTGTGCCCATTACAGGCGAAAACCGAACTCTGGCAGCTCTTGGGTTAGAAAAACTAAATAAAAATCCGCTAACCGGTTTAAAGAGCATTATTCAGGTGGCCAATATGGAAGGTCGCGAGTTTCTTATCAGTGATATTGTTTTTAAAATTGGCCCCCGAATTAACGCCGCCGGTCGCATCGAATCGGGCCGCGATGCAGTGGAATTACTTATTAGTGAAGATGAATCACTGGCCCAGAAAATGAGCAACGATATCAATGTATGCAACGAAACACGAAAAGATCTGGACCGCATCATCACGCAGGAAGCCTTGGACATGATTGCCGGTAATGAAACACTTAAAAACAGGAAAAGCACGGTTTTGTACAACCCTGAATGGCATAAAGGCGTTATTGGAATCGTAGCATCCCGCTTAACCGAAAATTATTACAGGCCCACTGTTATTTTAACCCAAAGTCAGGGTAAAGCAACCGGTTCGGCACGCTCGGTTGATGAGTTTGATTTGTATAAAGCTATTGATGCGTGTTCTGATTTGCTCGATAATTTTGGTGGCCATATGTTTGCAGCCGGATTAACCATGAAACTTGAGAATATTCCGCTCTTTATGGATCGGTTTGAAAAGGTTGTTTCAGAGAATATTCTGCCTCACCAGCTCATCCCCCAAATTGAAATTGATGCTGAAATCATGCTTAGGCATATTACTCCAAAGTTTTACAGGATTCTGAAACAATTTACGCCCTTCGGCCCGGGCAATATGAAACCAGTTTTTGTTACCCGAAATGTGTTTGATTATGGAACCAGTAAACTGGTTGGCAAAGACCGTGAGCACCTTAAACTCGAACTTATTGAAGAACATTCCGGCTCTATAGTGCAAGGCATAGGCTTCTCAATGGGAAACTTTATTGACCGTATAAAAAGTGGACAGCCATTTGATGTTTGTTACACCATTGAAGAAAATGTATTTAATGGCAATACAACATTACAAATAATGGTAAAAGATATCCGCTTCAATGCCTGAGATGCTCTCATAAATTTCTACTCTTTCAGTTTTCCGCCTTTTCTTTTACCAACCCCAATAGCCAGTATAGCTCCGGCAAGTACTAAAACAGCACCTATATAAGCAAGTGGAGCCATTGGAGGCGACACAAACCAATGTACATCAAGCCAAAGCAAAACTTCCAAAAGAATAAAGGTGATAATTGGATTTAAAGTAATAATGATGCTGATGCGATTGGCCTCGGCAAACTTTAATGCCATAGATAAAGCGCCATAGGCAATAATGGTATTAAATGCCAGAAATAGAAGCAACAACCAAACTCCAATAGAATGAGGTGCAAACAAAACTTTAAAATCGGCAAATGGCAAATACATCAACATCGGCAATCCATAAAGAATAAGATTAATCTGGGTAGGCTCAATTTTTCGAACCAGAATTTTATTCAATATGGCATAACCTGTCCACGACCAGGCACCTATCAGTGTCCACACAACCCCCGTTTGAAAGGCTTTGCCACCATAACTTATCCCGGTTAACTGATGGTAGTAGAAGAATACAAAACCAGTAAAAGCAATTATAAAACCGGCCAGTCGTATAGGCGTAACCGTTTCCCTGAAAAACAAAAAACCTACCAAAGCCAGCGTTATGGCTCCGGCCTGAATAATAACCTGCGAAACTGCCGGGCCGGCATAATGGATGCCTTGCATAAAACCAATAAAATTAATACCAAGCAATAATCCCGCCAGCAGTAAAAGTAAAGGAGGTCTGCGAAGGATAAGCAGCGACCGTGGACTTTTAATCAGAAAGTATAAAACCAGAAATAAAAAGGATACCGTAAAACGCCACCAAACAATGGTGTAAGAATCAACAAAATTTAACGCCACTTTTAAAGCAATGGCAAGCAATCCCCACATTAACGCGCAAGTAACAGCTAAAAGCAGTCCTTTGGTTGAATCCGACATGATAATATTAATAAAACGGGGCTAATAGCTTCCGGTTCAGAACCAAATAACCCATTTCTTTTCACAGTTCTTAAAAATTGTTTGATGCAAAAATACAATTGCCTTTACAATATTATATCACAAATCAACTATATTTGTGGAAACTTAATTAAAGCCGCTGATTATGAGAAAATACTTTATGCCTCAAACCCTTGTCCTTGTGTTAATGGCAATCATTCTGGTTTTTCCTGCCTGTAAAATGGGAAGAAAATCATCCGGAAACGACAGTGCCGCATCTGGCGAACTTGATAAAGCCCGCGTTGAAAAGGATGTGCGTGAATTTGTTTATCCGCTTCCTACTTCTTTTGAAGTTACCGAAATGCTCAATCGAATTGGCGCAGCTTATATTCTCACCCTCACCAATCCTGTTGCCAACGTTGAAAAATATCTCACCGAAAAAAGTAAAGCCATTAATTTAGGTATTTATGGTGCCGACCTGAGTTATGCCAGTACATACAACCAAAAACAGGAAGTTATTAGTTTTATGGATGTATCAAAAAAACTGATTGATGCGCTTAACATCTCTGGTGCCATAAGCCCTGACATCGTGGAGCAGGTTGAAGCCAACCAGGATGACAAGGATAAACTGGTTGAAATTATTACCAACAGTTTTTATGATACTTACGAATACCTGAACCGTAGCGACCGTGGTTCTGTTTCCATGCTCGTTTTAGCCGGAAGTTGGGTTGAAGCGCTCTACATTTCAACACACATTTCTCAGGACACCTATAATAATAAAGAAATGGTGAAAATTGTGATGGATCAGAAGGCTTCGCTTAATAAACTGGTTTCGCTGATGGAGGTAGTTAAAGAAAATGCAGCCGTAGCCGAAACTTTAAGCCTGTTAGCCAACATCCATGCCATTTATAACTCCATTGAAGAGGGCGCCATTACCAAAGACCAGATGGATGCTATTATAAAAGAGATTAATGCTGTTAGAACTAAAATGGTAGAATAACCACAAGGATTTGAACACATAATAACAAAAGTGGCTGTCTCAAAAGAGGCGGCCTTTTTTATTGATTATAACCGTAGTGTTATTATTGACCAGAAACCTACTTCTGGATAGCAGTTAGAAACTGTTGAAAATTTTATTAAGATTTTTAGATTTTAAGTTACTTATCTTTTAGGCATTCGGTTTTAAACTTTGAACTATAAACTCTATAACTTGGAACTATGAACTTCTGCCATCTGCCTTATCACTTCTGGCCTTTCCTCCAACCATGGCCGTCGGCACCACAAGACTTACAACATAAGTACCAATAAAACCGGCTAGTACCACCAAAGCTTTAACCATTAACAAAGGGATAAAAAACAACACAGAAATGCAGACCATAATCCACATAAGCATAAGAATATAAACTTTATGTTGTTTGGTAAGACCTTTATTTTTACGATATTCAAGAATATATGGTCCAAAAACAGGATTCGAAATAAGCCAGCGGTACAATTTTTTCGAGCTTTTTACATAGAGAATAGCCGTTAAAAGCAGAAAAGGAGTGGTTGGTAATCCGGGTACAATAACGCCAATTACCCCAAGAGCAAGAGATAATGTTCCCAACGAAAAATATAGCGCTTTAATCAACTTTGTTTTCATGCTATTCGGCTCTAACCAACCAATTTTGGCGAAGAATTTTTACAATGATACAGATAAATTGGGTTACCTGGATGGTTTAAGAGGAAGCGAGCCCACAAATATAGAAGAACCATAGCTAATAGTCAAATAAAGAGGCTGTCTCATAAGTTTTTTTAAGGCTCTGAAAATTGAGTATTTGAAAAACTACTCGGGTAGGAGTACGAATAAAAAGAGGGTGTCTCTGACTTTTGAGACACCCTCTTT
>CALEUX010000073.1 GCA_937920475.1 uncultured Marinilabiliaceae bacterium
CATCACAACTCCAACAGCGCTTTTTCTTGGATATTATCATAAAAAAAGAGTTTATTGAAACCAATTTCAATAAACTCTTTCAAATCGCAATAGATACAATGCATACAGAGGTTTCTACCAACTATTTTTTGCTATTATATCTGTTTTATAGTTTAATGTTTATGATTAATCTCTGAAGAATAATTGTAGCATTATTAAATCGACAACTATTTTCAGGGATTTAAGAAAGTAGTTTCTTTACCATCAATGAAATTTCCTTTCCTTCGGCTTTACCAGATAAGGCGGCACTAGCCAAACCCATCACCTTGCCCATATCTTTCATGGATGTAGCACCACAACTCTGGATAATTTCCCTGACATTTTTTTCAAGTTCTGCTTCCGACATGGGTTCGGGCAGGAAACTGGCAATAATTTCAGCTTCTTTCTCTTCCTTATCGGCTAAATCTGCTCTACCCTGGGCTACATAAATAGCCAGAGAATCCTTGCGCTGCTTCACCATTTTCTGAAGGATTCTTAGTTCCTCTTCGGCTGTTACCACACCCCCAGCATTTTTAGCGGTACGGGCTTCGAGTAATTCCTTTTTTATGGAGCGTAAAGTTTCGAGTTTAAGCTGCTCACGTGCTTTCATGGCAACTTTTATCTCTTCATTGATGGTATCGAATAAAGACATGGTATAAATTCTTAAGTCAATAAATTAATCTACATTATCGTGAAGAAAAGCGTTTCCCCTGCTGATTTTAGGATTGCCAACGCCATCATCGGAAAGAGAAAACCTGGAAACCTTATTTTCAGGTTTTGGTGTTTTACCATCGTCGAGCAGTACATTGCGACGTTTATAAGCCGGGATATTCTCCATTTGCTCAATTACCTTTTCGTCATTGATATCATCGGGATTAACATTGGCGGATTCCTGCGATTGCCGACGGGTAAAAACAAAAGGAGCTACTTCGGTATCAACAGAAAACGCATCGTCAGGAATAACCTTCGCTGCCGGTTTCTCCGGATACCCGTATAGTTTATTTATTTTACGCTCTTTCTCTTTATCAATATCATCAAAGTTAACCACTCTTGGAGCATCGGTGACGTCCAATTCCATCTCGGTTTCCTTCTCAACCGGTTTTAAAGGCTGATTCCGAATATTACCTTCGGCATCTAATTCAACACGTATTACCTGTTTTTGAGGGGTTTGAGCCACCGATTCCATAAGGTTATCATAATCGAAACCGGTAGCAATAATGGTAACAACCACTTCATCGTTCAGGTTGCTATCAGATCCGGTTCCCCAGATAATAGAGGCGTTATTGCCAACAACCTCCTGAACAAAATCGGTAATTTGGCCAACCTCATCCATGGTTACCTCGTTAGTTCCCGAGGTTATATTGAGCAGAATATTTTGTGCTCCTGCAATTTGGTTATTATTTAAAAGTGGTGACTCCAATGCAGCCTGAATGGCATCTATGGCCCTGAATTCACCTTCGGCACGCCCTGAACCCATAATGGCCACGCCACTGTTTTTCATTACCGTTTCAACATCGGCAAAGTCAACATTGATGTAACCATGAACTGTAATAATTTCAGCAATACCTTTGGCTGCTGTTGCCAATACATTATCGGCCTTTGCAAAAGCGTTGCTCAACTTAAGGTCGCCGTACATTTCGCGCAACCTTTCGTTGTTAATAATGAGCAAAGAATCGACGTATTTTTCCATTTCAGAAATACCATCGATGGCCTGGTTGATACGCACCATCCCTTCGAATTTAAACGGAATGGTAACAATACCCACTGTCAGAATGTTCATTTCCTTAGCTGTTTTGGCAATAATGGGAGCCGCACCGGTTCCTGTTCCGCCACCCATACCGGCAGTGATAAACACCATCTTGGTATTATCTTCCAAAACACTAACAACATCCTGAATATTTTCGATGGCGGCCTGCCGTCCCTTCTCTGGTCTGTTGCCAGCACCGCGCCCTTCGGTAAGTGATTCGCCAAGTTGTATTTTAACTGGCACAGGGCTATTGGCCAAAGCCTGCGCATCGGTATTACACACTACAAAATTAACATCCTTAATGCCAAGGTTGTACATGTAATTAACAGCATTACTTCCCCCTCCTCCAACCCCAATTACTTTAATTATGGAGGAACGGTGCTGAGGTATCTCAAAGTTCATCAGGTCTTCTGTCATAAGCTCCTCTGCTTAACTGATTCGATTTACCGAATCACATTTCCATATCCTTCTCGTCAAATATGCCGGCAATACTTTTCTTTAAGCTGCCAAACAAATCGCCGGTAATGTAACCGCTCTCCTTAACCACTCTTGTTTTTTTAGTTGGGCTTTTGGGCCTTGTGGTGGTTGGCTCCTCCTTTTTGGGGGCAATTTCTTCGGGACTATCGAATAGTTTCTGCTCCATAATTCTGGGTGAAGCATAAACACCAGAGCTAACCAAAAGACCTACTACAGTTGCATATAAAGGCATTTCGGCTGCTGGCACAATCTCCGATGAAAAATAATCGCCCGGATATCCCATTCGCACATCCAAGCCAGTTTTTAATTTAATTAGAGAAGCTATGTTTTTAAGCATTGCACCACCACCTGTAACCACAATTCCTGCGCCCAGCTTATCATAAAATCCAGATGCTTCGATATGATGGGCAACATAATCAATAATTTCTTCCATTCGGGCCTGAATAATGCAAGCCAGATTGCGAAAAGATATTTCTTTGGGTTCCCAACCGGGGATTCCTGGTATGGCCACCACCATATCTTCACGGGCCATATTTCCCATGGCCGAACCAAATTGCACTTTTAGAGCTTCAGCTTGTTTAAACAAGACCGAGCAACCCTCTTTAATGTCGTTGGTAACAACATTTCCACCGAAAGGAATAACAGCAGTATGCCTGATAATACCATCGTGGAAAAGAGCCAAATCGGTGGTACCACCGCCAATATCGACCATTACCACGCCTGCTTCGCGCTCCTCTTCGGTTAAAACAGCGTGAGCCGATGCCAGAGATTCCAATATAACACCTGCAAGCGTTAAGCCTGCCCGGTGAATACATTTCTCAATGTTCTTAATGGAGGCCATGCGCCCAATCACCACATGGAAATTTCCTTCGAGGCGGTGACCTGACATGCCAATGGGGTTTTTCTCCCCCATTTCGTGGTCAACGCTATAATCCTGTGGAATAACATGAATTACTTTTTCGCTGGCATCCAGGGCAATTCTGTGGCTATCACGTAATAACTGGTCAAGGTCGAATGAAGTGATTTCCTCGTTTGGGTCGATGAATTTATAGCAACGATTGGTCAGACTTTTCATTGAATAGCCCGCCATACCCACATAAACATCGGGCATAGTAATATCTAAGCGGTTCTCGAGGGCAGAAACAGCCTTGCGAATAGCGCTAACAGTTTCTTCGATATTAAGAATAACACCGCGCTTTACACCGGTAGATAATGCCTTTTCAACTCCCAATACCTCAATATGCCCATGAGCATATTTTCTGCCTACAACAGCCACCACCTTTGTTGTTCCAATATCAATTGCCCCAATAAGTTTGGACTCTTGAATCATGTTGCTAATTTGTTTATATCAGACCTTTAACCATTTTCAATTTCACAAACTGCTCTTTGAGCAAATAACCTGATTTTTAAATTTCAGATTAATACTTTTATAATTATTCCACTCTTTGGGATCAAGTTCGTGGTAGAGCGACATCAGGTTGTTCATTTTTTCTTCGAGCCTTTCGCTGCTTCCCAGTAAAATAAGATGCTCACCTACCCTTGGTACCAGAATGTAATCGTTATTACGCCTTATATAGATTTGCTGAATCTGGGCATCCCAAAATGAATTATCCCTAATAAAGCGTACGATAGTCAATAAATCTTCCTTATCCTTGGGAATTTTGCCATTAACAACAATTACCCGTGCACTGAACCTTCCGGAAACAGGAATCTGAACACCATTCTCATCAAGATAAAAAGAACTGTTTCCGCTAAAAACCCTCATTATTGGTTCATGCTGAGTTATCTTAACATTAACAATGCCATGAGCATTATTAAACACCTGACATGAACGAATGGCCGGATGTTTTTCAACAGAAGCCTCAATGGCCTCATAATCAATATCCCGAACCTGCGAACCCAACAAATCAGGGAAACGTGATAAAACCAACTTTCGAATTTCGGAGCCTGAAACAAAGTTTGTTGTTAAACTATCGGTAACTGTAACAGCTACTCCTGAACAAACCAACGAATTGTTTTTAAACGAAATAAAGGCCATCATTACCGGAAAGTAAATAAGCAACAAACTCCATTTCAATATATTAACAACTCTTCTCATAACTCCTAAAAAACTTCACTTTCCCGTTTAAAGATAACTTTTTTAAACTTTCTGTTTCAAACTTATATTCTATTATTTATTAACAACTTCAAACCTTTTTTGAACAGCTATTTTTTGTTGAGGAATGAAGTCAGCTTAATTTTAATTTTCTCAACTTCACGGTCGATATCACCTGCACCCATTGATATCACTACCTGTGGAGGGTTAAAAACCAATGATTCTGTCAACTCATTTCTGGTACATATGCGGGCAGGAATGTTTTTAACCTCCTTAAGAATAATTTCTGAAGTAACCCCTTTGATGGGCAGTTCGCGGGCAGGATAAATATCCATCAGCAATAACTCATCGAGTCCACTTAAAGATTCACCAAAACCCTCAACAAAATCGCGGGTTCGGGAATACAGATGCGGCTGAAAAATACCTGTGATTTTATAATTTGGATAAAGTGCCCGTACACTGCGCAGGGTAGCTTTTATTTCCTCAGGGTGATGCGCATAATCGTCGATATAAATCAGACTGGGTGTATTGATGTGCACATCGAACCTGCGAGAAATACCAGAAAACAAAGGCAAAGCAATTCGAATTTCATCTGGAGACACCCCATTTAACAAGGCCAGTGCCGATGCGGCTACTGCGTTTTCAACATTCAGCAAACCCGGAATCCCCATTGTTAAATCAGAGATAAGCCCATTAGGAGTTACCAACGTAAAACGGTACAGATTATCAACTATTTCAATATCGGTTGCGTAAAAATCGGCTGTGTCGGTTAAAGCATAGGTATATACCCTTACTCCCTTATTTAATTTCCAATTCACAGGCAATCCTTTCTTTACTATCAGATTGCCACCCTCAACCACTTTATTCCCAAATGCCTGAAAAGCCTCTAAAAGACTCTCACGGTTTCCATAAATATCCAAATGGTCGGAATCGACCGAAGAGACTAAAGCAGTATGTGGACTAAGCGTTAAAAACGAACGGTCGAATTCGTCGGCTTCGAGCACTGTAAATGGTGATTGCCCATTCCAAAGAAAATTGGTATTGTAATTTTTTGAGATGCCGCCCAAAAAAGCGGTACATCCTAAATTACTTTGAGTGAACAAGTGGGTGGTGAGTGTTGAAATGGTTGTTTTTCCATGGGTTCCGGCTACGCAAACAGCATTCGACCCCGAAGTAATTAATCCAAGTGCCTGCGACCGCTTTAACACCTGAAAATTTTGCTGCCTGAAAAACACCAATTGTTTGTGAGAAGCCTCAACGGCCGGGGTGTAAACAACCAAAGTATTTCCCGGATTTAAAAACCGAGATTTCACCTGGTTTAATTCATCAGAAAACACAACAGGAATGCCTTCAGATTGCAAAGCGTCTGTAATTACCGATGGTGTTTTGTCGTACCCTGCAACAGCCATCCCCTTCAGAAAAAAGTAGCGGGCCAGCGCACTCATTCCAATGCCACCTATACCTACAAAATAGACCTGTTTAATATTTTCAAAAACCCTCATACTATTCTGATATGTTTTATTTATTGGCCAGTTGAAGCACCCGACGGGCTATGTCCTCATCGGCTCCCGGGCGTGCAAATTCTTTAATATTTTGTTGAAGCTCTTTAAGCATTGATTGGTTTTCAAGCACACTTAAAGCCTCGGGTAAAAGCTGCTCCTTGCTATCGGCATCTTTAACCAAAACAGCAGCATTGCGATCCACCAACGCCATGGCATTTTTTGTTTGGTGGTCTTCCGACACATTAGGCGATGGAACCAGAACAACAGCCTTTCCGAGTAAGGCCAACTCGCTGATGGTACCTGCTCCGGCACGTGAAATAACCACATCGGCAATTCCATAAGCCAAATCCATTCGCTGAACAAAAGGCATTATCTTAACATTTTTATTCTCTAAAACTTTGGGCGATTGGCTTATGTCGTTGAAATAATTCTTACCGGTTTGCCAAATAACCTGTACATTTTTATCGGTAAGCATTTCAAGTTTGTTAAGCATCCCTTCATTAATGCTTCGGGCACCCAAACTGCCACCAACCACCAGCAGTGTTTTCATTCCATGATTCAGCTCAAAATGACGATATGCTTCCTCTTTATCAATTGCATTCATTAGGGCATGACGAACGGGGTTTCCGGTAAATTCAATTTTTGAAGCTTCAAAAAACCGCTCCATGCCGGGGTATGCCACACAAATTGCTGACGCTTTTTTGGCCAGCAAACGGTTGGTAATCCCGGGAAAGCCATTCTGCTCCTGTAAAAGCGTTGGAATGCCTTTTGATGATGCAGCCCTGAGTACCGGACCACTTGCATAGCCTCCAACTCCAACAACTACATCGGGTTTAAATTGCTTTAGCACCCGTTTTGCTTTTATTATACTGGATGCCAGTTTAAAAAAGAAAGTAATATTTTTTAAGGTAAGGCGTCGCTGAAAACCGGCAACCGGCAACCCAACAATATTGTACCCTGCTGCCGGCACCCGCTCCATTTCCATTTTTCCGAGGGCCCCCACGAATAATATCTCAACATCAGGATTTAACCTTTTGAGTGCATCAGCAATGGAAATAGCCGGAAAGATATGCCCCCCGGTACCACCACCGCTTATTATTACCTTAACTGCCTTACTCACAATATATAATTTAAATAAATATCAATTATTCTTCTATTTCCTGATTTGCAGGTTTTCCCTTTGACTTTTCGTCCATTTTATCCTCCATATTCTGACGACTAACACTTAGAATGGCTCCAAACGCCACACAAGTAAATAGTACAGAAGTAGTACCCATACTCACCATAGGCAGAGGCTGTCCTGTAACAGGGAAAATACCCACGGCCACCCCCATGTTAACAAAAGCCTGGGAAACAAGCATCAACCCAAGCCCCAATGCAAGAAAAGCCGGAAAAGTTCGATTACTAGCTGCAACCAAAACTCCTATCCTGCCCAAAAGAAACAAATAGCATAATAGAATCACCATTGCCCCAATAAATCCAAATTCTTCGGCAATAATGGCATAAATAAAGTCGCTGTATGGATGCGGAATAAAGTTACGCTGAACGCTGTTGCCCGGTCCTTTCCCAAAAATACCTCCCGAAGCGATGGCAATTTTAGCCCTATCGGCCTGGTATGATGAACCTTTTTCTGCTTCTTCGGGCGAGAAGTAATTCTCAACTCGGGCAGCCCATGTTTTAGCTCTGGGTAAAAAATCAACTTTTGATGCCATAAACAGAAACCCTGCCACTACCACCAAAATAATCAAACCTGTACCACCAAGGTATTTAAATGAAACACGCCCAATATACATCATGGCAATAATAACTGACATGAGCAACATGGCGGTTGATAAATTTTCCCTAAAAATGAGAGCCACCACAATTAAAGCATGAAAAATAACCGGACGAAATGCAGCCGAAGCTGGTTCTCCTTCTTTTTGAAACTGAGCCAGAACTCTGGCAGTGTAAATTATTAAAGCTAGCTTGGCCATTTCGGATGGCTGGAATGTTACACCCAAAATTGGAATGGTTAACCATCGCGATGCCATGTTGAGATTAACCCCCGACATTAAAGTCACACCTAACAGGATGATTGAAGCATATAACCCGATTATGGCATATTTCGCGAAAAAGCGATAAGGCATGTTTAGAATAACCATAATGAGTGCAAAACCAAATCCCAGCGAGAACAACTGCTTAAACATATAATACGACGTATTACCGCCCTGGTATTTGTAGGCCAAAGTTCCGGTAGCACTGTAAACAGCCAACAAAGATGCAATGGATAATACAACTATTATTCCCCAAATAACCGGATCGCCCTTGGCATATTTTTTTATCAGATTCACCATACTTTACACTCCTCTTTTATACTTTTATTGATTTGCCAGCTTTGCCACATGTTCTTTAAAGAGTTTTCCACGATGCTCATAATTATTGAACAGGTCGAAACTTGCACAAGCCGGCGATAATAACACCACATCGCCGGAAACTGACATTTTATTAGCCAATTGAATGGCTTCGTCCATACTACGGGCTTCTTTTATTATGCCCACCTTACCATTAAAACTTTGAAGGAGTTTAGAGTTATCGACCCCTAAACAAATTAACGCCTTTACTTTGCTAATTACCAAATCGTACAGTTCGCTGTAATCATTACCCTTATCAGTTCCGCCAGCAATCCAGACTACGGGTTTGGTCATACTATCGAGTGCAAACCATGCCGAATTAACATTGGTGGCTTTTGAATCGTTGATATATTCAACACCGTTTGCAAAGCCAGCTGGTTCTAAACGATGCTCAACTCCTGTAAATGATGACAACCCTTTAATAACGCTTTCAGCAGATGCGCCGGCAATTAAAGCTGCCATACCTGCGGCCATTGCGTTATAAAGATTGTGTTTCCCCTTTAGAGAAATTTGGTCTAATGGCATCTCCAAGGTGACATGGCCCACTTTTATAACCAATTGGTTACCATCGACCATAGCCATCCCCTTATGGCTTATTGAGAAGGGACAGGGTTCAGAATTAATGGCAAACTTCCCAATATTCTCCTTGATTACAGGATCATCGTTACTGTAAATAAAAGCATCGTCAGAGATCTGATTTTGCACAATCCTGAATTTCGAGTTGATGTAATTCTGAAATACATAATCGTATCGGTCGAGATGGTCAGGAGTGATATTGGTAAGGATGCCAACATTGCATCGGAATTTCTCCATGCCATCGAGCTGAAAACTACTGAGTTCGAGTACCACCATTTCCGGATCGCGTTGCACCAAGGTTCGGGCCAGACTTGTACCCACATTGCCGGCCAGCACAGCGTCTTTACCTGCATTGCTGAGAATATGGTGCGTCCATAATGTAGTTGTGGTTTTGCCATTGCTTCCGGTTATTCCTATCATAAAAGCTTTGGAATACCGCCCAGCAAACTCTATCTCGGAAATTACAGGAATACCCTTCTCTTTCAATGCTTTAATCAGAGGGGCTTTATCGGGAATTCCGGGACTCTTAATAACTTCATATGCATTGAGAATACGTTCGTGAGAGTGTTTTCCTTCTTCAAAAGGGATATGGTTAGCTTCCAGCTCATCGCGAAAACGGGGCTGAATGGTTCCCAAATCAGACACAAAAACGGCAAACCCTTTTGCCTGAGCCAGTAATGCTGCGCCCACCCCGCTTTCGCCTGCTCCTAAAACAACAATCTCAACACTCATATTTATCTGATTTTCAAAGTAACAATGGTAATCACGGCTAAAATAATTCCCACAATCCAAAACCTGGTAACAATTTTTGATTCGGTATAACCTTTTAACTGATAGTGATGGTGCAGAGGAGCCATTTTAAAAATGCGGCGCCCTTCGCCATACTTGCGCTTGGTATATTTAAAATAGGAAACCTGAAGCATAACCGACACATTCTCGACCAGAAATATACCGCACAATATAGGAATCAGTAGTTCCATTCTGATTAGGATAGCAAAAACAGCGATTATTCCACCAAGCGTGAGGCTACCTGTATCGCCCATAAAAACCTGGGCCGGAAAAGAATTATACCATAGAAAACCTATGCAAGCCCCTATAAAAGCACTCATAAACACCACCAGTTCCTCAGTATGAGGGATGTACATAATATTCAGGTAATCGGCGTAAATTAAATGTCCGCCCACATAAGCGAAAATTCCCAATGTTACACCAATTATAGACGAAACGCCCGTGGCCAATCCATCGAGCCCATCGGTTATATTAGCACCATTTGACACAGCCGTAATAATAAAAATTACTACTAAAACAAAAACCACCCAACCCCAGCTTTTGGCCTTTTCGCCCATAAAACTGGTAAGAGAGCTGTAATCGAACTGATTATTTTTGAAAAAAGGAACATTAGTAACGGTTGCTTTAACATTTTGTGCCACTGTCGTTGGAGGTACTGCCACTTCGGTTTGTTGGCCGTGCTCGACGGTTTTCTGGCGAACAACCACACTATCGTTAAAGTAAAGGGTTAAGCCAACAATAAGTCCAAGACCTACCTGCCCAACAATTTTAAACCGGCCAGCCAATCCCTTTTTATCTTTTTTGAACACCTTAATGTAATCATCCAGAAACCCGATTATACCCAGCCAAATGGTGGTAATAATCATCAGAATTATATAAACATTGCTCAACTTTCCAAACAGCAATACAGGTATCAGAATTGAAGCAATGATAATAATACCACCCATGGTGGGGGTGCCCTTTTTCTGATACTGACCTTCGAGTCCGAGATCACGAACAACCTCTCCAATCTGCTGCCGTTGCAAAATCTTAATGAGTTTTTTCCCAAAAATCGTACCCATCAATAAGGCAAAAATAATGGCCATCCCCGACCGGAAAGAAATATACTGAAACATCCCGGCACCGGGAAAATTTATTGATTGCAGATATTCGTACAGATAAAAAAGCATGATTACATTATTAAAGTTGTTCAAAAAATTCTCTGATTATTTCTCTGTCATCAAAATGATGCTTTATGCCTTTAATTTCCTGATAGGTTTCGTGTCCTTTACCGGCCACCAAAACAATATCGCCTTTTTTAGCAATTGAACATGCCGTACGAATGGCTTCGCGACGATTGGTTATGGACAATACCTTAATTCTATCCTTAAAATCAACCCCTTCCATCATTTGGGCAATAATTGATTCTGGGTCTTCGCTACGCGGATTATCAGATGTTAAAATCACCCTTGTACTGGCTTTAACCGCCTCAGCCGCCATGAGTGGGCGCTTGAAGGGATCGCGATCACCTCCAGCACCTACAACAGTAATTAGCTCATTCTCGGGACGTCGAATCTGGTTGATGGCTTCCAATACATTTTGTATTGCATCGGGTGTATGAGCATAATCTACAACGGCTGTTATCCCTGTGTTTGAACGTATGGTTTCAAATCGGCCATCAACAGGGTTAAGTTTACTTAAGTTAACCAAAATTTCCTGGACATTCCAGTCCAGCAATATGGCAGAGCCATAAACCGCTGTCAGGTTAGAAGCATTGAAGCGGCCAATAAAAGGAGTCCATATTTCGTTACCATTAATTTCGAGGTGCATTCCTTCAAACAGACTTTCAATAATTTTCACCCTAAAATCGGCCATCTCACGCAACGAATAAGTATAGTTTTGGGCAGCTGAGTTCTGAACCATCACTTTCCCATTCTTATCATCCAAATTAATAAGAGAAAACGCTTGTTTGTCAAGTCCATCAAAAAAGCCTTTTTTAGCTTTCAGATAAGCGTCGAAAGTTTTGTGATAATCGAGATGATCGTGTGTGAGGTTAGTAAAAATAGCCCCCTGAAATCGAAGACCGGCAATTCTTTTCTGGTCAACAGCGTGAGAACTAACCTCCATAAAACAATATTCGCACCCGTCGTTAACCATTTCGTGCATCAGCTTTTGCAATGTTAACGCATCCGGCGTGGTATGAGAGGTTTCGATTCGCTTTTGATTCACAAAATTGGCAACCGTTGAACAAAGCCCCGCTTTGTAACCCATCTCGAGTGCTAATTTGTACAAAAGAGTTGCAATGGTAGTTTTTCCGTTGGTACCAGTTACACCAACAATTTTTAAATTATCAGCGGGGAAATCATAGTGCACAGCTGCGAGCTTTCCTAACGCATCGGCAGAATCAGCAACCTGAATAATAACAGCTTCCGGGAAATCGACAACAGGCAGAGTTTCACAAACAACTACAGGCGAACCTGCTTTAATTGCTTGCTCAATAAATGAATGACCGTCGGTTTTAGTTCCTCTGGTAGCTACAAAAATTATCCCCGGGCCCGATTGACGGGAATCAAACGTGATTCCAGAAATCATTGGATTATGACTCCCATTTTGGGAAACAACTTGTATGGCTGATATGTACTGGTGTAAATCCTTCATTGCCGACATTTAACTATTTAATAATCTAATTTCTGCTTCAATAACTAATCGAGTTTTAAAAAGATGGTGCTACCGGGCCTATAGGCGGTACCGGCTTTTAACGATTGGCTTGTAACCCTTCCAACGCCCTGAATTTGGACATGAAGTCCCAGGTTTTCGAGAATAGAAACCGCATCGCGGGCTCCCATCCCAATTACCGGAGGCACTACTCCACCTGGAAGCGTTTTGGGTTTAAATCCAATTCCAGCATCAGTGGCCTGAGTTGATATCCACTCAGTATTAACATTTCTCTCTAAAACAGGGAAATCCAGTTTTTTATAGATGGTAATTAAATCGTTGTAAGTGCCACCTTTGGAATATGGGAAAACGCCATTATCAAAGTTTTTGCGGACAGATTTGTTCCGGTTCATGCGCAAATCAGAAGCATATACCCTATCGGCAATTTCGCGAAAAACTGTTCCGGCTACAATGTTGCCATAATAAACATTATTAGATGGGGCATTAACCACTACAATGCAAGAATACCGGGGCTGATCGGCCGGAAAATATCCAACAAACGACGCCTGATACTCCACACCTCCACTCTTATATCCCTGCGTACCCTTTGCAATTTGTGCAGTACCTGTTTTACCTGCAATGCTGTATTTCTCGTTGCGAATATTGGTAGCCGTTCCATTCTCAACAACTCCTACCAGTAACTGATGTACCTTTTCAATGGTTGATCGCGAACATATGGAACTCTTGATAACAACCGGAGAAAATCTTTCAACCAGCCTCCCATTTCGGCTTAGGCCTTTGGCAAACGATGGCCGAACCAGCTTACCCTTGTTGGCAACGGCATTGTAAAATGTTAGCGTTTGCAGGGGGCTCATCTGAACCTCGTAACCTATCGACATCCATGGTAAAGTAACACCGGACCACCCTTGATCTCCGGGATATTTTATCACCGGATTTCCTTCTCCTTTAATTTCAATTTCCAATGGTTTATTGAGCCCCATGGAATAAAGCTGATCGACAAATCTGCGTGGGTTTTTACCAAATTGTTTATCAATAAGCTTTGAAATACCAACATTCGATGATTTTTCAAATACCTCCTTAACCGATAACCATCCGTACCCACCCTGATGGGTGTCGCGCATGATGCGATCGTGGAAACGCTGAGCACCGTTACCCGTGTCGACCGAATCGTTCAAGTCTATCACACCATCTTCAAAAGCGGCCATCAGGCTAAAGAGTTTAAAAGTAGAGCCGGGCTCATTGTTTTCGCCAATGGCATAATTAAAATGGTCTTCAACGTACACTCCTTTGCCTTGACGGTGAAGGTTAACAATGGCTTTTATAGCACCGGTTTGCACTTCCATCAAAATGGCAATACCATGATGTGCATCGTGCCTGATTAGCTGTTTACGAAGAGAGTGCTCTGCCACATCCTGAATGGCAATATCAATATGAGTTACTAAATCAAGTCCATCCACAGGTGCCACTACTACTTCAGGAATCCATCTTCCAGAAATGCGTTTCATGGTGCTAATACCATCTGTTCCGCTTAATGGTTCATCGTAAGCGCGTTCGAGACCAATCATCCCGCCTTTTGAGCTTTCGCCATACAATTTACCAACAGTACGCGATGCCAACGAGCCAAATGGAAGTTTGCGCTGATCGTACTGCTCGGGGATAAATCCACTTTTGTTGCGTCCTAATCGGTAAAGCGGAAAATTGTTGATCTTTTGCAAATCGGTAAAAGAAACCCTTCGGGAGTTAACCATATAATAGCGCTGTCCACGCTGGCGGGCAATTTGCAAATCTCGTTTATAAGCAGCAGGGCTTTTATCGCGAAAGAATCTCGATAAACTGATGGATAACGAATCAACATTATTGTTGAATATATCGTTGGTGAGACCTTCGGCCAGCATATCCATATAAAGCCGGTAACTTGGAACTGAACTTGCCAGTTTTCGGCCTTTTACATCGAGAATATCACCACGGTTGGCCTTAACAATAGAGTTATTGGTTTCAGTTTTCTGCGCCTGTTCTTTCCAGTTGTCGGCATCGATTACCTTCAGCAAAAAAAGCTCGATTATGATTCTAATTGCAAGAACCACAAAGAACAGGTACAACACCCCCATCCTGAACATTATGCTTTTTTTTAGGGTCATATTCTTTGCCAACTGCTTAATTCGATTTTAAAATTCGCGGGGGTGTTGTAAGCACCTCCAATTCAAGGCCTGCCTCCTGCACTTTTCTTACCACTTCTGACTGCTTGCTCATAAACATCAAGTCAGAAGAAGTAGTAATGGCTTCGTACTTTAATTCCTTTACTTCCCTTGTAAGAGCAAGATGTTCCTTTAATAACGATTCAACACTATAATGATTATTGATGTAAATAAATGCCAAGAAGACCATAAACAACAAGTATTTACGATTCTTCCGCAACCACTCATTGTTGAGAGCCTGGCCGTTTAAATATTCCCGAAAGGATGGGCCATTCTGAACCTCTCCATTTTCAGGTTCAAAATCGCGTAACTGCTCTTTCTTATTTCTTTTCCAAAACGCCATAACCATTACTAATTTCTCTCTGCCACTCTTAATTTTGCACTTCTTGAACGTGGGTTTCTTTCAATTTCCTCATTGGAAGGAACCACAACTTTTCGGGTTATTAGCCTGAAAGGCACATCCGACCTGCCATAAAGGTCAGTTTCAACTTCCGATTTATTAACGTCGCCCGTACGGAAGAAATTTTTTACAAGGCGATCTTCAAGCGAATGATACGACATAATTACCAGTCGACCGCCGGGTTTCAACACATGGGTAGTAGCAGCCAACATTTCCTTTAAAGCATCCATTTCGCCATTGACTTCAATTCTTAGTCCTTGAAAAACCTGTGAAAGAAATCTGGCTGCATCGCGAGGAGGCGCAAAACGTGATGCAACTTCCTTTAAATCGCTTGTGGTGCGGAAAGACTTATTATTTCTAAAACTGATAATATCACGTACCAAACGTGGTGATGAAGTAACCTCACCATACAACTTAAATATCTGAATCAGTTGCTCTTCACTATAAGTATTAAGCACTGTGGCAGCAGTGACCGGATTATTCCGATTCATGCGCATATCCAGATCGCCCTCAAAACGAAAAGAGAACCCTCGCTGAGCCTCGTCGAAATGATGGGATGATACACCCAAATCGGCTAAAATTCCATCAACCGGAATTGCATCAAGATATTTTAAAAATTGATAAAGAAATCTGAAATTGTGTCTTACAAACCTGACTCTTTCATCGTCAATCCTGTTTGCCCAGGCATCTTCATCCTGATCGAAAACAATTAGTTTGCCTTTGTCTAAGCGATCCAGAATAGCCCGGCTATGGCCGCCTCCACCAAAGGTTAGGTCAACATAAATACCCGAAGGATTGATATTCAACCCCTCTAAACAGGGTTCCAGTAATACGGGAATATGATAGATTTCGCTCATAAACAACCTCCAAACATCCTAGTCTTCATCAGGGGAATCGCCTCCCATAAGTAACTCAGCCAACCCGGCCAGCTCCTCAGGATTATCGCCCATTGCGTTGTATGCATCCCTGTCCCACAACTCAATGTACCGGTCAATTCCAATTAACACAACATCCTTGCCGACACCTATTTGTTCCATTAAGCGGCGCGGCACCAAAAAACGACCGTTGCCATCGAGCGTTATTTCAGCCGATCCTTTAAAAAAGCCTCTTAAAAAAATGCTGCGTTTCTGGCTGTAAAACTTCCCCACATGTCTAAGCCTTCCAAGTTCTTCTTCCCAATGCGAATAATGATATATAACCAAACAATTATCGAAAAGATGCTTCTTTACAACAAAACGCAACTCATCCTTTCCTACTGCTTTTTTAAACGCAGCCGGCAAAACAATGCGACCTTTATCGTCGGTTTTACATTCAAAATCGCCTATAAATGTGACCATTGGGCTGAAAGGATAATTTCCAGTAAAAGTAATACAAAATTAAACCACAATCAACCACTTCAACCCACTTTGTTCCACTTTTTTATAAAGATTTTGAAAAACATTGATAAACAAAGGCATTTCAGAAGCAACAGCAATTGTAAGATTATAACTTAAAAACTTTCTTTATATTTTTTCGTATAATTGGCATCGCTAAAACAAGATGGGGTAATAAACCAATTACAACCGCATCTGTTCTACCAAAAGCGATAATTTTTAACCATCAAAATACAACTTGTGAAGGCAGCCAACAAAGATACCCGAGAAAATTCAAAAACAGAATTGCTTATTGATATTGAAAAGGTGTTTTCAAGTAAAAACCCCCGACTATTAAAAATTATTCCATCCTTTGTTATCAGATACTTAAAAAGAATCACTCACCAGGACGAAATAAATACTTTCATTTCGCAAAACAGCCATAAAAAGGGTCTCGAATTTTCAAAAGCCATTCTTGATGAGTTTGGTGTTCGCTACAATACGGCAGGCATGGAAAATATTCCGGGAAGCGGCCGGTTTTTATTCGCCTCAAATCACCCGCTTGGAGGGATGGATGGTATTGCGCTGATAACCGCTGTAGGTGAGAAGTTTACCAATTTAAAATTTCCGGTTAACGATATTCTCATGAACATTAAAGGACTGGATACCATTTTCATCCCCATTAACAAACATGGCGGACATTCGAAAGATGCAGCCCACCAAATGGAAGAAGCCTACCAGTCGGATGCGCAAATGCTCATGTTTCCGGCCGGATTGGTAAGCAGAAAAAGAAATGGCAAAATTGCTGACCTGGAGTGGAAGAAAAATTTCATTAAAAAGGCCATTCAACATAAACGTGATATTATACCGGTTCATATTACCGGACGAAATTCCAATTTTTTCTATAATCTGGCCAATTGGAGAAAGCGGCTCGGCATTAAGGCCAATATAGAAATGCTATATCTGGCCGATGAAATGTATAAGCAAAAAGGAGAAAACCTTACCATTCGTTTTGGCCAACCCATTTCGTGGGAAAAGCTTACCAATGATGTTAATGCCCATGAGTGGGCTCAAAAAATAAAGGCCACAGTTTACGACTTGGCAAAAAACCATTAATTTTGCATAACCATTTTTAATTAATTCATTGAATAAATGAATATCATAAAACCAGTAATTCCCCCGGTACCTCGTCAGAAACTGGAGGCAGAACTCACCAAAGAACGTTTCGTAAGGAATACCAATAAGGGGCAGAATAAAATTTACGATTTTTCAGCGCACGAAGCTCCCAACCTGATGCTGGAAGTGGGCCGATTAAGAGAGCTCACCTTTAGAGCTGCCGGTGGGGGAACAGGAAAAGAGATTGATGTAGACGAGTACGACACCAACGATGTTCCTTATCGACAGTTAATTGTTTGGGACCCTAATGAGAAAGAGATTCTTGGTGGTTATCGGTACATTATGTGCGATGAGTTAAAACCAAATCAGGAAGGACATGTTGAGCTGGCCACATCGCATATGTTTTATTTTTCACCTGAGTTTATCGAAAACTACCTTCCGTATACCATCGAATTGGGTCGTTCGTTTGTGCAGCCTCATTATCAATCGAGTAAAGCGGGAGCTAAAAGCTTGTTTGCACTCGACAATTTATGGGACGGATTGGGTTCGCTTATTGTAAATAATCCAAAAATGAAATACTTTTTTGGAAAAGTTACCATGTACACTCACTACAATCTGGAATCGCGCGATTTAATCAGAGCCTTTATGGAACTCTATTTTGGCGATCCTCAGAAACTGGTGTATCCTTTTACTCCTATAAAATCATCTATAAGCGAAGAAACCATTAAAAAAATGTTTACCGGAAATTCTTTCGATGAGGATTATAAAGTTTTAAGTAAGCGCGTTCGTGAACTTGGCGAAAACATTCCACCACTTGTAAATGCTTATATGAGTCTGTCGCCCTCAATGAAAACTTTTGGTACTGCCGTTAACGAGGAATTTGGTGGCGTTGAAGAAACAGGCATCATACTGCCAATCAACGAATTGTACGACGCCAAAATTAACCGGCACGTTAACAGTTACAACCCAAACGATTCGCACGATTAGTGGTTTTATAAAACTGCACATTCGATAATATAATGTAAAAGCCGCATAGAGATTAAATTTTCTGTGCGGCTTTTCTTTTTTTTCATTAAATTTCTCAAAAAAACAAAATGAGAGAATTCGACCTGGTGGTAATAGGAAGCGGTCCGGCCGGCTTTTCGGGTGCTGTGCGTGGTGTAGATTTTGGAATGAGTGTTTGTCTTATAGAGGGCGGCCATTTGGGAGGTGCGGGAATTATGAATGGCGCTTTAACCTCAAAAACCATGTACGAGTTATCGCTGGATTATTCCATAGCAGCACGCATCGACCGGGGATACAGGGCAAGCGGCTTAACCGTTGACTATAAAGAAGTGCTCAACACCATCATAAAGGCTGCCAAAGAAAAACAATATCAGATTCGCAGCCAGATTGAAACATTTGCGCGGAATCCGGGCATAAATGGTACCATAACCCTTATAAAGGGTATGGCCGAATTTGTTGATGCCCATCGGGTAAAGGTTAAAACTGCCGATGGTTCAGAAATCATTAAAGGTAAAAACTTCCTGATTGCTACAGGCTCAAAACCTCGCGAATACAAAGGCATTGAAGTTGACGGACAACGCATTATCAACTCTGAAGGCGTTCTCTCGTTGAAACAGTTTCCACAAAAAATGCTGATAATTGGTTCGGGTATTATTGGATGTGAATTTGCCACCATATTTTCCAATTTTCGCCAAACAGAAGTGCATTTACTCGACCGGGCCAACAGGGTTTTACCCTTCGAAGATGATGACGTTAGTGACTATGTATCAGACAATCTGGAGAAGAACGGCGTGATAGTTCATCACACAGCACACCTGCGCACCATTCACAAACACCCTAATTATTTGGAAGTTATATTGGATTATGACGACGGACACAGCAAAGTGCTCGAAGTTGATGTGGCGCTAATATCAATTGGCAGGGTAACCAACCTGGAACCGCTGAAACTTGAAAATGCCGGCATTATTCCAACTGAAAAAGGGGCACTACCAATTAATGGAAATTGTCAGGTTTTAATGAATGGTGAGCCTGGTCATTTTTATGCAGCCGGTGATGTAACCGGTCATGCACAATTGTATAGTGTGGCCGAGCTACAAGGGCGCAAGGCTGTTGAGCGAATAGCAGGTAAAACAGGATATCCTCTTGATTACTCGCACATGAGTACACTAATGTTTTTTAAGCCCGAAGTTGCTGCTGTTGGGGCCAACGAGAAAACCTTACGAAAGAAACGCATTCCATACAAAGTAGCCTATTACTCTAACGAGCTCATAAACAGAGCTATCGCCATGCGCAGCACCACCGGATTTATAAAAATTCTGGTTAGCAAGGATGAAGATCAGCGCATTCTGGGTATGCGTGCATCGGGGCCCCAGGCATCGGCTTATATTGTTTCAGTTGCACATTTAATTAATCAGGGAAACAGTTTGGGCGAAGTGCTAAAGATATTTTACCCGCACCCCAGCGTGGCCGAAGGCATTCAGGAGTGTTTGCGAACCATTGGCAATCGGTCAATATTTAAACCCGAAGCATTTCCGCATGCCATTTATATCAGAGAATGGGATCCAGAGCCTTTAGAATAACCAATTAAACAAAATAGTCATGAAACCAAAGCCTGCCCCAAAGAAACCAGAAAGTTTCCTGAAGAAAAAATCTGCGAAGTTCGTTGTCTTTTTTGTGGTATTGGCCACTATGGCTGGTATATATTTAGCACTACCGATATATCTGCAAAAAGCAATTATTTATGGTTATACAGGCATATATGACTATAAAATTTTTCACAACCAGGAAGTAAAAACCGACATTCCCCAACCCTGGCCAATCTCCAAACAATACAACATCGTTAAGCCATCTCAGGCTTTTATGGATTCTTTAATTCTGATGGAAACAACAGGATTTCTTGTGGCAAAAAACGATTCATTACTTTACGAGTATTATTCGGAAGAAAGCAGTGAGCAAACCATTAGCAACTCATTTTCGATGGCCAAAAGCATAATAGGCCTTTTAATAGGATGTGCCATTGATGACGGATACATTAAAAGCATACATCAACCGGTTGAGGATTTTTTACCCGATTATCAAACCCTGAAAGGAAAAGGATTAACCATAGAACATCTGTTAACCATGAGTTCGGGTTCAAACTGGGACGAGCGTTACAGTTCGGCTTTTTCTATAACAACGAAGGCCTACTACGGAAAACATCTGGATAAGTTAATGCAGGAAGTTGAAATAATTGAAAAACCTGGAATTATTTTTAATTATAAAAGCGGCGACACTCAGTTTTTAGCCATGATATTGAAAAGAGCCACCGGAAAGCAGGTTGCTCAATACGCTTCTGAAAAATTATGGAAACCTATGGGCGCTGAAACACCTGCGCTTTGGTCGCTCGATAAAAAAGAGGGTATGGAAAAGGCGTATTGTTGTTTTAACAGCACCGCCCGCGATTTTGCCCGTTTTGGTAGTTTGGTTCTGCATCTGGGGCACTGGAAAGGCGAGCAGCTAATACCACAATCGTATTTAATTGAATCCATTACACCAGCTTATTACCTGAAAGATGAAAACAACAAGCCATTGAACCACTATGGTTACCAGTGGTGGATTTTGCATTACCGTGGATTGGCAATCCCTTACGCACGCGGGTTACACGGGCAGTACATTTTTGTTATCCCCACTAAAAATGCAGTAATTGTTCGATTGGGACACCAAAGAAGTGATGAGAAAATTAACGACCACCCGCTTGACGTTTACACCTGGATTAATCTTGGGCTGGAATTAATCAATCAATCTAACCCGGATTATTCACAAATAATCCCTGTATCATACAGCGACTAAGGTTCTGTAAAAACTTTTTTATAAAAGTTTAACTTCACCTAAGTCGGGGTTAACCTGTACTAAATTCAAAAATCCCTTGATTTATGAATAGTTCAGGCTAATAAGCCCGTTGATTAACACCTTCAACATAATTAACAAACGAGGTATTTACTACTTTATTTCCACCCGGAGTTGGATAGTTTCCGGTAAAATACCAGTCACCCTGATCGTTAGGACAAGCCTTATGCAAATTTTCCACGGTTTGGAAAACAATTTCCACCTCGGCATGAATATCTGCTGGCTTTAACATTTCAGCAATTTTAGCTGAAATTTCTTCATCGGTAAACGGACGATAAATCTCTTTAACGTAATTCACCATCTCTTCTTTGGGGAGGTTTTTCTGAGATTTACATTTTTCATAAACCTCCTTGATAACATTTTCACGCCCGGTATCCTTAAGCAGTTGAATGGCGGCCGAGAAAGCACAAAAATCGCCTAACTTGGCCATATCAATGCCATAACAATCGGGATAACGAATTTGCGGAGCCGATGAAACGATGATTATTTTCTTTGGATGCAGCCGATCTAAAATCTTTAGAATACTTTTCTTAAGTGTGGTTCCACGAACAATACTATCGTCGATAATCACCAGTGTATCAACATTATTATGCACAATACCATAAGTCACATCGTACACATGCGCAACTAAATCGTCGCGCGAAGAATCGTCGGTTATAAAAGTCCTCAACTTAACATCCTTTACAGCAATCTTTTCCACCCGTGGCTCCAGCGAAAGCACTTCTTCAATTTTTTCAGGTGCGGGATTATCGCCCAAGGCTTTTAATTGATTAACACGCCACTTTTTAAGATATTCGCGCACGCCTTCCATCATGCCATAAAAGGCAGTTTCAGCGGTGTTGGGAATATACGAGAAAACCGTGTTAACCAGATCGTAGCCAACCATATCCAGGATTTTTGGCGCCAACAACCTTCCAAGTTCTTTACGTTCAAGATAAATGGATTTATCGCTTCCGCGCGAAAAATAAATGCGTTCAAAAGAACAGGATTTTCTGGTTTGAGGCACGCTAACCATTTCTACCGATATGCGTCCATCTTTTTTAATAATCAATGCATGTCCAGGCTCAAGTTCTTGCACCTCATTCACCCTCACGTTCATGGCTGTTTGAATAACCGGTCGCTCGGAGGCAACCACCACAAAATCATCGTTATAATAATAACATGCAGGCCGAATTCCCCATGGATCGCGCGTTACAAAGGCATCGCCATGTCCCATTAATCCGGCTATCACATAACCGCCATCCCACCTGCGGCTGGAGCGTTCCAATATTTTTCGTACATCCAGATCGCGTTCGATGAAATAGGAAATTTCGCGATTATTGAAGCCTTCGTTTTTAAACTGGCGAAATAACAACTGGTTCTCTTCATCTAAGAAATGACCAACATTCTCAAGAATTGTAACCGTATCAGAATAATCTTTGGGATGTTGTCCCAAATCGACCAGTGCCTTATATATTTCGTCAACGTTGGTGAGATTAAAATTACCGGCTAACACAAGATTTCGCGAGCGCCAATTATTCTCACGCATTACCGGGTGCACAAATTCGATGGACGATGCACCAAATGTACCGTAGCGTAAATGCCCCAGATAGAGTTCGCCGGCAAAGGGCAAATTTTCTTTAGCCCAGGCAGCATCTCGCATTAATTCGGGATGGTGATCGTTATCGTATTCAAAATGTTTGAATATTTGCGAGAAAACATCCTGAATGGGATTTGTTTTATTGGAACGTTCGCGGGCAAGGTATTTTTTACCGGCAGGTTGGTCTATTTTCAGACTTACCACACCGGCTCCATCCTGGCCCCGGTTGTGTTGCTTCTCCATGAGCAAATAGAGTTTATTCAACCCAAACATCCATGTTCCATACTTCTCCTGATAATACTCCAAAGGCTTAAGCAACCTTATCAATACAATCCCACACTCGTGTTTAATCTGTTCACTCATAATTGATACGCTTCGAATAAAGAACGGTCAAAGTTATTTCATTTTTTTCAACCGGATGTTAATCGCCACTAAAAACCGTATGTTTTTAACCTTATTTCAGACTTAAGGTAAACACCAGACACTTTTCGCTAATACATCCAACTGGTTATATAAAAAAATAAACCCGCTAAAAAGCGGGTTCATATATCATTAATCAAATAATTCGGGTCTGATTCCGGCATCCCGAACAGAGTAGCTATTTGGGAACGAAGGCCGTAGTCTTCTTAAAAGTGGCAATGACTCGTGCTTATGTCTGAAATAGCCAACTCTCACAGTCCAAAAAGGTGCTTTATATTCAACGGTTATTTTTTCGTTGGGAAAAGCTGATAAAAACCTGCCTCTAACATTCTGAGCTTCCTGACGGGCTTTTGCTCCAGTTCCGGAATAAAGCTGTATCCGGAAACCTTCTACACCCGGTGTATTCTGGTTTACCTGAATATGAAGCAACATCATTTGCTCAATGGCTTGCGATTGCTTAATAGTTACGTGCCCCTGACCTTCGAAGCGACTTTGAACAGACACAAACGGATTAACGGAGGCTCTGGAAGACTCCTGTTGCGCCAACACTCCATCAATCAGAAAAAATAAAACTGCAATAAAATAAAGCGTTTTTCTCATTGCCTTTTTTTTGCAAATATAAGCTTTATTCTCTTTCCGGCACAACCAGTACAGGTAAATCTGAAAGGTTCAATAGTTCGTTGGCATAGGGATAAAACAAGGATTCGAACGGATTGATGGTTTTCCGAACCGGTAATGCAATAAAGGTAACATTCTGCTGATGGGCATATTCAAGCAAATCGCGGGCATTTTTAGATTTCTCCAAAAACATTACATCAAATTCCAAATCGGTATTTTTCCTGAGAAACCGTTCAACCTGATGCACATATGAATTGATACGTCCGGGAATAAGCCACTTTGACTTAGTATTTACACCTGCTATTAACACTTTGGCATTCAGGAGCTTTGCAAAGCCGGCTACTTGAGGCACAATGCGACGGCTAACTTTATCAGAATCGATTACCATTAACACCTTTTGGTCCTTTTTCATTTTCATTTCGGAACGCACGGTTAACACCGGACAAGGCGCATTGGCAACCAGTCGGTAGGCATTACTTCCCACCCATCGATCTTCGAAGCCTGAAACTCCGTGAGTACCAACTACTATAAGATTAGTATCATCGTAATGAGCCTGATTTGAAATTTCGCGCACTACGTTACCTTCTCTGATTTTGAAATCGAGTTCACCATTTTGTACCTTATATTTCTCTTTTGCCCGATTAATAAGATACTCCATAAAAGAGGTATCCACATCAGTCAGCATTAATTGCGGGTTATTCTGAGCAAATTGAGGATGGTACCGTCGGCCGGTTCGAACGTGCATTAATCGAAGGTCGGCTTGTATAAAATTTGCCAACATAATGGCAACATCGACAGCAAAAACTGAGTCCTCAGAAAAATCAATGGGTACAAGAATCCGTTTCATAGATATTTGGGCTTAATTAATTGGTTAAACGAATACAACAGTTCAGTTCCAGCCAATCTCCTTCCCGCTCCAACCTGAATATGGCATTGAAATTAAGCAATTTTTATTCTTCTGGTACAGAAGTTACAAACTTTTTGCTTAATAGTATTATACGCAGCTATTTTTAAAAAAGTTATAAATGTTTCAACAAACATTCACAACTATATGTAACTTATTATCTATCATTTAAAAAAGAAGTTCGATAAGGCTGTTAATCGTTTATTTTGATTGATATACCCATTGGTTGGTTATGCGTTCGTTGATTTTTAAATGCCATGTAGTTTTATAGAAATCTTGCAAGCACATATTTTAGTGCTAATATTCAACTTAACTTCAATTTATTTC
>CALEUX010000074.1 GCA_937920475.1 uncultured Marinilabiliaceae bacterium
TTTACTCATACTGTATGTTTGTAAGATTTATTGCTGATAGGTTGCTCCCCAGCAGAGCCTATTTCCTCATCCACCTTACGACCTGAATATACCACATTAAAACAAAAAAGTCACCAACTATTATTTGCCACATTACCATAATACAACAAGGAGGGTGTCTCAATAGTCAGAGACACCCTCTTTTTATTCGTACTCCTACCCGAGTAGTTTTTCAAATACTCAATTTTCAGAGCCTTAAAAAAACTTATGAGACAGCCTCTTGTTGTTTTATGTTGAAATTCAGTTATTTTAAAAGAATCTTGAACGATTATCAGTAATTTTAGCACCTTCTTTTAGCGATTCAATCAGTTGATAATCAATACTCATTTCAATGTTTCTTGAAAGTTCTTGCTTTGTAATTTCTGTGTCTACACCAATATCTTCCACATTATTAACTTTTACAACAAATACGCCGTTGTTACCTTTAATTGGCCTGGATATTTGGTTAATAGGGGCGTTTACAGCTAACGAAACCAAAGCAGGTTCAATACCGGCTCCTGGCACCTGGAATGATGCAAAAGTAACGTCCTGGGCACTTTGAACGCTGGCATTCATTTTATTGGCCACATCGTCGAGCGACTGGTTTTCGTTAATAGCTTTGGTAAAGCGTTCAATCAGTAATTCTGCTTTTTTATTGTTGATTAATTCACGCTCAATTTGCGGTTTTACCAATTCCAAAGTCATCACACCCTCTTCTTTGGCTCCTGTTAAAAGAGCAATAACAAACTGGTCGCCAAACTCAAAAACTGGTGATAACGTACCTGGTTTAGCTTCAAAAGCCCAACGAACCAATTCTCTGGGAGACTCTAAATTACCAACATTACGTTCGTTTTTAAGTAAATCGCGACCAAAACGCTTGGTTAAGTTTTCCTCAGTAATGGCATTGTTAAATTTCTCAGCTGAGTTGTTGAGGGCAGCAAAACGGGTAGCTCTGGAATAAACATCCTGATAAGTTCTTGAGCTGTATGTTACTTTACGTGCTAAAGTAGCTACCTGGTATTTAGTGGTTGTTTTACCTTGATCCTGAATGTTGATGATATGAATACCAAATTGGCTTTCTACTTTAACAAGGTCTCCTTTTTTACCTTCGAAACAAGCATCATTAAAAGGTTTAACCATTCTGCCTTCGGCAAACCAGCCTAAATCTCCGCCATTTACAGCTGAGCCCTGATCTATAGAGTGCTTACGGGCAATGTCAGCAAAGTTGGCACCTTTCTTAATTAGGTTCATCAAGCTATCGGCCATTTTGTTCGACGCCTCAAGGGAGTTTTCACGAATCAAAATATGACGGGCCTTAACTGAGTCCGGAATCTGCTTAATGGCTACCACTCGCGAAGCCTTGTAAGATTCGTCCTCAAAGTATGGTCCATATACGCTGTTAAGCGAAGCTGTGGCTAAAAATGATTCAAGAGCCATGTTAAATTCAGAGGGTTTCTGATTCATTCCCAAAAAGGCTTCATCCGAGTTAATGTTAACAAATTGAATGGCATCAACGTCCGGATTGGTAAAGTCTCCCATCATTTTTGTAATACCATCGCGGGTGGCCTGTTGGTCGGCTTCGGTAGGAACAATATCAAATGTTATATATTCCACATCACGGGTTTCTTCTTGTTTAAAAAGCTTCTGGTTGTCCTTGTAATACTTTGAAATCTCAGCGTTCGAAACAGAAACTAGGCTGTCGGCCACCAACGAGTAACGTGCAATTACATAATCAAAATCAACCATACGGTTACGAGCTTCGGCTTCTTCGTTAACCCATGCCGATGGAACAAACATACCCTTTTTTAACAGAGTTTTGTATTTGTTGAAAAGACGTTCGTTAATGAGTTGCTCTTCCATAACTCTCCAGTAAAACGAGAGCATAGGGTCTGAATTTTTAGCTCTCAAAACATTTAAGGCCTGGCTCTGGTCGTAAAGGCCGGTGTTTGGGTTAGCGAACAAAGGATGTTGCAGAAGGTAGGGATGAACATTCTTCCCTGCAACCATATCAAAAACTTCTTCTGATGTTACTGTAATTCCAAGTTGTTCATACCTTTTGCTCAGCAATGTTTGGTTTATCAACTGATTCCATGTTTGGTCGCGCAGCATATAAACCTCTTCTTCGGTTAAGGTTGATAAGTTTTGGTTCAGTTTGTTAAACTCTTCCATCTCATTCACCTTATTCATAAATTCCTGATAGGTAACAGTTGTGCCATCAATATCGGCAATATCGTTCCGGTGTTGGTTAAACATAGAACCGCCCGAACTCATAAGGTCCGACAAGATGAAGGCAAATAATGCTAAGCCAATAACGACTACAAGAACTACTCCTTTACTTCTTATTTTTTCTAAAGTTGCCATTCGAAAATCAAATTAAATTATGCTTTTTAAAACAGGCTACGAATATACAAAAATCATCTTTAATCTTTTGGTTGTAAATAAAAATAAAGCGAACAATTTGTTATTCGGGTTTAAGGGATATTTCAATTAATTCAATTTTTGATTTAGTTGCATCAAGTATTTTAAAGATGAAATTTTCAATCTCAATTTCTTCCTTTGCCTGAGGTATGGCTTCGTTATGAAAAAGTATAAACCCAGCCA
Source organism: uncultured Marinilabiliaceae bacterium (assembly GCA_937920475.1). Classification (GTDB taxonomy): domain Bacteria; phylum Bacteroidota; class Bacteroidia; order Bacteroidales; family Marinilabiliaceae; genus CALEUX01. The sequence goes on from CALEUX010000074.1 coordinate 2,620, forward strand.
GGGTTTCATAATCGTCGGATACAGGAATGCCGAGGTTGTATTTTTCGTTCAGATAGTCAATTTCCATGCGTCCCGAGAATTGAAAAGTATGTTCATCAATTTGTTTTTCTGTTAAATCGGAAGTGTCGTGTTCATCGTTAATCTCTCCAAATATTTCTTCCAAAATATCTTCAAGTGTAACAATTCCGTAAGTACCTCCAAACTCATCCACTACCAAAACAATACTTCGGTGTTCTTTTGTGAATATTTCGAGCAATTTATTGGCGGTCATTGATTCAGGTACCACCGAAATTGGGCTAATAATGTTGCGCAGTTTTTTCGGATTCTTAAACATCTGCGACACATGAACATAACCCACTATGTTATCGATGTTCTCTTTATATACCAATATTTTAGAAAAACCGGTTTCAACAAACAGGTCACGAAGATTCTCAAGACTATCGTCAATTTCAACAGCTTCCAAATCGGTACGGGGAACAGAGCACTCGCGCACCTTAATGGTTGAAAAATCGAGGGCGTTTTTAAAGAATTTAACCTCTTCGGGCAGGGGAAGGTTTTCTGTGGCTTTTTCCTGATGCTCGGTAATTAGGTGGTCAAGGTCAACACGGCCAATAACAATATTCTCTTTTTGTGGAGGGTTATTTGCTTTTAGAATTTTACGTATAAAAAAGTTTGAAAAGGCCAGCGTAAGTTTCGATATTGGATAAAACAACCAGTAAAAAAAAGTGAGGGGTACGGCAAAAATGTTCATTGACACTGAAGGGTTCATCCGGAAAATTATTTTTGGCAAGAACTCAGCCGTAATTAATATGACCAATGTTGAAAATACCGTTTGCAGTAAAAGCGTTGTGGTTTCCGATTCTATGTATTGCTTAATCCCGGGCTCAATAATTTTCCCCATGTATAAGCCATAAACAACAAGTGCTATGTTGTTGCCCACCAATATGGTCGATATAAATAATCCTGTATTTTTGTAAAATACATCGGTTAATTTGGAGAAGCCGGGATTTTTCTTTCGGTTTAATTCAATCATTAAACGATTGGAAGACAGGAAGGCCATTTCACTGCCTGAGAAAAATGCCGACAGGATAAGCGTAAAAATGATAACCGACAGATGGTTCATCTTTAATTAAGTAGAGATAATTTTTGGTAAGTTAATAAAAAATGAAATAATTTCAGGAACTGTTTAAATTTAGATATAAGATATTTAGATGTAAGATGGATAGAGAAGATTTGTAAGTTTTTATAGATGTCTTAGTATCTTTCCAGACTTATCTATCCGTCTAATAATCTTAAATCTAATCATCCTAATAATTTCAATATTAAATTTAAACAGTTACTCAATTGTTTTCCTGTTGTTGTTCTTCAACTTCCAGAATGCCACTGATGTTTTTAATTTTATAGTTTTCAAGCCGTTCGTCCGATTCGAAACCGTAGCCGGTAATGATTTCATTCTCGCGGGTTATTTTTATAAACTGGTCGGAGTAGATTGTTTTTTTATTTTGGTCCCAAAACATGAGTTCAGTATTTATAACTTCGCCTTTGGAATTTACCGCCTCAACATCGTTTCTCAGTTCCCATAACTCTTTTTTTTGATAGTAAATGGCAATATTGCTCTTTATTTGGGCGTCAACCTGCTCATTTGCATCGAAAACAAAAAGATGTAACCCGAAAGGAAAGTCAATGGTAGGTTCGGCTTTTTGGTCGAATTGCTGCAATTCGGGCGTTATAAAACGGTATTTTATCTTACCCGAATCGGTAATAACGGCTGTGAGTTCTTTTACCGTTAAACTTGGATACTCATCCCGATTGGTAAGCGCCTTAATATCTTCCGGCTTGTTTGGCGAACAGGAAGAAAATACAACAGCAAGCAGTAAGAAAATACTGCTTGCTGTTGTAAAAAAAATCTTCTTATTAATATTTATCTCGTCCAATTGCATGGATGTTATCTTTCACGAACGGTGGTTCTTTCATTAATCCATCCACCAACCAGATAGGTTTCTCCAATGGTTAATCCCTGGAAGAAAATCTCTGTTTTTGGAGGGAAGTGAGGGGTGTACAGCCTGATTTGCTCATTGGCTTCATCAGCAATGGATGGATCCACTGATTTTGCCCTCATAAATTTATCAACTACAGCCCAGTAAACGGCTTTCTTCTCAAATTCATTTGTTCCAACACTGTTGGCTGAACTTGCATAGGCTTTTCCAATCAAAATAAAGGGTGCTCCCCAGTTTGGTTTGGCATCAGCAGCACGGATGGCTAATGTACGTGCAGCTTGAAAGTTCGATTGCGACAGATGAATCATGGCCATGTGATATAGATAGGTACCTTTTTGATCCTGATCATCAGCAAGGTCAACGGCTTCCTGGTAATAAGATAAAGCACGCTGCGTATCGCCCGATTTCAGGTACATACGGGCTAATCCGTAAGCCGATGATGCAGAAGGCTCAATGTTATGTTGATATTCAGAAACTTTGTACAATAGTTCTGCTTCATCGCATTGACCTCTGGCCAGCAAATTACTGATTCTTTTTAACCAGGCCAAGTCGAATTTGTTTTCTTCAAGTTGAGGCGCAAATATCTCTTCAATATTTTTACAGCTGGCAGCACCACTCTGAACAAATAATTGTTCAGATACTGTTTTTACTTGTTCCATGTGTTGATTCCCTGCCTTGTCTTTGATTTGAAAATCGGCAATATCGGTAACAACAGTATAGTCCTTGATAAAAGCAGCAGCGTTAATATCTGATGATTTATACAAGTTAAAGGAGGCTTGCATAAACGATAACAAAATATCTGCTCTCGATTGGCGACCCATTCCTTTTACCGACTCATCCAGAAGTTTATAAGCTTCTTTGATTACAGAAATGTCATCTCTTTTATAATTTAACATTTCAATGGCTTTCATTCCTTTAACCTGGGCGGTCGGGGCTCTTCTGTCGTTGCCAAAATACTGAATACGCATATCATACACCCGCAAAAGAAGCTGGTAGTATTCCTCTTTTTTGGCGGCATCAGTGGCTCTATCCATTTTGTACTTTACAAGTACCGGGCCATCAAGATAAATGTTACGGTTAGCCAGAGGGCACTCGTTAAGTACCAACAGCCAACTGTTAAATGCCTCATCAAAGTTTTTGTTTTTAAAATCTTCGTTATACAAAGAAAGATTTTTAATACACCGGATACTATCTTCCCCGCTTCCGTATTGAGTTCCGGTAACCACCCCTTTTTGGGCTGTAGCTGATGCAATCGAAATTATTAGTCCAATTGCAAGTAGTCGTAAAGCTTTCATGACTCGAGTTTTTGTTTGTTTTCAACTGGTTGTGCCTCCTTTTGCCATACCTGCCGGTATTTTAACTGGTAAATCCAACCATTTTTATTTGGTTTGTGTTTGTTCTAATCAAATTTACGCTTAATAAACCAATACTCATGCATGGTAAAGTTGAATGTTATTCTTCTGTACGATTCTTTGAGTTGGTTTGCCTCCGAAGTCCCTTTGGTTCCGAAGTCGAACACCAGATTTATTGAGGTGTTGCTGCGCTTTAATGGTAAACCTAATCCAAAACTCATGCCAAAATCCCGAACCTGATATCCGTTGAGTTTGATGTAATCCTGAGCATAGTGCAAACCGGCTCTGTAACGGATTCGATGTAAATATTTGGTTCCGGCACGTTCATTGGGAATCCACTCGGCACCAACGTTGTAATAGTTGGCATTGGTTGTTTCGGTTTTGCCATCGGGAAATTTGGCATCGCCCCAAAGCCGTGATGAATAGTCGGCTGCCAGGGTTAATTTATTATCAAAAACATACGATGCCCCTATACCAAACCCTAACGGCATTTCGAAAGTATTATTGTCCCATTTTTTCCCGGAGAAACTTATGGTATCGTTTGGTAAAAATAATTCTCCATCTTCATCATAATTATATCCGCGTGCTCTTAGAACTGATGATTCGCCTTTGACGGAAGATTTTGGGCTGAAGGTGAATCCAATGGTGTAGCGGTCGTTTTTTCTGGAAATATTGGTATATTGAATACCAAAATCCAAAAACGCATCATTCAGACGAATTTCGTGTTTCAGACCATATTTAAAAGCATCGGCATCATTTACAAATTCTGTAAAGGAGGTGTGATTAATGTTTCCAAACCAGTAGGAAATATGCATCCCGGTTGACAGGTTTGAATTAATCTTATATCCGATTCCAGCATACAAATTGGTGATGTTTCCAACTCCCATGGCTTTGTCGAGAATAGCTCCGGCACCTTCTCCGGTTAATTTGTTGAAGCTATAACCTGCATTGGAGGCTGGTTTAATACCAAAAGAAGCAAAAATTCTTTTACTTACAGGAAATCCAAAAGCAAAGTAATCAAAATCAACTTCCGAGAAACTATTTGAATTTCCCATTGATTTGATATTTTGCGAAAAACCGCTGATACCTGATTCAAAATAGAATGACAGTGTATCGATGCTTGTATAGGAGGCTGGGTTGAGGCTGTTGAGGTGATACGGCGACCTTAATCCAATACCGGTACCTCCCATACCAGTATTACGGCCGAATCCCTTGTTGTTAATCTCTCCTATTCCATAGCGCGAAAATGGGGAAAATGTTCTGGTTTGAGAAAAAATTTCGCTTATAGGTAGTATTGCTATTAACCCTAAAAGCAGGAGCTTACATTTATTATGCATTGTTTTCCAATATACGGTTTAATCCTTTTAACACCAGATTTAGATCTGCAAAGATGGGTTTTTTTAATTTTTTGACCAAAAATTCTGAATCGCCACCTGTTATAATTGTTCTAACAGACTTAAATTTTTCATTGCAGAAATTTCTGTACCCTTCTATTTCAAAAATCATTCCATTAAATGAACCTGAAGAAATTGCTTCATGAGTATTTCTTCCAGGGAATGTTATTTCCTGACTTTTTTGAACCAACGGTAACCTGCTGGTAAAATGATGCAGTGCTTTAAGCCGCATTTCCAATCCCGGGGCAATATCGCCGCCAAGATAATCGGCACCGTTAATCAATATATCATAAGTAATGGCTGTGCCAGCATCTATAACCAAAACATTTTCGCCCGGGAATAAGAATTGTGCTCCTGCAATGGCTGCTAATCTGTCCTTGCCAAGTGTATGTGGCGTTTGGTAACGATTCACAAATGGCAGCGGCGTTTGATGGTCGAGTACAACTATCTGTTTTACAAAAGGCTCAATAAGTTTTTTAATATTAAACTCTTCATCCTTTACTACCGACGAAATAATAACTCTTTCTATTTGATAATTTCTGATGTATTCAGTAATTTTAGAATAGTCGTTGCCAAATGTATAGGTTGCTATAAGGTTATTGTTTTCAAATAAACCTGTTTTTACAGCACTGTTACCTCTGTCAATTGTTAAGCTAATCATGAAAATTATCAGAAATTTATTTTATTCTCGTGGACAAATTTAGCTTTTTTATCAATTCTATTTGATTTTGATTGCTTTTTGTATTTTTTTTGCCGCAATAAAAAATCTTTGTAACACATTTACTATGCTCAAAATTCTTGTAGTTGAAGACGATAAGTTTATTTCAGCCATTTTTTCATTTTTTATTAAGGATTTGGGGCATACGCTTATGGGCCGATGTCAGTCGGGAGCTGCCGCACTCGAAATGTGCGAGAAAGATCGTCCCGATGTGGTTTTGATGGATATTCACCTGGAAGGGGATCTGGATGGAATTCAAACTGCCGAGCGGTTACAAAGAGACTACGAAGTACCTGTAATTTTTATTTCAAGCGATACCAGCAGCAATATTGTAGAAAGGGCCATCATTGCCAATTCATATGGTTACTTAGTAAAACCTGTACAAAAAAAGGAACTGGGCATTACTATCGATTTGGCCTATTTTAAGCATAAAGTCACGTTAGACCAAAAGCGACGCGAACAAAGTTTCAGGCAGTTTATTTCTGATGCGCCCATCCCAATGGTTATAATTACCAACAAGCGCATTCAGTATCTGAATATGAATGCCCTCGACCTTTTCCATTCTCATTATATCGAAGATATTATTGGTCTTCCGTTCACCAATTTTGTTGGTGCTGAATCGATTGAGGATTTCGACCGCATTTTTGATGAGCCTCCTGTAATTGGCAAAAAAATAGAACGATTTGATGCTGTTTTTAAAGGCGTGCATGGAAAAGAAATTGATGTGGTTATAAACGGCAGCTGGATAAGGTTTAATAATAACGATGCTATTCATCTTATACTTTCCGATATATCATCAGAAAAACTGGCCTTACATGAAGCGTTAATTTTAAAAGAGGTACTCCGTGAAGGTCATGGCGCAATAATAGAGCTAAATGCTCAACTGGAAGTATGCTTTTTAAATAAAGCATTTAACGAAATTATTCAGGATGCAGGTGATTGTATTGGCAAATCGTTGTTTGATTTATCTGCGCTTATGGTTGATAAGGAAATGATTAACTTAAACATTTCCAAATCGCCGACTAGCACCTTTAGTATGGAGATTAATACTTCGGAAAAGAAATTGAAATGCAAAGTTTATCCTATTAACACTTCGGCAGGGAAGCCCGAGCGATACCTGATTTCAGTTATTTAAGTTTTTTACATTCAGTAACTCCTTCTTTCATAACGATCTTGATTTGATGCAACTTGCTAGCTCCTGGCTGATAGGAGCTAAGAACTAAGGGCTAAAAACGTCTGCCTTTTCACTGCTGACTTGTCACCACCATCTGGTTCAGAATTTGTTGAATTTCATCCAGACTTGTAATTCCTGGCATAACCAACAGAAGTTTTCCTTGTTTTTCTTCCATTTTGGCTTTTTTGGGATTTGCCTGAAGCCATTTTAAAATGTTGCCAAAAATATCTGATTTGTAGAACGCTGATTCGGGGTTGCTGATAAAGAAAATGCGAATGGTATTGTTTTTAAAGACAAGCTTTTCAATGCCCAGACTCCTTGCTGTTATCCTGATTTTTACAATGTTCAGTAATCCTTCGGCCTGATGGGGTGGTTCACCAAAACGGTCGGTTAAATTATGATTGAACGTTTCAAGTTGTTCTATTTCAGTTATATTATCTAACTCGCGGTATAAATCCATCCGCTCGGTTATATTTCCAATATAATGCTCGGGGAACCGAACTTCTTCATCGGTTTCAATCTGGCAATCTGCCACAAAATGAAGTGAGGGGGTTTCATTGTTTTCTATTGCTCCTGATGCGAGTTCAGGATATTCCGATTCACGAAGCTCCAAGAGTGCCTCCTGAAGAATACGTTGATAGGTTTCGTAGCCAATGTCGGCAATATATCCGCTTTGTTCGGCGCCAAGTATATTGCCGGCACCACGAATATCCAAATCCTGCATGGCAATGTTAAAGCCGCTTCCCAACTCAGAAAACTCTTCAAGTATTTTAAGCCTTTTACGGGCATCGTTGGTGAGGGTGCTAATGGGTGGTGCCAGCAGGTAACAAAAAGCTTTTTTGTTGGAGCGGCCTACCCGTCCGCGCAATTGATGGAGTTCGCTTAAACCAAATTGATGTGCATTGTTGATGATGATGGTGTTGGCATTAGGAATATCCAATCCTGATTCAATAATGGTGGTTGCAATTAAAACATCGTAATCGCCTTCAATAAAATCGAGCATTATGGATTCGAGTTTCTGTCCTTCCATCTGGCCATGAGCCACAACCGTTTTAACTGTGGGCAGAATTCGGTTTATGAGCCCCTCAATTTCCAGAATATTATTCACCCGGTTATTGATAACAAACACCTGCCCGTTTCTTTCAACTTCGTAAAGTATAGCTTCCTTTATAATTTCTTCATTAAATGTATGCAATTCTGTAACAATTGGATGCCTGTTTGGAGGTGGTGTGTTAAGTATTGATAAATCGCGGGCCCCCATCAATGAAAATTGCAGCGTACGTGGAATCGGAGTGGCTGTGAGCGTAAGGGTGTCAACATTTACTTTCAGCTCTTTAAGTTTTTCTTTTACTGACACGCCAAAGCGCTGTTCCTCATCCACAATGAGCAGTCCAAGGTCTTTAAATTCAACGTCTTTGCCAATTAAACGATGTGTGCCAATCAGGACATCTACTTTCCCTTCTTTTAAATCATGCAAGGTTTTTTTTACCTCGGCGGCTTTTCTCAGTCGGCTGACATATTCTACCCGGCAGGGAAAATCTTTTAACCTTTCTCTAAAAGTTCGGTAGTGTTGCAATGCTAATATTGTGGTAGGAACCAGCAACGCCACCTGCTTATTGTCGGTTACAGCCTTAAAGGCCGCCCTGATGGCAATTTCCGTTTTGCCAAAGCCAACATCGCCACATACCAAACGGTCCATGGGACTGCGGTTTTCCATATCGGCTTTAACGGCTAGGGTTGATTTATACTGGTCGGGGGTATCTTCGTACATAAAAGATGCTTCCAGCTCTTTTTGCAGGTAAGAATCGGGTGAAAAGGCAAATCCTGGTTCTGCTTTTCTGCGGGCATACAATGCAATTAATTCTCTGGCAATATCTTTAACCTTTGTCTTGGTCTTATCTTTCATCTTTTGCCAGGCACTGGACCCCAGTTTGTTAATGCGAGGAGGTTCGCCTTCCTGTCCCTTGAATTTGCTAATCCGATGCAGGGAGTGAATGTTTACCAGAAGCACATCATTATCGCGATAAACCAATCGAATGGCTTCCTGTTTTTTCCCATTGACTTCGGTGGTTACCAAACCTCCAAAACGGCCCACACCATGGTCAACATGAACCACGTAATCGCCGGGGTTTAACCGGGTTAATTCCTTAAGAGTTACTGCCTGACGGGCTGCTTTAGCCTGATCGGTTCTCAGTGAAAATTTATGGTACCGGTCAAAAATCTGATGGTCGGTATAAACGCACCATTTTAAATCATGATCCACAAACCCTTCATGCAAGGCATGTCCAATTTCGTTGTACTGAAGGTCACTTCCTTTGTCGGCAAAAATCTGCCGCAAACGTTCCAGTTGCCTTGGGTTGCCCGAAAGAACATATACCGCATACCCTTCGCTTTGCCTTTCTTTAATATTCTCTTCCAATAGCGGGAAATGCTTGTGAAAGACTGGCTGAGGCGACATGTTGAATTCAATGGTGGTGTCGGTCTTCCATCCCTGAGTGTTGGCCCAAACCACAAGTGGACGTGGCTTCACCAAATCAGCAAAAGTTTGTCCATTAATTAATACTCCCTTTTTTACAGGAGCCGATTCCTCATGCCGTGAAATTTCTGATTGCTCAACTTTCTTAAAAATCAGATCCATTTTGGATGTTATTACAGAAGGTGCATCCATCCATAGAATAACATTCGAAGGCATAAAAGATGGCAGAGGAATTAGTTCATCCTCGTTTGTTTGCATCAAATCAGGGATGATTACAATTTCTTCGTAAGCGGTTTTCGAGAGTTGCGATTCAATATCAAACGACCGGATACTTTCAATATCATCTCCAAAAAAATCAATCCGGAAAGGTTCTTCAAATGAGTAGCTAAAAACATCCAGAATAGAACCTCTTACTGAAAACTGACCGGGTTCGTATACAAAATCGGTTCGCTTAAATCCCAGCTCTTTTAAAAAATCGACAATAAACCCAGGATCTGTTTTTTCGTTCTTTTTTATGGTTATGGTTTGGTTGTCGAGGGTCTTAAGCTGAGGCGCCTTTTCCATCAAGGCCTCGGGAAATGAAATGTAAAACTGTCCTAATCTGGCATTACGAAGATTTTGTAACGCCTCGGTACGAAGTATTGCCTGGTTGCTGTCAATATGTCCAAACTCCGGAGATCTTTTATAGGATGAGGGTAAGAAAAAAACAAACTCATCGCCTAACAACTGGGCTAAATCGTGATATAAATAAGCAGCCTCCTCTTTCTCTGATGCTATTATAAAATGCGGGGAGCTATTTCGTTGGGTGCTTGCCAATAATGCCAATGCAGATCCTGAAAGGCCTTTAAGATATACGGTCCCATGTTGCCTGGCAAACCACTCATTTACTTCAGTGATTTGAGGGTGATTAGTAAAATCTGTTATCAAAGAGCTGATGTAGCCCATACTTTTTGCGGCCAAAATTAATTAAAATTCATTCTTGTGCGAATTTTTAAACTCTCTATCATTAGTGTCCGATTAAATTTTTAGAATTTACCTGAGTGTGTTTGCATATAAGGGAATCGGTAGTTTTTTGTTTTACAGGGGTTATCTTTCCGCCTCAGAGAAACGATAGTTCTTTGATTCCATAAAAGGTTATAATTACATCAAAAATTTCCGTTAAGAAAATCAGATTAATTGACGTTAAGAAATCCGGGCTGTTTGAGCGTAGCGAGTTCCCGGATTTTAGTCAATTAATATGATTTTTAGGAAATTATCTGCAGCGGCGGCATTTTTTAACTCCGTTGAATTTTGCTACGCTCGGCATTGATGCCAACAAGTTTGCTCACTGCGCTCACTCAAAGCAAAATGTGCTTACTTTTTTTTGCTGCAGTGGAGCGAAGCGGATCATGAATGCCTTAAAAAGAAAACACGAATGAATAAAAAAAGTAATCCCGATTCATCGGGAGAGCACTTAAACAAAGAATGTATTTTTTACCGGACAATAGTGTATTGTTTTGATGTTTTCTATTTGTATAACAAAAAAAAAGGATAGAGCAGGATAGAAAAAAGTGGGATAAACCAAGGTAACATAGAAATAAAACCGATTATTGCTTTATTATGTCAATTTAGTAATTATAAGAATCAGAAAAACAAGTAAATAATGAAATTTGATTGAAGTTATTTGGTCGTTAATAAAGGTTAAAAAATATTGAATAATACAAATATTTGACAAAAAAATATTAGCTGAACTTAACTATTGCCCTTAATTTTGACTTTAGTTTGTAAGTGTTGGTTTAACACTTATATGAAATGTAATTTGTGGGGAATCGTAAATGTGAATTGATAATAGAATATAAGGCGTTGTGAGTCTTTTAACAAGAGTATTCATCAAATATCCATTATTAATATAAACCCACAGTGAATATCAAATTTTAATTTAAATCTTATGACAAAAAATCTGCGTTTGTTGTCTGTTTTATTTCTACTCAGTTGCCATATTCTGGCAATTGGGCAGGCAAGAACAGTCACAGGTAAGGTGACTGACAACACCAACGAGCCTTTACCGGGTGTATCAATCCTGATTGAAGGTACCACCACCGGTGTGGTTTCCGACTTAGACGGAAATTATAGAGTTGAATTGGCTCCCGGACAAGACTTTTTGCGATTCAGCTTTATCGGTTTTACGGAGCAGCGCATTAATGTTGCCAACCGCTCAACTGTTAATGTTGTATTGATGCCTTCTGACCTGATGCTTAGTGATGTTACCATTGTAGCAGTAGGTTATGGTAATATGAAGAAGAGTGATATAGCCGGAGCCAGTGTTTCGGTAAGTGGTGACCAGTTAACCAGCACCCTTTCCGCCAATATTGATCAGGCTTTGCAAGGAAAGGCTGCAGGTGTTACTGCCGTAATCACTTCAGGACAGCCAGGAGCTTCTGTATCTATCAGGATTCGGGGTCAGGGTACACTGAGCTCCAACGCCGCAGAACCACTTTATATTATTGATGGTATACAGGTTCAGAACGTTTCACAAGGTGGACATTCAGTAGGTTTGGGAGATAAACTGGGGAATGGTCCTGTTGGAACATTCAGTGGCGGATTATCGTCGATTAACCCTTCCGACATTCTCTCAATGGAAATTTTAAAGGACGCCTCGGCTACTGCCATTTATGGTTCGAGAGGTGCCAATGGCGTTGTTATTATTACCACCAAACGAGGTAAAGCCGGCGATGCCAAATTTAACTATGAATTTAACTATGGTGTTCAATCACAGGCAAAGAAGCTGGACTTGCTTAATCTGCGTCAATTTGCTGAGTACAGCAATTCTGTTTCTGCCGAAACTGCCGGACGCGATCCAAGGATTGAGTTTGCAGATCCTTCATTACTTGGAAAAGGAACCGATTGGCAGGGTGCTGTTTTCAGAACTGCTCCAATGCAATCGCACCAGATTAGTGCTCAGGGTGGTACCGAAAAATCTACCTATTATATTTCAGGAAGTTATTTCCAGCAGGATGGTATCGTAATCGGGTCCGACTTTGAACGTTTTACAGGCCGGGTTAATCTTGATTCAGAGTTGAAAAAGTGGTGGAAAATAGGAACCAGCATTACCTTGTCGCAATCGCAGGATAATCTTGGTTTGAACAACAGTGATGAAGGTATCATCAGTATAGCCTTACGCAGCTCTCCGGATGTTCCTATTTATAATACCGATGGGTCGTGGTCGGGCGATGAGCGCGAGGGTTCAGGTGGTAGCATCAACCCCATTGCCAAGGCACTTGATGAAGATATTCGCCTCAAAAGAACCAACTTCAGAGCAAGTGTTTACAGCGAAATTACCTTTATGAAAGGGCTGTCGTTGAGAACTGAAGCAGGTACCGATTTGAGCTATACAAATGCCTATACTTTTAAACCAACCTATAAATATGGCAAGATTGAAAACATTACCAACGAAGCTCGCCGACAATACAGTCAGAATGTTAGCTGGGAATTGAAAAACTTTGTAACCTATAGCAATACATTCGATAAGCACAACCTGACGCTGATGGGCGGACAGGAAGTTCAGGAATGGAAATGGGAATATTTGAGCGGGGCAAGCTCTGGTTTGTCGAGCAACGATATTCAATCACCAGGATTGGGCGACCCAACCACCATGCGTGTTGGTTCAGGTTTTGGCAGTGGAGCCATGGCTTCATTTTTCTCAAGGGCTGCCTATAACTTTGCCGATAAATATTATGCAACTTATATTTTCCGTTACGACGGTTCGTCGAACTTTGGACCTGAAAACCGCTGGGCGCCGTTCCATGCTACTTCGGCTATGTGGCGGGTTTCCAACGAACCATTCTGGGAAAGTCTTGCAACGGTGATTCCAAACTTCCGGATTCGTGCCGGATGGGGACAAACCGGTAATGCCGCTATTGGAGGTTATCGCTGGGGTGCTTCTATTACCAAAATGCCTACAGGTCTTGGTATGGGATATCGCCAAAGCAACATTGCCAACCCTTATATTCATTGGGAGAAGCAGGAGCAAACCAACTTTGGTATTGACTTAGGTATATTGCAAAGCCGTATTAATCTTGTGCTCGAGATTTACGACAAAACTTCTACCGATATGCTAATGGAAATGCAGCTGCCTTCGTACATGGGAACAAGAGGAAACGCATCGGCAAGGCTAAATCCGCCAATGGGTAACTTCGGTAAAATACAAAACAGAGGCGTTGAAATTTCTTTAAATACTCGTCCTTTGGTAGGCGCTGTTAAATGGGACAGCGATTTGGCCATTACCTTTAATAAAAACAAACTGCTGGGATTGTCGGACACGCCATCGGCCCATATTGAAGGTTACGGACAGTGGACTGACGTGGTTAGTTTGACAGAGATTGGACAATCGTTGTATAATTTCTATGGTTATGTGGTTGATGGGGTTTATACCAGTAAACAGGACATCCTCAATAGCCCCCGACCAGAGAAGTTTCCGAAAACAGACTCTAATGGTGATTTGGTTTGGGACAGAGGCTCAACCACCTGGGTTGGCGACCTCAAGTTTAAAGATATATCTGGGCCAAACGGCAAACCTGATGGTATTATTGACTCTTACGACCGGACCAATATTGGTTCACCACTGCCAAAATTCACTTTTGGTTTTAACAACACCGTTTCCTACAAGAATTTTGAGCTGAATGTGTATGTGTATGGCTCATACGGCAATAAAGTATTGAATTACATTGGCCGCAGTTTGAGTGGGATGAACAGCCTATGGAATAACCAGTTGGCTTCGGTAACCGACCGCACATTGCTTGGCCCTATCGATGCTGGTAAAAAATACTATGATAACGAAGGCCGTGAATTTGAAAACTGGTTCAACGATATCGATAATGTTCAAGTCGTTCGTATGGGAAAAGACAATATGCCCCGTGCTATTCTTGGCGACCCCAATGGCAACAACCGCCTGTCTGACCGTTGGATTGAAGATGGATCTTATCTGAGATTCCGTAACATAACACTGTCGTACTATGTTCCTAAACGTTGGACAAGCAAAGTAGGCATCGATAACCTGAAAGTTTATACCAACCTTCAGAACATGTGGACCATCACCAACTACACCGGGTTAGATCCAGAAATTGGCGCCAGTCAAACCAGTTCAAATGTATATGGATTGGACAATGGCCGCTATCCTTCGCCCAGAATCTACTCATTTGGTGTTAATGTTTCTTTTTAAACCCAATGAAATTAGGTAATTATGAAAAAGTATATAATCAATATTAAAGTTTTGGCTTTGTTTGCGATACTTTTTGTCGCAACAGCCTGTGAGGACTTCCTGCATCGTCCTACCGAAGATGCATATACCATTGATGGGTTTTACCAAACCAATGAGCAGTGTTTTCAGGCGGCTAACATCCTGTACAATTCGCCCTGGTACGATTTTCAAAGAGGATATATCTGGATTGGCGATCAGCTTGCCGGTAATATTTATACAGGTACCTCGGATATGTACCAGAACTTCAACCTGAGTTCTTCAAACGAAGATTTAACCAATGCTTCAAACTCATTGTGGCTGGTGAATGGTCATGCCAATGCAGTTATTGAAAATATCGCATCCAAGGCAGGGCCAAATGTAAGCACATCGGTAAAAAACACAGTTACAGGTGAAGCTATGACTATGAAAGCTTTGGCTTATTTTTATCTGGTGCGTATTTGGGGAGAAATTCCAATTATCCACAGCAACAGTGCCGTTATTGGTGCAGGAACCTCGAATAAGTTAAAGAAAAATCGTATTGAAGATGTGTACGAGTATATCGAAAGAACTTTGCTCAAAGCCATTGAACTGCTTCCTGAGCAAAATGCCCAGGGAAGAATCAATAAATATTCTGCTGCAGGGTTATTGGCTAAAGTGTATCTGACTCGCTCAGGATTAAACCAAACCGGAACCAGAGACCAAAATTATCTTGACAAAGCGAAAACTTATGCCAAAATGGTGATTGATGAGTATCCTGGTAAACTTGAGCCTGTTTACAGCAATTTGTTTCGCATCAGCACAGGTAATTACAACTCAGAAAACCTGATATCCTGGCGGTGGACCATTTCTGACCAGTGGACTTCTCAGAACTCTATCCAATCGGATGTGGCATTGACCAATTTCACCGGAATGGCCGACACCTGGGGAACATGGCGTGGCTTAACCATCGATTTGCAACGATTGTTTGGTGAAGACCCAAGAAATGATACCCGCGTTACCAACGATACCCGCCGTAAAGCCACTATGATGATGCGGGGCGACCACTACCCATACTTTTGGCGACATGTGGGTGGTTTTATCGCAACGTTTAACGACGATAACAATGTAGCCGGCGCTTCGTTTGGTGTGCCAACAGGGGCCAATATGGTTAAACACATAGTGGGCCACGTTGAAGGCGACCATAAAGCAGAGAATGGGCGCAATGGCGACCGCATGGCTACCGACCTTGCCACCCACGTTCTCCGCCTGGCCGATGTTTATCTGATTTATGCTGAAGCCATCCTTGGAAATAATGCGAAAACCAGTGATTCTGAAGCCTTGAAATATTTTAACCTTGTTCGCAACAGGGCTATGGCAAGTGCTGTACCTTTTACAGAGCTCACTTTTGAAGATATTTTTAAGGAAAGACGTAAGGAGTTTGCCTGTGAGGGTGATAACTGGTATGATTTTGTTCGGCTGTCGTATTACAACGCATCACAAGCCATCAGTTGGATTAACAATCAGGAGCGCGGAAGTTATAACAACCTGACAGCTTTCTTTAAAAATGAAACTGCGGTAGAAAATGTAACCGTTAATACATTTAAGGTTACTGTAACCGAGGCTGTTTTCAAACTACCATTTCCTGAGATTGACCTGGCTATTAACCCAAATTTGCAGCCACAGGTACCAGCTGTACCGTTTGACTTCAACTCAATACCATATTAATTTTACATAGTATTAAAGATATGCATCGTATGAAACACCCATGTATTGCCAATAATAGTAGTATAGAAAGTACTACATGGGTTGTTCCATCATCCCTTTAAAAAAAACTTATTATGATGAAAAATAATATATTTAAAAGCTCACCACTTTGGATTGTGGCGCTTTTACTGGGGAGCATTTTTTCAGGGTTGGTTTTTCAGTCCTGCGAAAGTGATGACTCAGACGACACGGCCATTCCCGAAATTATGTATGTACGCGTTACCGACCGCGAAAAATCAGACTCACTTGTGGTTAGTGCCTTTTTGGGAAACACCATAGCATTGGTTGGTAAAAATCTGGGTAATGTAAAGGAGGTTTGGTTTAACGACCAATCGGCAAAGCTTAATGTTAATTACATCACCAATCATTCAATAATTGTAACCATCCCCAATAAAATTCCGGATGTTGTTACCAATGAGATAACCCTTGTTACTAAAAAGGGAATCAGCTCAAAGTATTCTTTTAAGGTAAATGTTCCTGCACCATTGCTAAATTCAATGCTTTGCGAGTATGTAAAAGATGGAGAAACGGCTGTTATTAAAGGTAATTTCTTTATTGACGATGAGAATGTGCCGCTTCAGGTGTTTTTCCCAGGCAATATCCCAGGGGAAGTACAATCGGTTTCTATCAATGAAATCCATGTTAAAGTTCCTGCCGGTGCCGGTGTAGGCCCTATTACTGTGAGAAGTATTTACGGGCAGTCGCGTTCAAGTTTCTATTTCCGCGACGACCGTGGGTTTATTCTCGACTGGGACAATCTGAATGCAGCTGGTGGCTGGAGATCGGGAGTCATCAGAAACAACAATCCGGTACAGGGCATTTCGGGCAATTATGTTTATTTTGCAGGAGACCTTGCCGGAGATAACTCATCGTGGAACGAGGATGGATTCTCATTTAACTTATGGGGAACTGCCAATGGAAGGCCTCAAGGGGATTTGTTTGATATTCCTATTGCAGATGCTGTTTTGAAATTTGAGGTCTATGTGGTTCAGTCTTGGTCGGCAAGTGCATTGCAAATGATTTTCACACCTTGGTCAACCTCAGGAACCAACTCATACATTGCTGATGGAAAAACTCCAAGAGGCTTATGGTATCCATGGAGAAGTACCGGTTCATTTAAAACCGACGGCTGGATTACTGTTACGTTCCCATTAACAGATTTTAAATACGACCATGTTGGTACCCAGCTTGAAGTTGCTGAAGCCGGTAAATTTGGCGGATTAACATTCTTTGTTTACCATGGTGGCGTTGAAGGAACAGATTGTTCGCCTGTTATTTGTATCGACAATATTCGCGTTGTTCCCAAGTAGAGTTATTAACCAGATAATTGAAAAGATATGCAAACAAAATATAATAAAGTTACCCGCTTCACCCTCAGCGCCTTATTGTTGTGTGCCATAGGTGTCGGGTTGTTTTTCTCATCGTGCGAAAAAGACGATGATGATAAATCGAGCAGCAAAATAGAACTCTTCAGCTACGGGCCAATGCCCGTAGCCCGTGGCGGAGAATTGCGCTTTATTGGTAATAACCTCGATAAAGTAACGGCCATAGTTATTCCCGATGGTATTGAAATTCCGGCATCGTCTTTCACCAAAAGAACTGCTTCGTTGCTTACGTTGACTGTTCCGCAAGAAGCTGTGGAAGGTTATGTGGTTTTGAAGACACCTCAGGGAAATATCGAAACAAAAACTCCTATAGGTTACTCTGAGCCCATATCTATTGCCTCATTTGCCCCTGCTACCATTAAGCCGGGAGCTCAACTTACCATTACAGGTGATTATTTGAATCTGGTTGGTGAGGTTATTTTTACCGACAGGGTGGTGGTCGATGCTGATGATTTTGTTTCTCAAACAAGAACCGAAATTAAATTAGTAGTTCCTGCCCAGGCACAAACAGGGAAAATTGCGGTTTCAGACGGCAAAGAGGATCCAAACATTATCTATTCTGAAACTGTTTTGACTGTTACACTGCCAGCTTTCTCCACCATTGCACCCAATCCGGTAAAGGCCGGCCAAACGCTTACCATTACTGGTACAAATCTGGATTTAACCACTAAGGTTGTTTTAGGCGGCAATAAGGTGATTACCACTTTTGGTACCCACACTGCTACTCAAATTGTGCTTACTGTACCCAACGATACTAAAGATGGTAAAGTGAAAATGATACCGGCATCGGAAGTTGAAGTTGAATCGGTGGCCACATTGGTTATGGTGGTGCCAACAGTAAGCGTAGCTCCTACCACGGTAAAAAATGGCGGACAAATTACTGTAACCGGCGAAAATCTCGATCTTATAAGTCAGGTGGTTTTTGGAGGTAATAAGAATGGAACCATTGCGGCAGGCGGTTCTGCCACTGAAATCGTTGTTAATATTCCTAACGATGCGGTTGATGGAGTAGTGAGTTTCCGAACTTTAGCCGATAAATCTGTTGAAGGCCCAGCGTTAGCTTTTGTAAAGCCTGTGATTTCGGGTGTGGCTCCTCTATCAGGAAAACCCAACACCAGCGTTACTATTAGTGGTTCAGATTTAGACCTGGTGGCTGATGTTATTTTTACAGGTGGAATTAAAGGCGCTATCACCACTAAAACCGAAACGCAGATTATTGCGACTGTGCCGGTTGGTGCCCAAACAGGAAAGATTACCCTTAAAACAGTTAATGGAACCGAGGTGCAATCAGCCAGTCCATATGAGGTTTTAACCAATCTTCCAAATATTACCGGTTATTCTGAATCAACAGCCGTTCCAGGAAAGATTCTGACCATTAACGGTACCAGTTTGAGCTTAATTAAAGAAATGATTTTCCCGGGCAATATTTATGCAACGGCATATGGTTTAAAAACTGATACAAAGGTTGAAGTTTACGTGCCAAAAAATGTTTCCTTTGGTTTTGGGCAAATTACCATTCTTACATATGAAGGTGAAGAAGGTTTAACCCCAAGCATTTTCTTTGGAGGAACCGATCCTATTGTTTATCCGGCATTGGTTTATAATGATTTTGATGAAGAAGGACACTCTCTGGATTGGGATAACTGGGATGGAATTAGTCTGTTGATGAATGATGGCACAGGCGTTTCAGGTAAGTATTTAAAAGGTAATGCACAATTAGATGCATGGGCGTGGAAATTTGTTTGGGGTTGTAACCACGATCAGCTTCCCAAACCAGCACTTGCAAATGCTGCCAACTACGTTTTAAAAGTGGATGTACGTATTACTGGTAATGTTAGTAACGATGCCAACCGTTTCCAGTTTAAAATTAATGGAAAGGATTCCAATTGGACACCCATTGGACTTCAAAACTCTGATGGAACCTGGTCAACCAACGGAAGCTGGGTAACTGTTACCTTCGACCTGGCCACAGACTTAAATATTACCGGAGCTATTGGCTCAGGAGGCGATTGGGGGTTGGTTGTACAACCAGCAGCTGCGCTTGATTTAACTAAGTTCAGTTTCGATAATTTCAGGTTCGAACCTAAGCCATAATTTTAGTTTATTGAGATAAAAAAGGGATGGACTTATGCCATCCCTTTTTTTATGTTATCTGTTCACCTTAAGCGCGCGAATTTGCTATCGTTAACGAATGCAAAAAATAGCTTATAAAGTGATAAGATTGTACTTGTTACGTTAACAGAATCATCTGAATTTTGCAACTCAATCAATTAGTATGCTTTTTTGATGTTGATTATTGTTATGTGTCTTGATCTTAAGTTCATAAATTAAATGATAAACACCATGATAAAACAACTAACCATTTTATGGGTAATATCAATTTTTGCCATCACCAATACGGTAGCACAAAAATTTAACCATCTTGCTCTTAGCCCTCCAATGGGTTGGAATAGCTGGAATATTTTTGGCTGCGATATTAATGAAGAAATGATTAGAGGTGTTGCAGATGCTTTGGTTGAATCGGGATTGAAAGATGCCGGTTACGAATATATTGTAATTGACGATTGCTGGCACGGTGAGCGCGACAGTTTGGGTTTTATTCAGGCCAATCCTGATCGGTTTCCCTCGGGAATAAAAGCTTTGGCCGACTATGTTCATTCAAAAGGTTTAAAATTCGGCATTTATTCTGATGCAGGAAATACAACCTGCGCGGGGCGGCCTGGCAGTCGTGGTCATGAATATCAGGATGCACTGACTTATGCAGCATGGGGCATTGACTATTTGAAATACGACTGGTGCGATACTGAAGGATTATCAGGAATTGGCGCCTATACAACTATGAGCCAGGCCTTACGTAAGGCCGAACGCCCTATTCTTTTCAGTTTATGCGACTGGGGCCATAACAAACCCTGGGAGTGGGCAAAGGAAGTAGGCCATATGTGGCGCACTACAGGCGATATATACCTTTGCTGGGATTGTGCTCATGATCATGGCGGTTGGTTTTCGTGGGGAATTCTGAAAATACTTGATATGCACCACAATCTTAATATAAGGGAACATTCAGGCCCTGGCCACTGGAACGACCCCGATATGTTGCAGGTTGGAAACGGTTTAAGCGTGAACGAAGACAGGGCTCATTTTGCCATTTGGGCAATGCTGGCTGCACCGCTAATTGCCGGCAACGATTTACGTAAAATGACCAAAGAAACTCTTGAGATACTTACCAATGCTGAAGTTATCGCCATCAATCAGGATAAACTGGGGATTCAGGCCTTCAGGTATAATAAGCAGGGCGATTTGGAAACCTGGATTAAGCCCCTGTCTAATGGCGAATGGGCCATCTGCTTTCTGAACCGTGGCGATGCACCACAAAAGGTTGATTTTGATTTTAAAGGATTGATAATCGAAGATAACGTTGCCGATTTAAGCGTTGACTTTGATAAAGCAACCTTTAATATTCGCAACGTATGGACAAAAAAGAATATGGGAACCACCAAAAAAGCAATTTCTACAACGGTTCCGGCCCGCGATGTGCTTCAAATTGTATTAAAACCCGTTTCAAAAAAATAGTCATGAAGAGGAATATTGTAATAGCATTAGCCACACTTGCATTTTTTGCATGTCAGCAGCTAATCAAAAAGGAAGCGTCCAAATCAACAGCCGCCATTCTTCTGGAACAGTTAAACGCAGCTAAAGGACGCGGGACCTTATTCGGACATCAGGACGATTTGGCCTATGGCATTGGCTGGAAATACATCGAAGGAGAATCGGATACCAAAAGAACAGCCGGCGATTACCCCGCTCTTTTTGGTTGGGAGCTTGGCGGATTGGAACTCGGCCGCGAGGTTAATCTCGACAGTGTACCATTTCAAAAAATGAGAAAATTTGCAATATGGGTGCACCAAAACGGTGGTGTTAACACTTTTAGCTGGCATCCGTTTTCGGCAGTTAACGAAACTAATAGTTCATGGGTAACCGATGAAGTTGTGGTTAAACATATTTTACCTGGAGGTTCCCATCACGAGGTTTTTAAAGGTCATTTAAATAAAGTTGCTGAATTCTTTGCCTCGCTTAAAACCGAAAATGGCGCACCGATACCTTTTATTTTTCGTCCATGGCACGAGATGGATGGAGGCTGGTTCTGGTGGGGCTCTCAACTTTGTACACCCACCGAATTGCAGCAGCTTTTCAAATTCACCATTGAGTATTTGCACGACAAGGGAGTAACCAATTTCTTAACTGCTTACTCTCCCGATAGAAATTTTACCACCGAAGAAGAATATCTTACATGGTACCCCGGCGATGATATTGTTGATGTGATAGGTGTTGATAATTATTGGGATTTGCGTCAACCTGATGGTCTGGAAAGTGCCATTAAGAAACTGGAAATTGTGGTAAACTATGCCGAGAAAACAGGGAAAATAGCCGCTTTTACCGAAACCGGCCTTGATGGAATAACACAGGAAGATTGGTACACAGGCCGATTGGGAGCTGCCTTAAACGCATCCGAAACAACCAGAAAAATTGTTTATGCCATGGTTTGGCGCAATCATAACCTGAGCCATTTTTATGTGCCGCATCCCGAACATCCGGCTGCCGATAATTTTAGGGCTTTTGTAGCCCAGGAACATATCTGGTTGCTGGAAGAATGGAAAAGTTTTAAGGAAGGCTTGTAATTCATCCATAAAAAACAACCAGTACTGAAAAACAACCACCAATACAATACAATGACACCAGAAAATTTATTTCACCAGAGATTTACCCGTATTAAAAATGAACACGAGGATTTAATTCTTCGACCCAATGAGGAAATTTTTAGCACCAACGGAGTTTTCAATAAGTACAAATATCCCGTTTTAACACGTGAGCACATACCCCTGCATTGGCGATTTGACTTAAACCCCAAAACCAATCCCTATTTTATGGAGCGGATTGGGTTTAACGCCACTTTTAATTCGGGTGCCATGAAATGGGGCGATAAGTATCTTTTAGCCGTTCGGGTTGAGGGCAACGACCGCAAATCGTTTTTCGCCATTGCCGAAAGTCCCAATGGCATCGACAATTTTCGTTTTTGGGACAGGCCCATTACGCTTCCCGAAACTGAGAACCCTGATACCAATGTGTATGATATGCGCCTTACAAAACACGACGATGGCTTTATTTATGGCGTATTCTGCACCGAACGCAAAGATCCAAAAGCGCCCGATGGCGACACCAGCAGTGCTGTGGCTGCTGCCGGAATTGCCCGTACCAAGGATCTTGTTAAATGGGAACGTTTGCCCGATTTAATTTCAACCACCGGTCAGCAGCGAAACGTGGTGCTTTTTCCACACCTGATTGATGGCAAATACGCTTTCTACACACGTCCGCAGGACGGTTTTATTGATACAGGAAAAGGAGGCGGCATTGGATTTGGATTATCTGAATCAATTACCAACGCCGAAGTGAAGGAAGAAGTGATTGTGGATGCCAAAACATATCACACCATTTACGAAGTTAAAAACGGACTTGGCCCGGCACCCATACGTACCAATAAGGGCTGGTTGCAGTTGGCACACGGAGTTCGTAATACCGCTGCAGGATTACGTTATACACTATATGTGTTTATGACCGACCTTGAAAAACCCTGGCTTGTTACACATAAGCCCAACGGCCACTTTATAGCACCTCTGGGCTCTGAGCGAGTTGGAGATGTATCAAATGTGGTATTTTCAAATGGTTGGATTGCCGATGACAATGGCAAAGTGTTTATCTATTATGCATCGTCCGACACGCGCATGCACATCGCAGTTAGCACTATTGACAAGTTGGTTGATTATTGCATCAACTCGCCACAGGATAAACTCCGGAGTGCGGCTTCGGTTCAAACTATTAATCAGCTTATCGATAGCAATCAACCATTTCTGAAATAAACCATTGAAGCCATTAAGGAATAAGGAAAACCAACCAATTTGGAAGACTTAAGACAAGAGACTCTTAGACGGAAGAAGTTAGTGTTTAGCTGATAGCTGTTAGGTGTTAGCTGCCAGGAGCTAAGGACTAACAGCCAAGATCTAAAAAACATCTGCCTTTTTATTGTTAACTTATCGGTTTTCCTTACCCTTTATGTTGTTTCACTTTTATCAAATTAAATGAAGATAGAATATAAAGACCTGCCCGGTCAGATGGTCTCAGAGTTTGAACAGATACTTAAATTCTGGATGGAGAAGGGCGTGGATTCAAAATTTGGAGGTTTTTTGGGTGAAGTAGACTTAACCGGAACACCCTCCATCAATGCCCCCAAAGGAGTTGTTCTGAATGCCCGCATTTTATGGGCTTTTTCTATGGCATATAATTTCCTCAAAAAGGAGGAGTATCTTCAAATGGCTCACAGGGCTTACAATTATTTGAAAAGTCACTGTTGGGATAACGAGTTTGATGGTTTATACTGGAGTGTTACCCACGATGGGAAAATGCTCGATGGCCGAAAACAGATTTATGCACAGGGATTTGGAATCTACGGATTTTCAGAGTACTATAAAGCTACTGGTAATGCCGAAAGTTTGAATTTTGCCATTAAGCTGTTCAATCTTATTGAAGAGCACAGTTTCGATAATGAATATAAAGGATACATCGAAGCATTGTCGCGCAGCTGGCAGCCGCTTAGTGATATGCGCCTTAGCGCCAAGGATGCCAACGAACCCAAGTCGATGAACACCCATTTACATATTATAGAACCATACACCAATTTGTACCGGGTGTGGCCTGATCAAAAACTTGGAGTTCAAATGCATGGCCTTATCCGGGTTTTCCTCGACCATATTATCGATACGCAAACAGGTCATTTTAAACTATTTTTTGAGATGGACTGGAAAGAGAAAGGCAATATGGTTTCTTATGGTCATGATATTGAAGGTGCCTGGCTTTTATGCGAAGCTGCCGAGGTTTTGGGCAATAAAGCGCTATTAAAAGAGGTTGAAGCTGTTGCCTTGAAAATGACCAATGTCACCATTCAGGAAGGACTTACCCCTGATGGAACCTTATTGTACGAAAAAGACTTTGGAAACCATCATTTCGACGAAGATCGACATTGGTGGGTACAGGCCGAAGCCATGGTTGGATTTATAAATGCATGGCAGATAACCAACGATGAAATGTATCTGGAGAAAATGGCTACTGTTTGGAACTATATCGATAATAAATTGATTGATAAAAAGTTTGGAGAATGGTTTTTGCGAACCGACCGCAATGGATTTCCGGTTTTTTCCGATCCAAAAATCGGATTCTGGAAATGCCCATACCACAACACCCGGGCTTTAATGGAAGTGGCTTTACGACTCAGAGCAAATATTGATAAATTAAAACAATTAGTTACTCTTAATAACAGCCAATAATGATAACACAAAAAGTTTCGTTACGAGAGAAAATAGGGTATGGGTTTGGCGATGCCGCCTCGTCCATGTTCTGGAAAATATTTACTTTTTACCTTGCCATATTTTACACCGATGTGTTTGGTATTCCTGCTGCTGCGGCAGGAACCATGTTTCTGGTTACACGCATTTGGGATACAGCCAACGACCCCATTATGGGTATCATTGGCGACCGCACCAAATCGCGCTGGGGTAAGTTCAGACCATACCTGCTTTGGGTAGCATTTCCTTTTGCCATTATTGGAGTGTTGTTATTCACCACACCCGATTTGTCGCTAAAAGGTAAAATTGTTTACGCCTATTTATCCTACACATTGATGATGATGGCTTATACGGCCATTAACGTTCCTTATGCCAGTCTGTTGGGCGTTATGACTTCCGATTCAAATGAGCGAACTGCATTTGCATCATACCGAATGATTTTTGCTTTTGCAGGAAGTTTGCTGGTAGTGGCTATTTTTCAGCCTTTGCTCGATGCTTTTAAACAAAATGGCATCGACGTTTCTACATCGTACCAATTAACCATGATGGTTGTAGGTGTAATTGTTATTGGCTTTTTTCTGATGACATTTTCCTGGACTCGCGAACGGGTTAATCCGCCTAAAGAGCAAAAAAATAACCTGAAAGAGGATTTAAAAAATCTTGGTAAAAACATTCCCTGGTTTGTATTGCTGGGAGCCGGTGTAATGACGCTTATTTTTAACTCGGTTCGCGATGGTGTGGCCGTTTATTATTTTAAGTATTACATCAGCAACGACTTTTCACAGGAATCGGCCGTTTACCTGTCTAAAATGACCATAGCTTTCAGCACCTTTTATTTGTTTTTAGGCCAGGCAACCAATATGTTTGGTGTAATGATGGCAAAACCAATTTCTGCCCGCATTGGTAAACGAAATACCTTTATTTTGGCCATGCTTGGCGCAGCCTTCCTGAGCATTGGTTTTTACTATCTCGATAAAAACAGTATTGCATTTGTTTTTACCTTGCAGGCGCTCATTAGTTTTTGTGCCGGTATAATTTTCCCATTGTTATGGTCGATGTATGCCGATGCAACCGATTATTCGGAATGGAAAACCGGACGCCGTGCAACCGGATTGGTTTTCTCTGCCTCCAGCATGTCGCAAAAACTGGGTTGGACACTGGGAGGTTCTGTAACGCTGTGGTTGTTGGCGTATTATGGATTTCAGGCCAATGTGGAGCAATCGCCCGATACCATTCGTGGAATCAAATATATGATGAGTTATGTTCCGGCTATTGGTGCCTTACTATCAGGCCTAATAATGTTTTTATACAAGCTCGATGAAAAAACCATGGATAAGGTTATGGCTGATTTGCAGGAAAGAAGAACTGCAGAGGAATAAACTGTTTTAAGGTTTTAACAGACTGAAGACAAATTTTCGTTTTAGTAGATCCAGATAGACAAAAAATTCCTCCGATGACTTTAGGTCATTGGAGGAACTTTCAAATGAATATGAGTTAATCAGAAAAAATAAGAGTTAAATCATTGCTGCTCTTGTTCCATTTAAAAAATCCTTAATTGAAGATATATTCAAAAGCTTCTCTTTATTTTGATCTTCCAATTTAATATCCTTATTGCCGCTTATCAATGATTCCAGAGGAATACCTAAGTATCTGTTTAGAAGTGTTATCATTTTTAATGTAAGGGTTCTTCTTCCATTCAACACTTCAGACACCCTTGTTTTACCTCCAAAAAGTGGCGCTATATCCGCTTGTTTTAAATTCATTTGTTCCATTCTGAATTTGATAGCTTCGATAGGCCCGGGTGCTTCCATACAGTGATGTTCCTGCTCGTATTTTTCTACAAGTAACGATAAGAGTTCCAGTTCCTCTCCCTGTGCACTTTCAGGTTCTATTGCACTTTCAGAGCTATTGATAAGATTATAAATTCTTTCGCAAGCTTCATTATATTCTAATTCTGTTTTTAGTATTTTAGCTTTCATAACCTATTGTTTTTGCATTTATCGTATCATATTCCTTATGTGTTCCAAACCACACTATAAAGACTATTTTTAGTTTGTATTCAATGTCAACTATTAGTCGATAGTCATTTCCTTTTATATTGAATACGACTCTTTTTGAGCTTATGACGCTGGCATTACCGTATTTTGATTTCAATTCATTTGCATTATTCCAGGTAGAAAACTTTACCTCATAAACCCAGGCTTTTAGCGCTTCAGCAGCCTGCTTGTATTTACTCAACCGACAATAATCAGTAAGTGTTTTTTCTTTTATTATTCTCATAATTTACAAAGTTAATAAAAGTTACCAAAACAGGGAACTTGCAGAGACGAATTTTCCTATACTAGAAATCTTGTGCTTAAATTTTCAAAGCTCCGGTGATTGAATCACTAACAACCTATTAGACATAAAGATATGCTTAGAAGCTGTAAAATGTAGTTTTCTGGTTTTATTAAAGACTATTAGTTTCTCACGAAAAGTACTTTTTGGCAGAGGTTGTATGAAATGAAATCTGAAGTTTGATGATTAATCTTTGATTCACGAATAAATCAAAGGTTTAATGAAAAAGAAAAATTATTTTGAAATTTTTCTTTGTATTTGTTAAAAAATGTCTATGTTTGCAATCGAAAGATTCAAACCTTTCCCTATAAGTCAGTGAAAAAAATCCAGAATGAAAAGGCCTTTAATCAGGCCTTTTTTCATTTATTTTTTTGCCGAAAATATTAAATTTGCCACATGGTAATAAGTCAACAGTAAAAAGGCAGAAGTTTTTAGTTTAATAGTTTATAGTTTCTATCAACCAGGAGCTAATACCTAACAACAAACTTTTTACGCCTAATTATGATTGACATACTTTGGTTTTTAGAGTCGCACCTTTCAAATGGTTTAGGAAAGCGGCTATTGTTCTTTAAAGGGTTGTTAGCTCAGTTGGTTTAGAGCATTACCTTGACAGGGTAGGGGTCACTGGTTCGAATCCAGTACAACCCACAAAAAAAGAGAGGTGCAAGGCTTGAAGTTATATTCAGAGCCTTGCGCCTTTTTAGTTAACTCTATGGTTGGTTATTATTTTTGCAGTAAAGCCGATACTTTGTTGAAAACTGCTTCACCGGTAAACCCGAACTCTTTGTCGAGCACTTTGAATGGTGCCGAGAAACCAAATTGTTCTAATCCGGCAACCATGCCATTCTCACCGGTTAATCCTTCCAGAGTAACAGGTAAGCCGGCAGTGAGACCAAACCTTGGAATTCCTGCAGGTAGCACTTCAGCCTGGTAAGCTTTTGGCTGGTTACGGAACAATCCTTCTGATGGAACTGATACCACCTGAACTTTTAACCCTTTTTTCTCGCGAAGCATGGCAGCTCCTTCCAAAAGCGTTGATACTTCAGATCCGTTACCAATTAAAACAACATCGGGCACAGCCGAATCTTTAACAACAACATAAGCTCCCTTTTTCACTTGTTGAGAAACTGAGTAGTTGTTACCCGGAAGGTTAACAATGTTCTGGCGCGATAATATTAAAGCAGTTGGTGTATGGGTGTTCTCCATAGCCATTTCCCAGGCTACGGTTGTTTCTTCGGCATCAGCCGGGCGAAGCACTAAAACACTGTTTTTACCACTGTGG
Source organism: uncultured Marinilabiliaceae bacterium (assembly GCA_937920475.1). Taxonomy (GTDB): domain Bacteria; phylum Bacteroidota; class Bacteroidia; order Bacteroidales; family Marinilabiliaceae; genus CALEUX01. The sequence continues at coordinate 31,084 of CALEUX010000074.1, forward strand.
TTTTTCAGTTTTTCCATCAGGCGAATTTGTGCTTCCTGTTCAACAGGCTGGTGTGTAGGACCATCTTCACCAACACGGAAGGCATCATGTGTCCAAACATATTTTACTGGCAATTCCATCAGCGCAGCCAAACGAACGGCTGGTTTCATATAATCGCTGAAAACAAAGAAAGTTCCACAAACCGGAATAACACCGCCATGAAGGGCCATACCATTGGCTACAGCAGCCATGGTTAACTCTGCCACACCCATCTGAAGGAATTTACCTGAGAAATCACCTTTGGTAAAGGCTTTGGTTTTCTTCAAAAATCCATCGGTTTTATCGGAGTTGGCAAGGTCGGCCGACATAACAATCATATTCTCAACCTGCTCGGCAAAGGCGGAAAGTACAGTGGCAGAGGCCGAACGGGTAGCATCGTTTTCTTTTTGTTTAATGGCGCTGAAGTCCATTTTAGGAGCTTCCTTACTGAAGAATGCCTTAAATTTAGCAGCCAGCTCAGGATTTTTTGCTTCCCATTCTTTTTGAACTGCTTTACGGTCAGCAACATATTTGGCTTTTTCGGCATTGGCTTTTTTGTAGTATTCAGCCACATCGGCAAAGATGCTGAAAGCATTGGCTGGGTCGCCGCCCAGATTTTTTATGGTTGCCTCGAGTGACGCGCCGGCATGGCTCAGCGGCTGGCCGTGGGTACTCACCTGACGTTCAAAATTGGTACCATCAGCTTTTACAGCACCTTTACCCATAATGGTTTTTCCAATTATAAGCGAAGGACGGCTCTTATCGGCAATAGCATCTTTTAATGCCTTACGGATTTGGTCATGGTTATGGCCATCAATGGTGACAACCGACCAACCCCACGATTCGTATTTTTTGGCAGTGTCTTCGGTGGTTACGGCATTGGTTTCGGTCGATAGCTGAATGTCGTTACTATCGTAAAACATTACCAGATTGCCCAGTCCCAGATATCCTGCCAAACGGCCTGCACCCTGACTGATTTCTTCCTGAATACCACCATCAGAAATGAAAGTGTAAATATTGTGCTCCATCCAATTTCCGAACCTTTGGGCCAGAAAACGCTCGGCAATAGCGGCACCTACAGCCATGGTATGTCCTTGTCCGAGTGGACCTGAGGTGTTTTCCACACCGCGCTCAATATCAACCTCAGGGTGTCCCGGAGTTGGACTTCCCCATTGGCGGAAGTTTTCAAGTTCGCTCATGGAGTAAGTTCCTGTAAGGGCCAGAATGGAGTATAACATGGGCGACATATGGCCCGGGTCGAGGAAAAACCTGTCGCGGTTTACCCAGGTGCGGTCAGCAGGGTCGTAGTTTAAAAACTCGGAGAAAAGAATGTGAACAAAATCGGCTCCTCCCATTGCTCCGCCGGGGTGTCCCGAGTTCGCTTTTTCTACCATGGCCGCTGATAAAATTCGAATATTGTCTGCAGCTCTTTGTGAAATCTGATTGCTCATGTTTCTTGGTTGTATTTGTGGTTATTTGTTTAATTCTGATAATCAGACAAGTGTGCTAACTCTTCGGCAGTGCTGAAGTGTTCTATTCCAGCCTGTTCTGCCTAATATTTTATGATGGTAAAAATATACTTTTTTTTTCACATGGAGATATTTTAAATAAGGTATTGGTAAAATGGAACTTGCATGATACTTTTGACATGGCAAGAGATAAGGCCGAAGGCGGAAGTTTTTAGTTCTCAGTTCATGGTTTCAGGCATAGCGAAGTCCCGGGAATTGGGAAAAATTCAAAATTACCAGGAGCTAAAAACTAAAAACTAATACTTAACAGCTGGTTATCAGGCTTTTTAATGATTTAAATTGAACACAATGAAGATAGTAGCCGACGATAAAATTCCATTTTTGAAGGGTGTGCTTGAGCCTTTTGTAAAAGAGGTAAAATACTTGCCCGGAGCTGATATTTCAAAAGCAGATGTGGCGGATGCCGATGCGCTCATTGTAAGAACCAGAACTGGCTGCAATGCTCAATTACTGGAAGGTACCGCTGTTAAAATGGTAGTGACGGCCACCATCGGAACCGACCATTTTGATATTCCCTGGCTCGAAAAAGCCGGAATTGAATGGCGCAATGCTCCGGGTTGCAATTCCGGTTCGGTGCGTCAATATATCGGCTCTGTGTTGTCGTTGCTGATTGAACAGGGGTTTGATTTGCGTAAAGCTACAATTGGTGTTGTTGGTGTGGGGATGGTGGGTTCAAAGGTGGCGCAAATTGCCGGTGCACTTGGTATGCGGGTTTTACTGAACGACCCGCCACGCCAACGTCGTGAGGGAAGTGGGGAGTTTGTAAGCCTTGATACAATTTTGAAAGAGTCAGACATTGTAACGTTTCATACGCCCCTTGAAACTGAAGGAGAAGATGCTACTTTTCATCTGTTCAATAATAAATCGCTCGAAAAACTGAAACCGGGCGCTATAATTATAAATTCATCTCGGGGCGAAGTTACCTGTACCAAAGCTTTATTAAAGGGGCTGAGTTCGGGCGTTATTTCCAAGGCAGTATTGGATGTTTGGGAAAACGAGCCCAATATTTCCAGAGAGTTGCTTGATAAAGCATGGATAGCAACACCGCATATTGCCGGCTATTCGGCCGATGGTAAAGCCAATGGAACTTCAATGTCGGTTCAGGCTATCAGCCATCGTTTTAACCTGGGACACGACAGCTGGGAGCCGCAATCGGTGCCCGAACCATCAAACACAATGATTACAATTGATTGTCGGGGCCTTCATCCCTGCCAAGTGGCCGCTAAAGCTATATTGCAAACCTACAATGTTTTGGATGATGATGCGCGTCTTCGGGCCAATCCACATCAGTTTGAGAAACAGCGGGGCGATTATCCACTGCGACGTGAATTTGGCATTTGGAAAGTGAACCTGATAAACGGTACAACCGACATTTCTGAAATGATTAAGTCGATTGGTTTTAAATTGATTAGCTAAGCCTCACGATAACTGGTGGAGGGCGTTGTAGTCTTTCACAACGGTTAATAATAAATTGCGGTCGTTTAAATCGCTCGTAATGCTGGCTTTTTCGCAAATGGCACTGCGGGTGTTTTTTACAAGTTGTGCGGTGGTAGTGTTATAGCCATTTTTATAGCTAACAGCCAAAACTTCCCTCACCACTTGAATGTCCTTATCGCCCAAAAGTTGAACCTGGGGAAATTTTATTTCGTAGGTTTCTTCAATTTCAGTCCAGATGGTGTTTTCAAGTTTTCCCTGTTTGTTAATTTTTAACACGGTTGTAGAGGCGGCCAAATCACCAAGGCGTTGTCCTTTGCCATTGATAATAATAACCAGAATGGCCACAGCGCCGCCTAAAAGCAAAATATCAATAAGCTGAAAAATCCACCGGATAAAGCATGAGCCAATGGTAAGTTGCGAGCCATCGGTTTTAACCACCCGAATGCCCATTATCATTTTACCAAGGCTTTGACCACTAAAGAAAATCTCAAAAAGCAAATGATAAAACAAAACCGGAAGGAAAAGCAGGAGCATCCACTCCGAAAAGCCAAAGGCGGTTAGTGATATAACCAGACTAAAAATCAATGAGGTAAGCCCTAAAATGATTATGTCCAGAATATAAGCCAGAATTCGGTCGGCAACACTGGCAATTTTGAATTCGAGCGTTACGTTTTGGGATGTGCTAAGATTAAAAGTTTCCATGTTTGACTGGATTTTTTATAAATATTGTTACCAGCGCCTCAAAATTAATAAAAAAAAACGCTTCTTTTATTTTGATTTGGTATATTCAAGGTCTGAAAAACCCTATGGAATTTTGATACTATAGAAGATGAAGGAGATTTCATTCATCAAAATGAATAAAAAAAGGTGGAAAGACCTGGAAACCCAAATTCACCGGAAGGAGAATATTAATCCTGATGATTTGGCCGATAGTTTTATTCAGTTAACCGATGACCTTTCGTATGCCCGGACTTTTTTCCCGGAGTCGACCATTATTCAATATTTGAATGGATTAAGCGCAAAAACCCATGCTTTAATTTATCGCAATAAAAAAGAAAAAGCTTCACGATTGCGTACTTTCTGGACCACAGAACTACCGCTTGCCCTTTACGAGGCCCGACGTGAGTTTTTCTGGTCTTTGGTTATTTTCCTGGTGGCCGTTGTTATTGGTGGCATTTCTGCCTGGCACGACGACAATTTTCTGCGTATAATTTTGGGCGATAATTATGTTAATACCACCCTCGATAATATTGAGAAAGGCGACCCCATGGCCGTATACCGCAGCATGGATCCGGTTCCCATGTTTTTAATGATTACTTTTAATAACATCTATGTGTCGTTTGTGGCATTTCTGTTTGGAATGTTTACAGCCGCCGGTACCGGGTTTATTTTATTGCGAAATGGCATTATGCTGGGTGCTTTTCAGGTGTTTTTTATGAAAAAATCATTGGCTACTGTTTCATCGCTGGCTATTATGATTCACGGCACCATTGAACTATCGGCCATAGTTCTGGCAGGAGGTGCAGGTATTCTTTTGGGAAACAGTCTTTTGTTTCCTGGAACTTATTCGCGGTCTGTATCTTTTAAGAAAGGGGTTTTACGAGGCACTAAGATTCTGTTGGGGCTGGTACCTTTTTTTATTATTGCAGGCTTTCTCGAAAGCTTTATTACCCGCAATTACAACACCATGTCGGTAACTGCTAATTTGCTGATTATTATAGTTTCTATGTTTTTGATTTTGGGTTACTTTGTAATTTACCCACGTTATGTTTATTTAAACTCTAACCATAAAGAAAAGAAATATGAGTAAACCTTTAGTTGTTTTAGAGAAAGAAAGAGATTTCACAGATATTGTGAATGGTACTTTTTCTTTTATATCGCAGGAATACAAGCCTTTATTAAAAGTGATTCTGCTTTATGCCGGTTTGCCAATTATTGCTGTATCAATAGCTACGGCTTTATATACCGATAGCTCTTTCTCCGGTATTTTTTCATTATTTAAAGGAAATGTTCAACCGCAGCAACCTGATTTTGTTTTGTTGCTCATTATGTATGGGTTAATGTTTATAACCGCTTATCAAATTTCGGGTCTTGTGGCAGCTTATTTTGCCGAATATAAAGAAAAGGGACACGGTAATTTTACAGCAGCCGATGTTTGGAGTCGGTTTATGTCGCGAATTGGCACTTTTTTATTGGTAAGCATAGTAACGCTACTAATGATGATATTTGGTTTTGCACTTTGCATTTTTCCGGGAATTTACCTGATGGTTCCGCTGTCGTTAACCATTACCATTCTGTTTCTTGAGGATACTGATTTGAGCCAGTCCATCGACCGAAGTTTTCGCCTGATAAGTAATAACTGGTGGATAACTTTTGCCATTATTCTGGTGGTTGGACTTATTGTTTCAATGGTGAGCACTATTTTTTCAGTACCTGCTTTCATCATTATTTTTGTTCAGGGATTTTTAGCTGCAACTAAAGAAGGGTCGGCCGATTATCAGTCTTTACCAGTGATAATATCGATGGTGATTGGTACTGTTGGACAGTATCTGATTTATGGTATCAGTTACGTAACCATAGGCCTTCAGTATTTTAATCTTAAAGAGCAAAAAGACCAAACATCGTTGTTTAAAAAGGTTTCTGAAATTACAAATGACTGATAAAAAGGAAGACTTTAGTTGGAGCCGGACTTTAATATTGCTGTTCTTTTTTCAGATGGCTGTTTTTACTACCGCCTTCCCGGAAGAACGACAGGTGGAACCGTGGGATTCTGACTCACATGTGGAATATCGCGAGCCGCCTACAGATGTTATTGAGACGTATAAAAATGATAAAAACTTTGATTACGACCGAAGCCAGCAAAAGATTAGTCTTTTAGGGCGAATTCTTCAGAAAATAGCCAGTTGGCTGGTTCAGGGTTTAGCGCAGCAATCCTGGATTTTATATTTATTTGGAGGACTTGGAATCATTTTGTTGCTCCTGTTGATTCTCAGAATTTTGGATATCCCAATTTCGGGTTTGTTTTCTTTTTCGCGTGCCAGCGCTGTTTCTCCGTTAGATATGGTGCATCCGGCAGAAGGAATGTCGCAACAGGAACTTGATAAACTTTTCCAGATGTACCGGAGCAATGGTGCTTATCGTGAAGCGGTTCGTGTTTTGTACCTGATATATTTAAAAACACTGCACCAGAGAGGTGTAATCCGTTTGAAGATGAATAAAACCAATCGTGATTACGGCCGTGAGATTAAAGATGAATTGGGGCAGCAGAGTTTCAGGCAACTGTCGAAATTATACAATTATGTTTGGTATGGGCAGTTTAACGTGTCGCATCATGAGTTCTATGCCATCGAAAAGGAGTTTGTTAAGGTAGGTTTACCGGGAATTTCAAAATCGGAGGCAAATGGCTAAGCAGAAATCAAATAAAGCACTTATGGTGGTATTGGCAATTGCTTTTATAGCATTTGTGGTGGTTGCCGTGTTTGCTCCTAAGCCTGTTGATTGGAGTTTAAGTTTTTCCAAGCGGCACGACCGTCCCTTGGGCAATAAGCTGGTTTATTCTGTTTTGCCGGATCTTTTTCCTGGTCAGAATCTGGTAACCATGCATTCAAAGCTAAATGCCTTTTTAGAAGGAACCATTCCGTTAAACACAAATTTTATTTTTATAACCAACAGGTTTTATCCCGACTCCGTGGAAACCGCAGAGATTTTAAAAATTATTGAAGCCGGAAATAATGTGTTCGTTGCTGCAGAAAATTTCTCGCCTGAATTTATTAAGCCAATTCATCTGAAACAGGTTGTAATGCCGGTTATGGATTTTTCTTTGCCCATTGATTCCATAAATTTTAACTACTCTAACCGACAGCTAAAAACAGCTTTCGGGTATTGGTTTAAAAAAGGAATCAGTAATAATTATATAGCTGCCTACGATAGCACCCGAACCACCGTTTTGGGATACAACCAGAATGGAAAAACCAATTTTATCAGGATAAAAATAGGAGAGGGTTACCTTTACCTCAACAGTAATCCTACAGCATTTACCAATTATCAGTTATTGTCGGGCAACAACAGTGAGTATATTTTTAAATGTTTGTCGTATTTGCCCGTGGCATCAACTGTTTGGGACGAATATCACAAGCCGGGCGGGATGCTTGTTGGCTCAGAATTGGCCTACATACTGAACGATCGTGCTCTTAGAATGGCCTGGTATATTTTACTGTTTGGTGTACTGGTTTATTTTATATTTAAGGGAAAACGTCGCCAAAGAGTCATTCCGGTTGTTGAGCCACCTAAAAACACGTCCCTTGAGTTTATTGAAACGGTGGGGCGGTTGTATTTTGTAAAACACGACCATCGGGGCATTGCACGCAAACGCTTTATTTTCTTTCTGGATTATCTGCGAACCCGCTACTTTGTTGATACATCGGTTCGCGATAGTAAATTGATTGAGGATGTTTCGAAAAAATCAGGCATTGCCGAACGTACGGTTGCTGCCTTGTTTAAAGTGGCCGGCAACCTCGAAAAGGTAAATTATATTTCGCAGGAAGACCTGCAACAATTTAACCGTCAAATAGAATATTTTTATAAAAACTGTCGCTGATATGGAACAGAATAATATGGACAATTTACAGGATGAAAACCCGCTGTTCGAAAACCGTTTGAAAGTTGAAGAACTGAATCATGTGGCCTTTCGCATCCGCAACGAAATAGGAAAAGTTATTGTTGGGCAGGACCGTGTTTTGGATTTGCTGCTCACTGCCTTATTAGCCAATGGGCATGTGCTGATTGAAGGTGTGCCCGGCGTTGCAAAAACCATGATTGCCAAACTGCTTTCGAAAACCATCAGCACCGGGTTTTCACGCATTCAGTTTACCCCCGACTTAATGCCATCTGATGTTTTGGGAACTACGGTGTTTAATGCCGCCAAATCAACATTTGAATTTAACAGCGGGCCTGTTTTTTCAAATATGATTCTTATTGATGAGGTTAACCGGGCCCCGGCTAAAACCCAATCGGCATTGTTTGAAGTAATGGAAGAGCGACAGGTAACCATTGATGGCACTACGCACCCTATGGCATCGCCGTTTATTGTTTTGGCCACTCAAAACCCGGTGGAACACGAAGGAACTTATCGTTTGCCCGAAGCGCAGCTCGACCGGTTCCTTTTCAAAATCAACATCGATTATCCATCAATCGACCAGGAAATAACCATTTTGCAGAATGCCAACGAGCGTGGCAGTCGCAAAGAAGTTGATGAGGTATGTCCGGTAATTACCGAAAGCGAATTGTTTAAATACCAGGAGATGGTTAATAATGTACTGGTCGATCATCAGCTGTTGCATTATATTGCTGCCATTATTGAAAAAACCCGCAATAACAACGCCCTTTATTTGGGTGCCAGTCCTCGCGCTTCGCTGGCCGTGCTTAAAGCATCAAAGGCATTTGCCGCCCTTGAAGGACGCGACTTTGTTACACCCGAAGATATAAAAGAGGTGGTTTTCCCGGTTTTAACGCACCGTATTATTTTATCGCCCGAAAAAGAGATGGAAGGCGTGAAACCCGAAGCTGTTATACGTCAGATTGTTGATAGCATTGAAGTGCCGAGGTAGAATATGAAACGGTAAGATTATTAGATGATAGATGGATAGACTAGATATTTAGGATTATCTTGATAGATGGGTTATCTGATTATCTAAAGGAAAATCTAAACAGCATCATAGTTTCAACTATAACTGAATTGTAATTAAAAGTAATTGTTATCTGCCAACTGATGAAGAATTCTTTTAGGGCACTGTATATTAATAATTTATTCTTTAAAGCGCTTGGTTTTTTGGGCGTTATGTTTCTGCTTGCCCATATTTGGAGTTTTCTGTTCATTTTTGCTATAATATTCCTCATTGCATTTTTGGGGTTATTGCTGGTCGAGGGCTTGTTACTTTTTTGGAGGGCTCCTAAAGATGGCATTTTGGCCGAACGAAAACTCTCTGAAAGGTTTTCAAATGGCGATATTAATGAAATAGTGATTGAAATTGAAAACCGTTTTGCCATTGAACTGGATGTTGAATTAATTGATGAAATTCCGGTTCAGTTTCAGAGACGCGACTTTTTACACCAATTTAAGCTTAAACCGGGGCAGATGTATCAATACAATTATTGGCTGGTGCCGGTTCAACGTGGGGAGTTTGTGTTTGGTTCGCTGAATGTATTTGTGTCGGCAAAACCCGGTTTTGTATCACGAAAATATTGTTTTGAAAGGGAACGGAAAATAAAAGTATATCCATCGTACATTCAAATGCGCCGGTTTGAACTGATGGCCATATCAAACCGATTGAGCGAGGTAGGGATTAAAAAGATCAGGCGCATTGGTCGTCATATGGAATTTGACCAGATTCGCGATTATATTAAAGGCGACGATATACGAACCATAAACTGGAAAGCCACAGCCCGGAAGGGACACCTGATGGTTAATCAGTATCAGGACGAAAAATCGCAACAGGTATTTTGCATTATCGACATGGGCCGAACTATGAAAATGCCATTTAACGGGATGACACTTCTGGATTATGCTATCAACACCAGTCTGGTTATTTCCAATATTGCCATGTTGAAACACGATAAAGCCGGACTGATAACATTTAACGAGCAGGTACGTTCAGTAGTGCCGCCCCGCCACGAAGGGCCCCACATGCAAACCATTATGGAGGTTTTGTACAATCAAGCCACCAGTTTTAATGAGCATAATCTGGAGGCACTTTATTCAATGGTAAAATACCATGTTCATCAGCGTAGTTTGCTGATATTGTTTACTAATTTTGAAAGTCTGAAATCGGCCGAGCGTGAGTTACCCATGCTGGCCCGCCTGGCTTCAAACCATCTTTTATTGGTTGTGTTTTTCGAAAATACCGAACTCTCTAAAGTCATCAATCATCAGGCCGAAGACACTGAAGATATTTACATGCAGGGAATTGCCGAGAAGTTTATTATCGATAAAAAGCGCATTGTGAAAGAACTGGAGCGGCATGGAATATATGCCATTCTTACCGATCCTGAAAAATTAACAGTTGACACCATGAACCGATACCTTGAATTTAAAGCCAAAGGTATTATTTAATGGCCAGGCGGTAGTAAATAGGCAGAAGAAAGAGGGACAAAAGGGCAACGACAAAAAGTAGAATTAGTAACTGTTTAAATTTAGTTTTCTGTTTTTATTAAAGACTATTAGAAGTTTAGACTTCAGACAGATAGACGTGTCCCGGTTTATCGGGATTAGACTAAATAGAAAGAAGAGACAAACAATACTGTTAAGTTATCTTGCTTATTTTAAGTATTTTACGGCTTATGTCTATTTCCGATGAACCGGAACACGTGTCTAAAATTCTTTTGTCTTTTGTCTAAAAAATAATTTTAAACAGATTTTTAACAAGATACCCAATATCCTTAAACCAAATTTGGAAATGGTTTTAACCCAACGAATCGTTATTTTGCTGGTTTTTTTAGCCTGTTTTACTGCTTTGGTAAATTCCCAGAATCAGGAACCCGTAAGGCGGCCCAAAGTTGGATTGGTTCTAAGTGGGGGAGGCGCTAAGGGACTGGCTCATATTGGTGTGCTTAAAGTTTTGGAAGAGGCTGGAATCAGGCCCGACTTTATTACAGGAACAAGTATGGGAAGCATCGTTGGCGGTTTATATGCCATTGGGTATAATGCCAGTGAACTCGATTCAATTGTAAGGCGGCTTGATTGGGGGCACCTGTTATCGGATGCTGTTCCGTTAACAGATGTTATGCCCGAAGAAAAACACGATTATCACCGGTTTAATGTTGAGTTGGATTATACACGCGATGGGTTGAAAATGCCCGGAGGTTTTATTCATGGGAATGTAATTTACGAATTGCTGGCCCGTCTTTCTATTAGAGTGGCCGGAGTTCAATCGTTCGATAACTATCCTATCCCGTTCCGATGTGTAGCGGCCGATTTGTTATCAGGTCAGCAGTACGTTTTTAAAGATGGTGATTTTGCTACGGCACTGCGGGCCAGCATGTCAATTCCATCAGTATTTGCACCGGTAAAGCTTGATAAGGCGTTGTTGGTGGATGGCGGTGTGCTGAATAATTTTCCGGTGATGTTGTGCAAGGAAATGGGTGCTGATATCATAATTGCTGTTAATGTTGGTTTTGGCGATGAGATAGACTCAGACCACTTTAATATGCCTACCAATGTACTGATGGCATCGGCAAGTTTATCGAGTCATGTGGCTTTTTTGCAATCGTTGCCTTATGTTAATGTTTTAATTTCTCCTGACTTAAAAGCTTACACCATGGCCAGTTTTCTGGATGCCGGACGAATTGTTGACCAAGGCGAGTTGGTTGCACGAAAATTACAGCCTGACTTGGCAAAACTCGCCCAAAAACTTGACTCCTTAGGTCCTCAGCATATAAAGGCGACTTTTCCTCAACCTAATCTGCTTAAAATTAGTCAGGTTCGAATTACTGGAATTGAACGAACCAGCAACCGTTTTTTTATGGGCAACCTGAATATTGAGCCGGGTCAGGAAATTTCACCTGACGATTTAGAGCGAGGAATTGCACGGTTAATGGGTACCAGATATTATTCGTCGGTAAACTATCAGTTAACGCCTTTACGCGATGGTTACAGCCTTAATGTAAATGCTGTTGAGGCCGAACGTGCGAGGTTTAAATTTTCCATCCATTACGATAATGAATATAAGGCTGGCATTGTTACCAATTTTACACTTCGGAATATTTTAGCCAGGGGCAACCGTTTTTCAACTACGCTCGATATTTCTGAAAATCCCAGGTTGAATACGTCCATAATCAATTATTTTGGCGAACGACAACGAACCGCTTTTCGTATTGAGCTAACCGCAGAAAATAATAAATTACCGTTTTATTTGGACAATGGAGCAATTTATGGCATTCTAACCCATAACTATTCAAGTGTTTCGGGGGGATTTATGTCATCGCTGGGTACCCGCTGGGAACTCAATACGTTTTTAATGTTCGAACGTTCTGTTTTGATGCGCCAAAGCGGTTTTAGCGAGATTTTTGATGCCGGAATAACACGTTTTGGAAACCGGTTTTTATCAGGGAATTTTACTGCCCGGCGTAACTCCTTAAACCGGAGATTTTTTCCAACCCGGGGAAGCACCTTTGATTTTCGCTATAAACTATATTTTGATATCGATGAGGTTTACAGAGGCAGCGTCTCAGCTTACGAAAATGTTTCTGAACTGATAACACGCACCGGGACTCCTTTTTTTTCGGTTTATACCGGTTTTGAGCGGCTTTTTTGTGTTGCCAACAGATTTATTTTTTCTATTAACGGGCATGCCGGTTTCGATAGTAAACCGCTTCCTGCTACCGGCCTTCAATTTTTGGGAGGGATGCCCTTTTTAAACCGGTCAAACGAAATTGGTTTTGCCGGACTGCTATCGCGCGAAAGGCAGCTAAACGATTTTGTTATTGGAGGATTAAAATCGCGGTTTCGGTTTATGAAGAAAACCCATACAACAGCAATGGTGAATGTGGCCTATTCATTAGCCGGTGATAAAGAAATTGAAAATCCCATTCTTCTGCGTCCTAAAGAGCAAGTTTGGGGGTATGGCTTAATGATAGAATACGATAGCATTTTGGGACCTATTCAGGCCGGAGCTGGCAGAAACTCTCAGGATAACCGCTTTAGGTGGTATTTGGGATTTGGCTACTCTTTTTAAAATTTAGTGGGGTAAGTTAATAGCAAAAGTATTCAAGAAGGATTTGTAACAGATTGGTGAAAAGATTGTTTGATGGTTGGGGCTTCTCCAAATCTTAAATCTATTAATCTTAAAGTCTAACAATCTTAAGCTATTACTGGTATAGTTTTATTATTTGCATATAAGGTTCAACACCTGTAACCGATGCATCGGCAACAACAGAAGCCTGGTTGTAAAAGGGCTCGCGTTCGGCCAGTTTTTCCCTTATAAACAAGAGTAGCTCGTCGTCGCTTTTATTGGCAATTAATGGTCTCGATTTTCGGGCTGGTAACAGCCGTTCCAACAATCCTTCGGGTTCCAGTTTCAAGTATATGGTTAAACCGGTTTCTTTCATCCGCTCCAGATTGTTATGGGTGCAGGGTGCGCCTCCACCTGTGGCAATCACTACGTTTTCGAGGGTTGCAACTTTATCAAGGGCATTCTTTTCCAACATCCTGAAAACCTCTTCTCCCTGCTGGCTGAATATTTCAGTTATTGATAAGCCTTCCTGTTCCTGAATAAACTGGTCTAAATCGATAAATTTCCAGTTAAGCGCGCGAGCCAGATTGCGGCCAACTGTAGATTTGCCGCAACCCATAAATCCTATCAGAAATATCCGATTCATTAACTACTTAAAATTAATAACTTAAAATTTTTAAGACAATAGACAGAAGACTAAAAGACTCGAAGTGTAATGGAGTTCCGAGAAACGAAATAAGGGGAAAAGCAAATGGTAAAAAAACAACCATTTACCATCTTTACCCACCTATCGGCATAGACAGGTCTAAACTTCTAATAGTCTTTAATAAAACCAGAAAACTAAATTTAAACAGGTTCTTCCTTTTTTTCGAGATTAAAATATCGACATTTGGCCATCATCCTCGTTGCCGGGAGTTGGTTTTGGAGGTTGCTCCTCCTCTGTAATTTCAGGCTGCCGGGTTTCAGGAACGATGATTGGCTCCAACTCTTTAATTTTGGCTACCTGATAGGTGGTTAAACGTTTACCTTTGGCCTTGTATCCTTTAACTCCAATAAACTCAGCAACCTCCACAATCATTTTCTCACGGTCTTTATCGTCGCCACCAAACTTAATTTCCAGTCTCGGATAATCTACTTTGGTCATCCTTACTAAGTACGAGTCGGGGTGCTCACCAATAAAACGCTGAGGTTTAGCCGATGCTTCAATCTGGAAACGCTTGATATAATAATATTGCTGTTCGGCATCGAAATAAACCGACGACCAAACTATATCTGCATTGAATTTCTCAACAACCAGAACATTGGGCTCGTAATGATTGCTTAAATCGAAATTGGTGTTGTAAAACGAGCCATCCTTGAGCACAACCAGAATTTGGTCGTCGTTATGGAATTCGCCCAAATAGCTGCCACGGCCATCTGTATTCAATCTCAGAACTTCGGGCTCGAACCATATTTTTCGTCCGCCAAGCGTGGATTCTCCTTTCCGTTTCAGTGCAATTTTATGAACATCCTGTTTACTGAGAATATTACCCATGGCACCACGTCCTTTAATGGTCAGTTCTGCCATATCGAACTCAAAAATTAGGTTGCGTATGCGCGGTTTGGGTTTAAGTGTAACTCTGAGTACCTCTGCTTCGCCATTTGGGTTTTCACTAAAATATAGAACTTCTGAACCTTCAGTGCCCTGGGTAATATCATATTCCTTATCGCGGGTAATACCGGTTACCGCAAAGCGTTTAACATAGGTGGAACCATGTTTGCCATCGCGGTAGGCCACATTGTATATGGTGCGTTCGTCGTTTTTACGGAAAACAGCCACATGAATGATGTTTTTACCAACAAAGGCCTTTTCCTGTACTTTGGTAATGATGTAACGGCCATTTTTGTAGAACAGAATAATGTCGTCAATATCAGAACAATCGCAAATATACTCATCCTTACGCAGGCCTGTTCCAATAAAACCATCTTCGCGGTTAATGTAAAGTTTTTCGTTTTTTACCACCACCTTGGTAGCTTCAATATTCTCGAAACTACGCAATTCTGTTTTTCTGGTGAATTTGGCTCCGTATTGTTTTTTTAGTCGTTTATAATAATCGATGGAATAGGGAATGATGTGCTGTAGATTGTATTCAACCTGCTCCATTTCTTCTTCGAGCGAAGCAATGTATTCATCGGCCTTTTTGGCATCGAACCGCGAAATACGCTTGATTTTAATCTCCGTTAGCTTTATAATGTCGTCGCGGGTAACTTCGCGGCGCAGCAATTTCTTAAACGGCTCTAGGCCATGGTCAATGGTTTGAATTATGGCTTCAAAGGTTTCGCAATCTTCAATGCGCTGATAAATTTTATTTTCAATAAATATTTTTTCCAGCGACGACAGGTGCCATGCTTCATTGAGTTCATCCTTTTGTATTTCGAGCTCGCGGGTAAGCAGGTAAACGGTTTGATCGGTGTTGGTTCTTAAAATCTCTGATACGCCTATAAAACAAGGTTTATTGTCGCGAATAACACAGGCATTGGGCGATATGGAAACTTCACAATCGGTAAATGCATACAGGGCATCGATGGTTTTATCGGGTGATGTGCCCGGAAACAGGTGCACCAAAATTTCTACATTTTCAGCCGTATTGTCGTCAATTTTCCTGATTTTAATTTTTCCCTTTTCTACTGCCTTCAGGATGGACTCAATAAGTGTGGAAGTGTTTTTCCCGAAGGGGATATCAGAAATAACCAGTGTTTTAGCATCCAATTTTCCAATTTTGGCTCTCACTTTTATGGCTCCACCCCGCAGGCCATCGTTATAGCGCGATACATCCAGCATGCCGCCTGTAGGGAAATCGGGGTAAAGCTCAAAACCTTCGTTTTTTAGATGAGCTATTGAGGCGTCTATCAGTTCATTAAAGTTGTGAGGTAATATTTTTGAAGCCAAACCTACGGCAATTCCTTCGACCCCTTGTGCCAGCAATAGCGGAAATTTTACGGGCAGGGTAATAGGCTCTTTGTTACGACCATCGTAAGTGGGTTTCCATTCGGTGGTTTTTGGATTGAAAACCACATCGAGGGCGAATTTGGTTAGTCGGGCCTCAATGTATCGGGGAGCAGCCGACCCATCGCCGGTAAAAATATTACCCCAGTTACCTTGTGTATCAATCAGCAGTTCTTTCTGCCCCATTTGCACCATGGCATCACCAATGGAGGCATCCCCATGGGGGTGAAACTGCATGGTGAAACCTATAACGTTGGCCACTTTATTATACCGGCCATCCTCTAAACGCCTCATGGCAAAAAGAATACGACGCTGAACCGGCTTTAATCCATCGTTGATATGCGGAACAGCCCGTTCGAGTATCACATACGAAGCATAATCGAGAAACCATGTTTTGTACATCCCCTGCAAGGGTGATATTTTAGGTGCTCCGGTGATGTTTTCGTGCAGTCGCCCTTCAGCAGTTTCTTCGGGCATTACTTCTTCGTATTCTTCAAAAATTTCGTCGTTGTCCATGTTGTTAATTTCTGTGGCTTTGTTGTGATAAGATGAATGGTCAACTATTGCGTTTAAAGCATTTCCTCGTCAACCACCAAATTATCGATGATAAAACCCTGACGCTCAGGCGTGTTTTTGCCCATATAAAAATCGAGCAACTCCTTGGCAGCATCTTCTTTTTTCATTCGAACCTGTTCTAAACGAATGTCTTTACCAATGAAGTACTTGAACTCATCCGGAGAAATCTCGCCCAATCCTTTAAATCGGGTAATTTCCGGATTTGGTCCCAAATCTTTTATGGCTTTAACACGTTCTTCTTCGGTATAGCAATAGCGGGTGTGTTTTTTATTGCGTACCCTGAAAAGCGGGGTTTGCAGAATATAAAGATGGCCGTTTTTTACCAGCTCGGGAAAAAACTGCAGGAAAAACGTTATAAGCAGCAACCTGATGTGCATGCCATCCACATCGGCATCGGTAGCAATTATAACGTAATTGTAGCGCAGGGTTTCCATTCCTTCCTCAATATTCAGCGCCGCCTGCAACAGATTGAATTCTTCGTTTTCGTAAACCACCTTACGCGTAAGGCCATAGGTGTTGAGGGGCTTACCTCTTAAACTGAATACTGCCTGACAGGTAACATCGCGCGATTTGGTAATGGAGCCGCTGGCCGAGTCGCCCTCGGTAATGAATAGCGATGATTCAAGCTTTCGTGCATCGTTCGTATTATAGTGAATGCGGCAGTCGCGTAATTTTTTATTGTGCAGGCTTACTTTTTTTGCCCGTTCTTTTGCCAGTTTCTGAATGCCCGAAATGGCTTTGCGCTCTTTTTCAGATTCCAGTATTTTTTTGTAGAGCGTTTCAGATACTTCGGAATTTTTGTGCAGAAAATTGTCTAACTGCTGCGATATTAGGTCGTTGATGTAATTACGAACCGATGCCCCATTGGGCGACATGTCCTTGGAGCCCAGCTTGGTTTTGGTTTGCGATTCAAAAACAGGCTCCTCAATTTTTATGCTCACAGCTGCCACAATGCCTTGGCGAATATCCGACACATCGAAATTTTTATTGTAATAGTCGCGTATGGTTTTAACCAGCGACTCACGAAATGCTATCAGATGCGTTCCCCCCTGAGTGGTATGCTGACCGTTAACAAACGTGTAATATTCTTCGCCATACTGGGTGGTATGGGTAAAGGCAATTTCCAAATCGGGGTCTTTTAAATGAATAATCGGATACAGCCCTGTTTCGGTCATTTTTTCATCGAGCAAATCCAATAAACCATTTTTGCTCTGATAAACTTTCCCGTTAAAATGAATGGCTAGTCCGGCATTCAGATAGGTGTAGTTTTTGAGAAGATCTTCAATAAACTCATCTTTAAACCGATATTCTTCAAAAATGGCGGGGTCGGGACGGAATTCTACTCTTGTTCCGTTTGGTTCCTTAGTGGAAGCAACAGGGGTATCCTCCAAAATTTCACCACGGCTAAAAGTTACTTTTTTGGTTTCGCCATCTCGGAAAGCCTGTACGGCAAAATCAATGGATAACGCATTAACTGCTTTAACACCCACGCCGTTTAACCCAACCGATTTCTTAAATACTTTGCTGTCGTATTTAGCCCCGGTATTCATTTTCGATACCACATCAATTACTTTTCCCAATGGAATTCCTCGGCCATAATCGCGCACAGTAACTACGCCATCCTGAAGGGTGATGTCAATTTTCTTTCCAAACCCCATCATGTATTCATCAATGGAGTTATCCATAACCTCTTTCAACAACACATAAATACCATCATCGGCATAAGTACCGTCCCCCAGTTTACCAATATACATACCCGGTCGTCGCCTGATATGTTCTTTCCAGTCAAGGGTTTGAATGGTTTCTTCTGAATAATTCTGAACCATTTTTTTATTTTGATTTAACCGGTAATATTAACAATTTCAAAGGGTTATATTACACCTGTTTGTTTTTTTCTGTTTGAAAAAAATCATCCAAATATAGCGAAAAGGAAAAAAGCTGTGACAAATAGTTTATCAACAGGTTGTTTAAAGCCCACACTGCCAACTGGTTAATTTTTTTTGACGTTTTTTCAGTTTTTAAAACAGAAAGATTTGTCCTCCTATAATAATCATACATCCACCCCTCTCGCCCGAAAATGAGATAATTTTGATGCATAACAATACTGAATGATAGGTGGGTGAAGGAACTGAATGGAGACGCTAAATCTAACGACATTAGATTTAGCATTATTGTCTCAAAATGAATTTAAATAGTAAGTTTGGTAAAAAATATACTTTCAGGTATAAACACTTGACGCTATAGCCAATTGTGAAAATGAAAACTTGTTTGCTAACCAACAAACAGGTTTACGTTTCAAGGAATTGAAATCCCCTGAAAAATGGGGGGCAAGCAATCCAATCATTAACAAACAAATTATTAACGGATGAAACGAGCCATGTTTGATGCTTCAGCACACAGAATCATAGCTTTCCGCGTTGCGGAACAAGTGGTCCCGATTTATTGGGAATTATGTGCATGAATGTTCCATCTGACCGATAAAAAATAAATTATAAACAGATGAAAAAGCAGCTTATTTTAATTTCAATCTTCTTAATGTGCAACATGCTGGCAAACATTTTGGTTGCTCAAAAATTAGTAGTCAAGGCCAATGAACCCGTTGCCGAAATTCAGCCTACCATGTGGGGCTTGTTCTTCGAGGACATCAATTTTGCTGCCGATGGTGGTATTTATGCAGAGCTGGTTAAGAATCGATCTTTTGAATTTTATAAACCTTTGATGGGATGGGAAGTTACCCCCGGGGGTAATTATGAAGGGTCGGTTTTGGTTTTAAACCGCGAAGAAATGCTTTCGTCCAATCCGCGATATGCCCGAGTTACGGTAGTGGACAACGACAAACCTGTAACCATGAAGAATTCAGGCTTTCGGGGGATGGGCGTGAAGCAGGGACTTCAATATAACTTTTCCATTTGGGCTCGTCAGGAGGCTGGCAGCAGCATCAAATTGAACATTGAGCTTCAAAACTCTGCCAATGAAAACATTGGAAAAGCTATACTTATTCCGGTTTCCGATGAATGGACAAAGTACGAAGTCAGTTTTACAAGTTCAAAAACCGACTCCAAAGCTTCGCTGGTACTAACTTTCGAAGGGAAAGGCATTCTGGATGTGGACATGATTTCACTTTTTCCTGCCGATACATGGAAAAACCGGCCCGGGGGTTTAAGAGCCGATTTGGTTCAGATGCTTTACGATATGAAACCTGGTTTTCTTAGGTTCCCCGGAGGATGCATTGTTGAGGGCCACGATTTAAGCGTTCGTTACCAATGGAAAAAAACCGTTGGGAATGTTGAAGAGCGCGAAATGATTGTGAATCGGTGGAATAACGAGTTTAGCCATCGCCTCACACCTGATTATTACCAAACGTTTGGCCTTGGTTTTTACGAATACTTTTTGTTGTCGAGAGATTTGGGTGCTGAGCCCCTGCCTATTATAAATTGTGGTATGGCCTGCCAGTTTAACACCGGCGAGTTGGTTCCAATGGACCAACTGGAGCCTTACATTCAGGATGCACTTGACCTTATTGAGTTTGCCAATGGTTCGATTGACACCAAATGGGGCAAATTACGCGCTGAAATGGGCAGCCCCGAGTCCTTTAATATGAAATTTATCGGTGTTGGTAACGAACAGTGGGGGCCTCAGTATATTGAGCGTTACATCGAATTTGAGAAGGCCATTAAAGCAAAATACCCTGAAATAATAATTGTATCAGGTTCAGGCCCGTTCCCCGATGGTGAAGATTTTGAGTTTGGCATGAAAGCCTTGAAAGAACTCAATGCTGAAATTATTGATGAGCACTATTATCGTCCACCGCAATGGTTTTTCGATAATGCCACACGATATGACTCTTACGACCGTCATGGGCCGAAAATATTTGCAGGCGAATATGCTGCCCAATCGGTTGCAATTGCCAGTCCAAATAACCGTAACTCATGGCTTACTGCGCTTTCTGAAGCTGCCTTTATGACTGGTTTGGAACGAAACGCCGAGGTGGTACATTTAACATCTTATGCCCCCTTGTTTGCTCATGTTGAGGGCTGGCAGTGGACACCCGATTTAATTTGGTTTGATAATCTGCGTGTTTACGGCACTCCTAATTATTATGTGCAGAAACTGTTTGCCAATCACAGGGGGTCGCATGTGGTTCCAATTCTTTTAAACGGACAAGCCATTACCGGTCAGGAGGGCTTGTATGCTACCGCAGTGATTGATAAATCAACAAATGAAGTAATTCTTAAAATTGTAAACAACTCTGAATCTGCGCGCAAAACATCAGTTCAGATTAATGGAATGAAAGGCATATTGCCTAATGCTAAAAAAATTGTTTTAAAAGCTGATGATTTAAATGCCGAGAACTCACTCGATAACCCTGGAAATATTTATCCGGCCGAAAGCCAGCTTAAGTTGAAAGGAAATCTTGTTTCAGCCGACCTTGATCCTATGAGTTTAACCATTATTGTTATTAAACACAAGTAGTGCCAAAAAGCTGGTTTAATTGATTCAATTATTGTATATTACCTGCCCTTGCTTTATTGTTTGCGATGGCAGGTTTTATACTTTTTTGCATCTTATTTAAATTTTTTATACTTTTATAAAAGTAAAAAGTACTTTTAATAAAAAAAAGAGTAGTTTTGTATTATTCTATTGGTTTAATTAACTGACAAATAAAAAATATCCGACTATGCTTAAACAATTTGAAGTTTGGTTTATTACCGGCAGTCAGCACCTGTATGGGCCAAAAACCCTCGAACAGGTTGCTCAAAATTCTCAGGCCATCGCCAAAGCGCTTGATGGTTCTGCCCATATACCGGTAAAAGTGGTTTTTAAACCAGTTGTAAAAACTGCTGAAGAAATCAGCGATATTTGTGTTCAGGCCAATAATGCCCCAAGTTGTATTGGTTTAATAACCTGGATGCATACCTTCTCGCCTGCAAAAATGTGGATAGCAGGTTTACGTTCGCTTCAAAAGCCATTTTTGCATTTGCACACCCAGTTTAACCGCGATTTGCCTTGGGGCGAAATTGATATGGATTTCATGAATCTGAATCAGGCCGCACATGGCGACAGGGAGTTTGGTTTTATTGGTAGCCGTTTGCGTATTCAGAGAAAAGTAGTGGTGGGTCACTGGAGCGAAGATGGCGTTCAGCAAAAAATTGGAACATGGACCCGTGCCGCTGCCGGTTATCAGGAGATGAAAACCCTGAAAGTAGCCCGTTTTGGCGACAATATGCGCAATGTGGCTGTTACCGAAGGTGATAAGGTTGAAGCCCAGATTCGTTTGGGTATGACCGTACACGGATTTGGCGTTGGCGATTTGGTTAAAGAAGTGAACCTTGTATCGGAAGAAGCCATTACCAAATTGGCTGCCGAAATTGAATCGAAATATAATGTAGCCGATGAATTGAAAAAAGGCGGAAAACGCCATGATTCTCTTCGCGAATCGGCTAAAATAGAAATTGGGTTACGCACATTTTTAGAAAAAGGCGGATTTAAAGCCTTTACCAGCAATTTTGAAGATTTGCACGGATTAGTTCAGTTACCGGGTTTCTCGGTTCAGCGATTAATGGCCGACGGATACGGATTTGGTGGCGAAGGCGACTGGAAAACTGCAGCGCTGGTGCGTGCCATGAAAGTGATGGCCGTAGGATTGTCCGGTGGAACATCATTTATGGAAGATTATACCTACCATTTGCATCCAAGCGGCGCAAAGGTTTTAGGAGCTCATATGCTCGAAGTGTGCGAATCCATTGCTGAGCAAAAACCTATTGTTGAAATTCACCAGTTGGGAATTGGTGGCAAGGCCGACCCGGTAAGGTCAAGGTTTACAGTTAAACCCGGAGCTGCCATTAACGTATCGATGATGGACATGGGCAACCGGTTCAGAATGGTGGTAAACGAAGTGGAAGTGGTGCCTTTGGAAGCCCCAATGCCTAAATTACCCGTTGCTAGTGCTCTTTGGGTACCAAAGCCAAATCTCGCAATTGGCGCTGGTGCATGGATACTTGCCGGTGGTGCACACCACACATCATTCAGTCAGGCCGTAACCGCTGAGTGTATGGAAGATTTTGCCGAAATGGCAGGACTTGAGTTTCTGCTTATTGATGATAAAACCACCATATCGGAATTCAAAAAAGAGTTGCGGTGGAATGATGTGTTTTACATGCTTAATAAAGGATTGTAAATTTCAGAATGATTGCCTGACAGGCATGTATCAGAAGGATGCAGGTTGGGCAATTGTTGTTTTATAACCAAACAAATTTTCATAACAATATGAATGCAGGTTTTACAACCCTCGACTATATGATTTTCATTGCTTATGCATTGATTATTATGAGTTTGGGTTTATGGTTGTCACGTACCAAAAAAGGTGAAGAAAAAGACTCAAAAGACTACTTTCTGGCCGGAGGGAAACTGGCCTGGTGGGCTATTGGAGCATCGCTTATTGCTGCCAACATTTCGGCCGAACACTTTATTGGAATGTCGGGCTCGGGTTTCCGCATCGGGCTTGGCATTGCTGCTTATGAATGGATTGCCGCCATTACATTGATTTTAGTGGCTAAATATCTGTTACCACTCATGATTGAAAAGAAAATTTACACCATGCCCCAATTAGCCAAGGAAAGGTATGGCAAAGGGGTGAGTTTCTTCTTTTCATTTTTCTGGCTGCTGGTATATGTATTTGTAAACCTTACCTCTGTTGCATGGCTTGGTGCCATTGCCATGGAGCAGATTTTAGGAGTTCCCAGAGATTTGGGAGTCCCCGGTTTGCTCATATTTGCTGGCGTATATTCTATTTATGGTGGGTTAAAGGCGGTAGCCTGGACAGATGTTATACAGGTGATTTTTCTGGTTGGCGGCGGATTAATAACTGCCTGGTTTGCTCTCGATGCTGTTGGCGGTGATGCCGGTGGTGCTCTGGAAGGTTTTCGCATTGTACTTTCAAAAGTACGCGATGTTCCAAACGATTTGCACTTTAACATGATTATCGACAGTGATAAGGATGTTACAGGTACCATTTTTAAGGATTTACCCGGGCTTGCTGTTATTTTTGGTGCCATGTGGCTTACAAATATTGGATACTGGGGTTTTAACCAGTACATTATACAAAAGGGTTTGGCTGCCAAAAACCTGGATGAAGCAAAAAAGGGATTGATTTTTGGTGCTTATCTTAAAATTCTGATTCCGATTATTGTTATCATACCCGGTATTACAGCTTATGTATTGTTTAATCATCCCGATTTACAACACATCAGTACTAATTTGCAGGGAACTATTGGAGTTGCTGATGAAGCCTACCCATGGCTTTTAAGAAATTTTGCACCTGCTGGTATCAGAGGTCTGGCCTTTGCGGCACTTGTAGCTGCTGTTGTTTCATCGTTGGCATCAATGCTTAATTCTACCTCAACTATTTTTACCCTCGATATTTATAAGGATTTGGTAAACAAAAATGCAACTGAGCGTCAGTTGGTGAAAACTGGTCGGATTACTGCTTTGGTAGCACTTGTAATTGCTATGGTTGCAGCTAAACCGTTACTTGGAGGTCTAGACCAGGCATTTCAGTATATCCAGGAGTACACAGGATTTATTTATCCGGGTGTTGTAGTTGTGTTTGGTATGGGTTTATTATGGAAACGAGCTACCAACAGAGCAGCACTATGGACAACCATTGCCACCATTCCGGCTGGTATCGCCATGAAACTTTTACTTCCCGAATTGCCATTTATTATCCGAATGGGTTATGTGTGCATGATATTGATTGCTCTTGCTGTAGTATTGGTACTTACCGATAAGCATAAAGTGAAAGCACAGCCATTATCGGCAACCAATGCCAGAAAACTTACAATTGCAGGATGGTTTTTTGCAATTGCAGCGGGTATAACATTTATTGCCGGCATTATTTGGGGAACGCCCTTGTTCAGCATTAATCTGCTCAACTTAGGTTTTAACTCTATTTTTATGCTGTCGTTCCTGTTGGGATTCCTCTCATTGATATCATTTACAAATGCCAATACTGCATTACAGGATGAAAAAGCTTACGATTTTGAACCGCAGATGTTCGAAACCGATGGGAAATTTGCAATAGGTGCCATTGGTATTGTAATCATTATTGTTTCATTGTATGCATACTTCTGGTAAACAAGCCGGAAGTTTAAATAACGTTTAATTCTATCTTGAATAAAAAGTAGATTATGCTTGAGCAACTTAAAAAGGATGTTTGTGCAGCCAATCTCGATTTGGTTAAATATGGTTTGGTTGTATTTACCTGGGGAAATGTGAGCGGAATCGACCGGGCTTCAGGATTGGTTGTAATTAAACCCAGTGGCGTTTCATACGATGGAATGCATCCGGAACAAATGGTGGTGGTTGATTTGGATGGGAAAGTGGTGGAAGGCGACTTACGGCCATCATCCGACATGCCAACGCATATTGCTCTTTACAAGGCTTTTGAAAATATAGGTGGAATTGTGCATACACATTCCACCTATGCAACTGCCTGGGCTCAGGCCGGTATTGATTTGCCTATTGTTGGTACCACACACGCCGATTATTTCGCCGATTCAATTCCTTGTACACGCGACATGACTAAAGCCGAGGTTGAAGGCGCCTACGAATCAGAAACCGGCACTGTTATTATTGAAGCATTTGCCAATCTTAACCCCATGCACATACCCGGTGTATTGGTAAAAAACCATGCACCCTTTACCTGGGGTAAAGATGCCCACGATGCGGTTCATAATAGTGTGGTAATTGAGCAGGTTGCAAAAATGGCTTTTGTTGCAAAAACTATAAATCCATCCATGACTATGAATCCGCTGCTTACAAAAAAACATTTTGAGCGGAAACATGGGGCTAATGCTTATTATGGACAAGGGAAATAGGGGAAAAGGGAAAACGGAAGATGGAGGCCGAAAACAGAAGGCAATGAGCAAAGTGCAAAACTCTAAGAGACGGATGTAATACGCTCAACTCTTTGCTCTAGGCCCTTACCGCTTTGCTTTTACAACCAAGTAGCTACAAGCTATCTAGTAACGACAGAATGAAAATAATTAATTAACGTTAGAGAAAAGACTACAATATGGCTGATAAAAAATATGTAATAGGTTTGGATTATGGTTCCGACTCTGCAAGGGCCGTAATTGTTGATGCACTTACCGGAGAGGAAATAGCTTCGGCCGTGAAGTACTACCCGCGATGGAGTGAGGGTAAATTCTGTGACCCAGCTAAAGACCAATACCGTCAGCATCCGCAGGATTATGTGGATGCCATGGAATACATTGTTAAAGAGTCGTTGGTACAAGTCGGCCCGGGTGTTGCTGAAAATGTGGTTGGAATGTCGTTCGATACCACCGGAAGCACGCCGGTTTTTGTTAACGCTGATGGGATTCCTCTTTCATTGCTGCCTGAATTTTCCGATAATCCCAACGCCATGTTTGTGCTGTGGAAAGACCATACCGCAGTAAAAGAAGCTGCCGAAATCAATGAACTGGCCCGCAAATGGGAAATTGACTATACCAGCTACGAAGGTGGTATTTACTCATCGGAATGGGTATGGGCCAAGGTGCTTCATGTTTTGCGTAAAGATGAAAAAGTACGTAAAGCAGCTTATTCGTGGATTGAGCATTGCGATTGGATGCCAGCTTTAATAACCGGAAAGCAGAAACCAGCCGAAGTGGTTCGCAGCCGTTGCTCTGCCGGGCATAAAGCCATGTGGCTTGAAGCATGGGGCGGATTACCATCAGAAGCATTTTTAACTAAGCTTGACCCATTGTTGGCCGGATACCGCGACCGGCTTTTTAAAGATACTTATACCAGTGAAGTTAAAGTTGGAAACCTTACCCCTGAATGGGCAAAGCGCCTTGGCCTTACTACCAATGTGGCTGTAGGGGTTGGCGCTTTCGACTGCCATATGGGTGCTGTTGGGGGTGAAGTAACACCCAATGTGCTGGCACGCGCCATCGGAACATCTACCTGCGATATCATGATTGCGCCATACAATCAGATTGGTGAAAAATTAATTGCCGGCATTTGTGGACAGGTGGATGGTTCTGTTATACCCGGATATGTTGGGCTCGAAGCCGGGCAATCGGCCTTTGGAGATATTTATGCCTGGTTTAAGCGAGTGCTGGCTTGGCCTGTTGAAAACATACTTTCGAAAACCAACATTGTTGATGCTGAAACCAAAGCCCGGTTAACCGATGAAATTCTCTCGGGTATTATTCCTGAGCTGGCTGCTCAGGCTGCTAAAATTCCAGTAGAGGAATCATCCATAATTGCTGTTGACTGGATGAATGGACGGCGTACCCCCGATGCCAGTCAGGAGGTAACAGGTTCCATTGCCGGATTAAAGCTTGGTTCTGATGCACCGCGCATTTTCAGGGCGCTTGTTGAGGCTACCGCTTTTGGTTCGAAGGCCATTGTTGACCGATTTGCCCGCGAAGGTGTTGAAATTAATGGCATCATAGGATTGGGAGGAGTTGCTAAGAAATCTCCATTTGTAATGCAAACTCTGGCCGATGTATTGAATATGCCTATAAAAGTAGCTCGTACCGAACAAACCTGTGCCTTTGGTGCTGCTATGTTTGCAGCAGTTGTAGCTGGCGTTTATTCAAAGGTTGAGGATGCACAAAAAGCTATGGGGCAAGGATTCGAAAATGAATACAAGCCCAATGCCACCAATGTTAAAGTGTACGAACAAATCTACCGTCAATATCAGAAACTGGGCAGTTTTACTGAGAAAGAAGGATTTTAACAATGAACTTAAAGGCCTGATTTATTGTTATTCCGGTAACGGTTTAATGATGAATCAGGCCTTGGTTATTATATTGGTTTAACTTTTGATTTTTTGTTGTTAATACGTTTTTGTACCTTGGAATTTAATTGCAGCAATTCATTCTGATTTGGTTAAGGGTGTAGTTGTTTGATTAAGGTTGTTAAAACCAACCACGTTATTATGGTTTTATAAGGATTTTCAATCATACAATGTCAATGTTAGAAAAAAAACAACCAAAGCATAACTCTTTACTAGTGAAGCTGTTTATGTTGGCAATCTTGTTTTTGATGAGTGTTTCATCATATGCTAAGATTAGTTTTTATAACATCAACGATTTGTTTGGTATTTCCATGCGTGAAACTGCTTCTGCGTGCATGGATGATTATGGTTTTGTTTGGGTATCATCCAAAACCGGGATAATGCGCTTAACCGAAGACGACTACCGCATTTACCAGCTTCCCTACGATTCGCCTAACATTATTTCCGTAAAACTGGTTTTTAAAAACTCAAAATTGTATGCGTACACCAATAATGGTCAGATTTTTCAATACAATGCGGTTTTCGACAGGTTCGATAAAATAGTTAATTTAGGCAGGGAGCTGAATTTTTCATACCTGATGGTTTACAATATGTTGATTGATAGCCAGGGGAATTTCTGGGTCTCTTCATCCATTGGGCTAATATCCTACAAAAACAAATCCACTAAAGTTTACATTGAAGGCGTAGAGTTTAATTTTATTGAATGGTACGACGATGGCACGTTAATTCTCTCTACCCGAAATGAGATAGCTTTGTTTGATGCCATCAACGGCAAGTTAGATTTTAAGTTATCAGATCTTCCAACCAAACAAACCAATATTTCCAAATTATATTTTGATAAAGCAGCCAATAAAATCTGGATTGGGACTATGTCGATGGGTTTATTGATCTATGACTTATCTGCCAAAACTTTTACCAATGTTGCAGGTATTCCAAAGCAACCCATTCTTGCCATGGATTTTATATCTGACTCAATTATGTTGGTAGGTATTGACGGGCAGGGGCTTTGGGAGGTTGACAAGGTTAAATTAACCATTGAAAATGTTTACAAGGAAAATTCTGATAATCCCAACTCCATAAGAGGTAACGGAATCTACGATATCTTTTACGATAAGGCAAACACAGTGTGGGTTTGTACCTATAGCGGAGGGGTTTCTTATTTTAAACAAACGCCACCATTGGTAACACATCTTGAACATATTACCAATGAGTCAAACTCATTAGTCAATAACGATGTGAACGATGTTCTGGAGGACAGTCGCGGATTTTTATGGTTTGCCACCAATAATGGTGTGAGCCGCTGGAATCTTGAAACCAATAAATGGAGTTCCTATTATTACAATAAGCAGGAGCAGGCACAAGTATTTCTATCGCTTTGCGAGGATGCCGAAGGAAACATCTGGGCAGGAACCTATGCGTCGGGTGTTTATATTATTAATGGTGCTACGGGTAAAGAAATGAGGCATTTGCCACAAAGCTCCAATGACTCATTGTTTAACAATAGTTTTATTTTCGACATTTTAAGAGACAGCAATGACAATATTTGGAGTGTTGGAACACAGGGCGATGTAATTAGTTACGATTCTAAAACAAGGAAATTCAGAAATTATGGTTTCCAATCGGTATATTCCATTAAGGAATATAAGGATAACAAAATGTTGTTGGGCTGCTCCTTTGGGCTGAGCATATTGAACAAAGAAACCGGTGCCATGAATATTCTGTTAAGTGGTTATTTGGTTCACGACCTGTTGGTGTACGACAACCATGTTTGGTTATGTACCATTGGCGAAGGTCTTGTTCAATTTAATATGGTTACCGGAAGCATAGTAAAGTATAACACCGAGGCCGGGCTTCCATCCAATTTTGTGAATAGTATTTATTATGATGACGGATATTTTTGGTTAGGCACCGAAAATGGCATCTGTAAGTTTAATCCTGAAACCAAATCGGTTGAAACTTTTCCTTCAATAGCCCCTTTATGGAGGCTGGCCTACAACAGACATTCCTATTTTAAAAGAAGTAATGGCGAAATTATGTGGGGTACCAACCGCGGAGTGGTCATGTTTAATCCTTCATTAATTCATCAAACCCATTCCAATGGAAGAATATTTATTCAGGATATTAGTGTTTTAGGCCGATCGCTAAGGTCAGGCATCTTAAACGAACTTTCCAGTCCTGTTAACAGTCTGGATTTACTGCATTTTAAACATAACCACAACACACTTTCAATTGAGATGCTACCCATGGGAATGGCTTATGGTGCCAAATTCTCGTGGAAACTCGAAGGTTTAGACCCGGAGTGGACAAAACCAACCAACAACAGAATTCTCAATTATACCAACCTACCCACCGGTACATTTGTTCTCAAAATACGGATGTACGATAATTCTTTATCGGAAATTGTTGATGAAAGGGTTATTACCATTGTTAAGGCTCCTCCGTTCTGGAGTACATGGTGGTTTTTGTCGTTAGTAACTTTAGTTCTTTTAGGTACTTTCATTTTCTCCATGAAATATTATATCGGATTAATCAACCAATATCATTCAGAAGAGAAAATCAGGTTTTTTGCCAATACGGCTCACGATATGCGAACATCGCTAACATTGATTAAAGCGCCTTTGGATGAATTGAGCAACGAGCCTGGCCTTACTGCAAATGGGAAATACTTTTTAAAAACAGCAAAAGTACAAGCCGAACGGCTGGCAAAAGTAGTCACCCAATTAATGGATTTTCAAAAAGCCGATGTTGGTAAGGAACAACTCGCTTTAGAAAGTGTTAATCTTGTAGAATTGATTAAGCAAAGGGTTGTTATATTTCAATCGGTTGCCAGGAAAAATAAGATACATATTGAGTTCAGCTCTGCCCACGCCAATTGTTTTTCAATGGTTGATCAGGCTATGATTGAAAAGGTGGTCGATAATCTTTTATCGAATGCCATTAAATACTCCAGGCCCGAAGGAAAAGTTGAGGTATTGTTCTCTAATACGGCAAGCCATTGGGTGCTCGATGTAAAGGATTATGGCATTGGAATCAGTAAGGAGGCGCAACGGCAATTGTTTAAAGAGTTTTATAGGGGAGAAAATGCCGTTAATTCTAAAATTGTTGGTTCCGGTATAGGTCTGCTGTTAGCGAAAAAATATATTACACTTCACGAAGGGGAGATAAGTTGTTTTAGTGAACTTAACCAAGGGTCAACATTTAAATTATCTGTGCCAGTTAAAGTTCCTTTGGAGCCTAAAATAGAAGAGGTAACCGAAACAGACATCAATATTTCTGGAAATGCTGACATTATTGAGCCCCAAGTGTTGCAGCAAAAATCGTTTAGCATAGTTGTAGTTGAAGATAATGATGATTTACGCCACTTTTTGGAGCAAACGCTTCAATCGGAATTTTTGATAGCTTCGGCCAGGAATGGCGCAGATGGTTGGGAAATCATTCAAAAGGAGATTCCAGACTTAATTATTTCTGATATAATGATGCCCCAAATGGATGGGTTTGAATTATGCCGTTTGGTTAAATCTACTTATGAAACTTCGTGCATACCAGTTATCCTGCTTACTTCTTTATCCGATAAAACCGACCAATTACAAGGCTTGGGTTTAGGTGCCGATGATTATTTAACTAAACCATTCGATATACCGTTACTAAAACAACGTATCAGAACCATTATTGCAAACCGACAGGTTGTGCGGGAGAAAGCTCTTAAATTAATTAAGGGTAGCGATAATGAGCCTATTTTATCGAACGAATTAAACGATCAGTTTTTAAAAAAGGCGATCGAAGTTGTACGTAATAATATGTCGAATACCGAGTTTAATAAGGATTTATTTGCAAAGGAACTAAATGTGAGTGGTTCTTTATTATACAAGAAAATTAAGAGTCTTACCGATCAGTCTCCTTCCGATTTTATTAAATCCATCCGCTTAACGCATTCGCTGGAATTATTGCAATCGCGCAATTATACGATAACAGAAGTAAGTGAAAATTGCGGTTTTGCGGCCGTTGGGTATTTCAGCACTGTATTTAAAAGGCATTTTGGAAAATCGCCATCCGACATTCTGGAGGATGTTTGAATTATTATTGGTATTATTTGATACTATTTTTACCGGCTTTGGTAGGCCTACAGGTACCAAAAGCTATCAACTCCTTTTCTATTAGAACATAAATTAATAACGCTACTTTCCTTTAGATTTTAAGACAAGATGCTATAATGCAGGCTAATTGTGGTGTCCCTACAGGACACTGAAAATTGGGGGCAATTCTTCTCTACCGATATTCTGTACCTGACGGCACAGTCCTGTTGGGGATTAAAGGTCGGTAAAACAATTAGTTGAGGATTGAATTGTTGTCTTGTTAGGGACAAAACAACTTTTACCGGATAGCAGTGATAAAATTTAAACAGCTACTCTCATGTCAATCATAATCAGGCGCCAGATGTTAGTTCTTAGCTGTTAAATGCTATGAACTACCAAACTAAGAACTAAAAAACTTCTGCCTTTTTATTTGTTCCTGCTTATTTTTATGTCAACATATATTAACAAAGGCAAAAAAATGTCAACTTGGTTTGTGTCTTTAAAGTGTGAAAATATCTTTTTATTTTAAGAGCTATAGATAAATACAATGAGTAGATATGCCGTTCAAGAATAAAAAAAGAGGCTTTATAAATGTTTGTTTTTTAATCGTATATCGCTTTGTTGTATCGCGGTAAAGACTAAATTGCTGAAATTGAACTTGTTTGCATTGTTTGATAAAAATTTACACTATTTCACAAATATCTAAAATTGAAAAATGAATATCTAAAATTAAAAACCTTTAAAGCAAGGGAAAATTACATTTGTGTGGTGTATTAAGTGTTTATTAATGTTAAAACTTCTAATTAAAAATGTATGAGAATATCAAAACAGGGTAGAATGCAAATTATTGTACCGTTCCGGAAATGTTTAATCAGGGATTTTTCTCATTAAAAAAATACCAGAACAAACAGAACAGTATGGAATATATAATCCGGAATAAAGCAATTAGTTTCAGTTGCCTCTGGCAATAATCCAAATTCAAACAATATGAAAAAAATTAGAAAACGTATTTACCACCATTGTTTAAGGTGGATAAATTTAAAGCTGATGATTTCCCTTTTGCTTTTGGCAGTGGGGGTGAATCTGCTGGCCCAGCAAAGGCAAACTGTTCGGGGAACTGTTGTCGACTCGGCCAATGAGCCATTAATCGGGGTGGCAGTTACAGTTAAAAATAACCCCGGAGTAGGGGTTGTAACCGACATTGATGGAAAATTCTCAATTACACTGGAAGGCAACAACACAGTGTTGGAGTTTTCATTCCTTGGAATGGAGCGCCAAAGCATTGATGTAAAAGGTCGCAGTGACATCAGGGTGGTGATGAAAGAAGACACCAAGATTTTCGATGAGGTTATTATTGTTGGTTACGGACAGCAGCGCAAAGCGAGTGTGGTAGGTGCTATTACCCAAACTACCGGTGAAGTGCTCGAACGTGCCGCTGGTATAACCAATATTGCCGGTGCATTAACCGGAACATTACCGGGTGTAACCACCATTTCAAGTTCGGGTATGCCTGGCGAAGAAGAGCCAATGGTGCTTATTCGTTCGGCCAGTTCATGGAACAACCGCGAACCACTGGTTTTGGTCGATGGTATTGAGCGCCCGATGAGCAGTGTGGACATTAGTTCAGTACAGAATATTTCTGTATTGAAAGATGCCTCGGCCACCGCCGTTTATGGTGTGAAAGGTGCCAATGGGGTTATTCTTATTACCACCAAACGTGGACGCGAAGGTTCTGCAAAAATTGACGTTGGTGCCAATGTTACTTTAAAGGCTCCGTCAAAATTACCTAACAAGTTAGATTCCTATGGGGCACTGATGGCTCGCAACGTTGCCATTGAGCATGAATTAGGCGTTTCGCCTGAGTCGTGGGCTTATATCAGACCTCAATCAATCATTAACAAATACCGCAATCCGGCTAATTTAGAAGAGGCAGAGCGTTATCCAAACGTTGACTGGCAAAAGGAGCTTTTTAACGACTATGCCATGTCGTATAATGCTAACGTGAATGTGTCGGGAGGTACGCCATTTGTGAAGTATTTTACCTCGGCCGATTTTGTGCATGAAGGTGACCTTTTCAAAGTGTGGGACAATGGACGGAATTATCAGTCGGGCTACGGATTTAACCGGATTAACGTACGCAGCAACCTCGATTTTAAGTTAACCAGCAGCACTATTTTTAAAGTTAACCTCGCTGGTTCAACAGGAGCAAAGAAAAGTCCCTGGGGACAAACCAATTCATCTGATTGGGCAGTGGCTCAGCAGTGGGCAGGTGCTTACAACATTGCTCCCGATGTGTTTTTACCAAAATATGCCGATGGATCGTGGGGATATTATCCAAATATTTCAAACGTTAGTAACTCTGCTGCCAATTTAGCCTTGGCTGGTGTTATGACTACCACTACTACCCGTATCAATACCGACTTCGTTTTGGAGCAGGATTTGGCGTTTGTTACCAAAGGGCTGAATTTCAGAGGTACCGTATCGTGGGATAACGTATTTGTTGAATACAACCGTGGTGTTAATGACCTTTATAATGATGCCCAGTTTAAGTGGGTTGATCCTGATACAGGCGTTGCTTACTACAGAAAAGAGTATGAGAACAACAACAAGTTCGACTTTATGCAAAGTGTTTTATGGACTACACAGCCGGGAACAGTACGCAACGATTTTACACAACGTAACCTCTACTATCAATTACAGTTAAACTGGGGCCGTAGTTTTGGTAGCCATGGAGTAACCGGTATGGGATTGTTTAGCCGCCAGGAGCGTGCTACCGGTAATATGATTCCCACTTTCCGTGAGGATTGGGCTTTCCGTGGAACATACGATTATGCAGGCAAGTATTTTCTGGAATATAATGGAGCTTATAACGGTTCTGAAAAATTTGGAGCGGGTTATAAATTTGCATTCTTTAGTTCAGGTGCTGTGGGCTGGATGATTTCAGAAGAATCATTTATGGAGTCGTTCGAATTTCTGGATATGTTGAAATTGAGAGCCTCTTATGGTGAAATTGGTGATGATAGTGGCGACCGCTTTTTGTTTATGACCCAATGGGCATATGGTGGTAATTCATCGTTGGATTTAAACCAGGGTACCAGTCCATATACATGGTACCGAGAAGCTGCCATTGGTAACCCCGACGTAAGATGGGAAACTGTTAGAAAGTTGAACCTTGGTATGGACTATGCAGTTTTCAACGGATTACTGGCCGGTAGCGTTGAATTTTTCCGTGATAAGAGATACGATATTTTGGTAAGAGGTGGAGACAGGGCTGTGCCTTCTTATTTTGGTGTTACACCTCCAACCGCTAACCTCGGACGGGTACAAACATCCGGTTATGAAATAGAAGTGCGTGTTAATAAGGTGTTTCCAAGCAGGTTGCGCTTGTGGTCTGATTTGAGTATGACTCATGCCAAAAACAAAATACTCGAAAGAGACGACCCTGCATTATTACCAGCCTATCAGAAAAACGCAGGATACAGTATTAACCAGAACCGTTCTTTTGTAGAAACCGGGTTTGCCAATACTTACGATGAATTGTATGGTACTACACCACACTCTACCAACGATCGTTTTAAATTACCTGGTGATTATCAGATTATTGACTTCAATGGCGACGGTGTGATAGACAACCTTGACCAGGTTCCTTATGGCTATTCCGATGCCCCACAAAATGCTTATAACGCTACTGTTGGTTTTGAATATAAAGGGTTTAGCGCATTTGTTCAGTTTTATGGTGTTACCAACGTTTCGCGCTATGTACCGCTTAACAGCTTTGGAAGCTCGTTGAATACCGTATATGATTTAGGTACCTGGTGGTCGAGAGAAACACCCAATGCTGATTTAACTGTACCACGTTGGATGTCAACGCCAAGCTATAATCAGGGCACCCAATTCTTATTCGATGGTTCTTATATCCGTTTAAAGAATGCTGAAGTAGCCTATACTTTCAACCATGGATGGATTAGAAATGTTGGCTTCAATTCTTTAAAAATATTTTTAAATGGCAACAACCTTTGGGTATGGTCAAAAATGCCCGATGACCGTGAATCCAATTTCGCAGGTGGTGGTGGTCAGGGGGCTTATCCTACCGTGAGACGATATAATTTAGGTATTAGATTCACACTTTAATATTGAAAGCGATGAAATATACATATAAAATTCTTTTGTGGGGCAGCCTGGTGTCCTTGATGATGTCAGGATTAGTATCCTGTGAGGATTACCTGGAAAAAGCCCCGGAATCCATCGTGTCAGAAAGTGATGCTTTTAAGAATTTCAGGAATTTCCAGGGCTATATTGAGGAGATATACAATTGTATTCCCGATAAACAAAAAAGTTACTGGACCACTTCGTGGAACTGGGGTGATGATGAAGTTTTTAATTTGGAAGGAAGCTGGCACATGACTAACCAGGTTGACCTGGGGAACTTTTGGGCATGGCAGGCAGGAAGAATGGCTCAGAATGGCAGTTGGTTAGATAAAAGCAATGCCAGCCCAACATCTACCAATAAATTTAATAAAGCCATTTGGCCTCTTGGCTGGTACAGCATTCGTAAAGCCAACCTGGGATTGGCTAACCTTGATAAGCTTATTGCTACTCAGGAAGAAAAAGATTTGATTGCCGGGCAATTGTACTTTTTCAGAGCATGGTGGCATTTTGAAATGATGATGTACTTTGGCGGATTGCCATACATTGATCAGGTATTACCAGCAGGAGCCAAACCCACTTTACCTCGTCTTTCGTATCAGGAGTGTGCCGATAAAGCTGGTGCAGATTTTGCCAAAGCTGCTGAATTGCTGCCCATTGATTGGGACAAAACTGCCGTAGGTAGTAATACCCTTGGCAAAAACCAATTACGTGCCAATAAAATTATGGCTCTGGGTTATTTGGGTAAAAACTATCTGTGGGCAGGTAGTCCGTTAATGAAAAATGGTGCTCAAACAGGTGGTGGTAATACCTATAACTACGACGAAACATATTGCCGCAAAGCTGCCGATGCATTTGGTGAACTTTTAAGCTTGGTGGAGAATGGACAAACCCAGTATTCTTTGGCTCAGTTTAATTATAAGGACATTTATAATCATATTAAAGCCGACGGTGCTACTTCACGGTTCAGCGATATATTCTACACTACCGGCCAGAACTGGTTGATGCCGGGTTCTACTGAAGCCATTTTCCGTGGTTCATCCACTGATTTTAACGGTAGTAACTGGAATACCACCAAAACTTTTGGTCCAAAAGTTCAGGGTCTTGTGGAACATGATAACATCATCCATCAGCCAACAGCCAATTATGTGAACTTCTATGGCATGGCCAATGGGTTGCCTTTGAATCACCCTGAGTCAGGATTTGATCCAAGCCAACCGTTTAAAAATCGCGATCCTCGTTTCTATCACGATATCGTGTTCGATGGCTTTAAATATGTAAATGCCTCTATGCCTGCTGATATGGAATATCTGCGCTACTGCGGTTTGCATACCGGTGGAACCATGCGCGGAGCAGCCAACGGAAGCAGAACAGGCTATTTTATTCAGAAGCTGGTGCCACACACCGCCAATAAATACGACGGTGCTTATAACTGGGCCGGAAACCTGCACGTTTATCTTCCTTATATGCGCTTGGGCGATATCTACACCATGTATGCCGAAGCTTGTGCAGCTTTTGGAGGAGCCACCGGTAAATCTACCAAATTTGATAAAAATGCTGCTGAGGCCATCAACACACTGCGCGATCGCGTTGGTGCCGGGCATGTACATGCCACCATCACTGCCAATCGTGAAAGATTTATTGATGAAGTAAGAAGGGAGCGCGCTGTTGAACTATCCTTTGAGGGATTTCGCTTTAACGATTTGCAGCGTTGGTTACTGCTTACCGAGTATCCATACAACGTGAAGACCTCTCAGGAATTTGATCGCTTAGAGAACGATGATTTCTTCAAAACAAACGATCCTAGAGAAGCCAGAGTAGCCAACTGGAGGGAACAGGTTATTTTAACCCGTCAATTTGGAACCAAGCATTATTGGTTTCCTTTGAAAGTTTCCGATACATCCATGTACCCGGAATTTGGACAAAACCCTGGTTGGTAGTTCAAATGGAGATGAAGAAATGTTAAATTATAATTGAATAAACAATGAAACATATAAAAATAAGATTCATTTTATGTGCAATGTTTGTTTTCATCCCATACTTTCTGGGGGCGCAAACAGTTGCTGAAAATGAAACTGATTCACTGGATATTTCCAAAGACCAATTAGTACAGGTGGCTTTTCGCAAACTGGCTCAAAGCGATCTTTTGGGAGGTGTTTCCGTAATCAATTTGGAAGAATTGACCGAAAAGAACTATAATACTTATAGTTTAGACAACTTACAGGGATACATTGGCGGTTGGAATGGTGCCTCTCTTTGGGGTATGAGCGAATACTTAGTGTTGGTGGATGGGATTCCACGTAATGCCAACAATGTGGTACCCACCGAAATTGAGCAGATAACTTTTCTTAAGGGCGCCTCTGCGGTAGTTCTTTATGGAAGCCGCGCCGCCAAAGGTGTTGTTTACATTACCACCAAAAGAGGTAAAGCTGAGCCTCTGCGTATCAATGTTAGGGCCAATACTGGTTATCATGTATCAAAAAGTTATCCCAAATATTTAGGGTCTGCCGAGTACATGACACTGTACAATGAAGCACGTGTAAACGATGGTTTGTCAGCGCTTTATACCGATGAGGAGATTTATCATTACGCTTCCGGTACTAACCCCTACCGTTATCCAGATGTGGATTTCTATTCATCGGAGTATATTAAGAAAGCTTATAACCGTACTGATGTTACTACTGAAATATCAGGTGGAAATGAACGTGCCCGCTTCTATTCCAATATTGGTTATTATAATCAGGGTGATTTGTTCAAATTTGGTGAGGCTAAAAATAATTTCACTGACCGTTTGAATATTCGTGGTAACATTGACCTTACTGTAAATGAAAAAATCAGTGCATTTGTTAATGCCAATGCCACATTTTATAACTCTCGCGGCGCTAATGCTTCAGATGTTGATGCCAACGACAATGTGACAGATAATTATTGGACACATGCAGCCAGATTTCGCCCCAACAGGGTATCTCCATTAATTCCAATTAGTTATATTGATGAATATGATTTGGCATCGCGCGAACTGATTAACAGTGGAAGCAATATGATTGGCGGCAAATATTTTCTGGGTGGAACCCAGGTAGATATGACCAACGTGTTTGCTGATTATTATGCTGCCGGTTATAATAAATGGACAAGCCGTCAGTTTCAATTCGATACAGGTGTTAATATCGATTTGAGTGGTGTTTTAACCGGTTTATCGTTCCAGACTCAGTTTGCTGTTGATTACAATACATCGTATTCATCATCTTACAACAACACTTATGCTATTTATGCTCCTTCATGGTACAACTACAACGGTACTGATGTTATTGCGGGTCTTGAAAAATTTGGAGAGGATAAAAGAGATGGTATTCAGAATGTAGGAGGCAGTACCAGCCGTCAAACCATTGCTTTTTCGAGCCAGTTGAATTATAATACAACCGTTAATGAGGCGCATAATTTCTCTGCCATGTTAATTGCAAGCGGATATCAGATTACCGAATCGCAGGTATACCACAAAACCAATAATACCAATCTGGGTATTCAGGCCGGTTATAATTATCAGGGAAAATATTATGTCGATTTTGGTGCCGCAGTAGTTCATTCTGCAAAATTGGCTAAAGGCAACAGGGAAGCATTCTCTCCTTCGTTAACACTCGGTTGGAAACCAAGTAAAGAAGGTTTTATGGCCAACTCTTCGGTTTTTGACGAATTGGTGTTAAGTGCATCGGGGAGTATTCTGCATACCGATTTGGATATTTCCAATTATTACATGTACAAAGCCAACTATAATCAGGCCAGTGGTGCCTGGTGGGGATGGTTCGATGGCGCTTCTGAACGTTCAACCAATTCTATACGAGGAGCTAATGAAGACCTGACATTTATTAAAAGGAAAGAGATTTCTGCCAATGTAGCTGCGTCGTTGTGGAAAAAACTGTTAACAGTTAATGCCTCTGTGTTTGCAAACACCATGGAAGGGTTAATTATCAGACCTAATACATTGTTTCCGAACTATTTCTTTACTTACTATCCGGATGCTTCATTTATTCCTTATGTGAATTATAATAACGATAAGCGGGTTGGGTTTGACTTCAATGTGCAACTCAACAAGCGCATAGGAGAAGTGGATTATAAATTGGGTGTAGCCGGTACATATTACACAGCCAAAGCTACACGTCGCGACGAAAACAATGAGTTTGCCTATCAAAACCGCCAAGGGCGTCCGGTTGATGGTATTTGGGGTTTAAGATCTGCAGGTTTCTTCAGAGATCAAACCGATGTTGATATTTCTCCAGACCAAAGATTTGGTGGAACAACCAAACCTGGCGATATTAAGTATGTGGATCAAAATGGTGATGACATAATTGATGCAAAGGATGTGGTTTACCTTGGACGTGCAGGATGGTATGGAACACCTTTTACTCTGGGTGTGAACTTTACTGCTAAATGGAAAAACTTTACATTCTTCGCTTTAGGTACTGGTAATTTTGGAGCCTATGCTATGAAAAACAATAGCTATTTCTGGGTATATGGTAACAGAAAATATTCTGAAGTTGTTCGTAACCGCTGGACCGAAGAAACCAAGGATTCTGCCACCTTCCCAAGACTGACAACCGAAAGCGGCAGCAATAATTTCAGAGATTCTGATTTCTGGATGTACAAAACAGATCGTTTTAATTTGGCCAAGGTGCAGCTTACCTATGATTTGCCAAAGTCTTTCCTGCAGAATTCCTTTATTCATGGAATCTCTACTTATGTGAGCGGATCTAATTTGTTAACCATCTCAAAAGAGCGGGAAATTCTGGAGATGAATGTAACCAGTGCACCACAAACCAGGTTTTATAATTTGGGTGTAAAGGCTGTATTCTAATCTGACCTTAAATAAAAATATTTACAGATGAAACGAGCCATAAGTAAGCTTTACTCATTTAGGAGTAAAACTACCGGCGAGTTCCATCCCGATAAATCGGGACAAGTTGTGGCCAAAAAAATAAATTTTAGACACATGAAAAATATATTAAAACTTTTAGCTTTTCTGGTTCTGTTAACTGGTTGTGAAGACCTTTTCTCGCCCGCAATCGAGAATATAAGGGATCTTGATGCCATGTACAAAGAACCAACATATGCTCAGGGCATACTGGCCAACGCATATATTCTGCTTCCATATTCTGGTTCTCCAAACAGCGATGTGGCTACTGATGATGCAGTAACCAACGATCGTGCTAATGACTATTTACGTATTGCTACCGGTTCATGGTCTTCTAACGATAACCCATTATCGCAGTGGCAGGCTCGCAGAAATGCCATTCAGTATCTGAATATTTTTCTCGAAAATGCCGATAAGGTAGTTTGGAGTAAGGATGCCGTTGTAAGTACCATGTATAACGACCGCCTTAAAGGGGAGGCCTATGGTTTAAGAGCCTTACAAATGTATTATCTTTTACTGGCTCACGGAGGATGGACTGCTGATGGAAAATTATTGGGTGTACCCATTGTAACAAAGCCTGAAAATGCTAATTCGGATTTTAATCTGCCCCGAAATACTTTTCAGGAATGTTTAAACCAGATTTTTGAGGATATTAATAAATCTCTTGAGCTTTTACCACTCGACTATGGCGATGTTTCAGATGCTCAGGTACCCAATAAGTACAAGGCTTTGGGAGTAACCAACGCCAGCGATTATAACCGGGTTAATGGCAACCATATGCGTGGCCGGATTACCGGACGTATTGTTGAGGCCATTCGTGCGCAGATTGCTTTGCTGGCTGCAAGTCCTGCTTACAGTGCAGGAACAAATGTTAGCTGGGAAGATGCTGCCAATCATGCTGCCACAGTGCTTAATCGCATTAATGGCGTGAGTGGGATGGCTCTCAAAGGTGGAGTATGGTATACCAAAGATGAAATTGAACCATTGGCTTCAGGTGTAAATCCTCCAGAAATTATTTGGAGGGGCGACATTGGGCAGAGCCTTACCCTTGAACAGAATAATTTTCCGCCTTCATTGTTTGGACGTGGCCGTGTAAATCCAACCCAAAATCTGGTGGATGCTTTCCCAATGGTGAATGGTTACCCTATTGGAAACCCAACAGGCAATTACGATTCAGCTAACCCTTATACAAACCGTGATCCTCGTTTGGCAAATTATATTGTTATAAACGGAAGTACCCAAGGGCCTAATAATAGTGTAATTGTTACCGGAACTTATGGTACTAACACTGACGCCATAAACAGAGAGAATGGCTTATCAACCCGTACAGGTTATTATATGCGCAAGTTAATGAGGGCTGATACCAATCCAAACCCTCAGTTTAATACCCAGCAGAAACATTATACTGCCCGGATTCGTTATACTGAAATATTTCTGGCTTATGCAGAAGCAGCTAACGAAGCCTGGGGGCCTACTGGTACAGGTGGAAATACCTTTTCTGCTTTTGATGTAGTAAAAGCATTGCGCCAAAGAGCCGGGGTTGGGGTGAACAACAATCACGAGTACCTTGAATCAATTAAAAACGATAAGGATTTAATGAGACAACTCATCAGAAATGAGCGTCGTTTGGAATTGTGCTTCGAGAATCACCGCTTCTGGGATTTACGTCGCTGGAAAGTAACCAACCTGAATGAAACCGCACGCGGTGTGCAGATTGATCGTCCGGCTGCCACTCTGATTTATGTTCCTGTTAATGTTGAGATTAGAGACTATAAAGATTATATGTATCATGGTCCTATTCCTTATGGTGAAGTTCAGAAATGGAGCAAATTACAGCAAAATGCAGGCTGGTAATTTCAGGTTTATAACTATAAATGTTGGAAAATATGAAACGAATTAAGTTTTTAATGATACTATTTGCAGGACTATTCGCCTTTATGGTTACGTCGTGCGAAAACCAGGATATTGAGTTTGCAGATTTTGATTACTCCACTGTATATTTTGCATACCAATATCCGGTAAGAACCATCGTTCTGGGAGAGGATATCTTTGACAATACACTCGACAATGAGCATAAATGTAAAATTTTTGCTACTATGGGAGGTGTATATGCCAACTCTAAAAAGGTTGATATTGGTGTAGTTGTTGACAATAGTTTAGTCAATAATCTGTACTACAATACAACCCATACACTGCCTGTGCAGGCTATGCCAGCCAACTATTATACTTTGGCAGCCAGTACTATTACCTTAAACAAAGCCTTACAAGGTGGTGTAGAAGTACAATTATCGGATGCTTTCTTTGCCGATCCAAATGCAATTACAAATACTTATGTAATTCCTTTACG
Source organism: uncultured Marinilabiliaceae bacterium (assembly GCA_937920475.1). GTDB lineage: Bacteria > Bacteroidota > Bacteroidia > Bacteroidales > Marinilabiliaceae > CALEUX01. The sequence goes on from CALEUX010000074.1 coordinate 73,634, forward strand.
AATGACCAGCGTGCAGAATGCCGACTCAATTCTTTCGGGAAAAGCCAAAGTGAGCAATCCGGTAAGAACTAATTCAGCCGATTGGGATGTTCAGCCCAAAGATTTTACACTTTACTGTGTTAAATTTATTAATCCATGGCATGCCAACTATTTGCGTCGCGGTCAGGATGTTATTACCACCGGGGCAACATCTGAAACAAAAGTTCGTCGCAAACAGTATGTTGAGAACGATGAAGTTGTAAGTACGAAAACGGTTTCGCTAAGTACTGTTGAGTTTCCTGTACCGGTTGTTAATACCAGTAATGGGAACGAAACCTGTACACTACTGCTTACTTTTGATAACCAGGGCAAATGTACCATTACAACTAACACTGCCGGCTTTACTGCTACTGGTACCGGAGCATACGTTAAAAAAGGAGATAAAAACAGCTGGGGCAACAAAGACCGTGATGTAATTCATTTGGATTATATCATTAACATGACCGGTAGAACTTATGCCACCAAAGATACCCTGGTTGTTCGCGATCGTGGTGTTAAGATGGAACTGTTTACACCAACATATTATGTTGACTAACGGTTTAATTATGTTAATTATGAAACGCCCATATTTTCCGAAGCACAAGTTTTTTCGAGGTGTTAGCCGCAAAATGGGTGTTTCATTATACCTTTAAAACTATATTGTTATGATGAAATATTTCAATAAAATATGGATAGGAGCTATTGCAGCCATGGTTGTTGGCTCCTGTGCCGACGACAGTAAGCTGGACTTCTATGTGGAGAAACCGGAGAGTCTGGCCGTAATGGAGTATTTGGACGAGTATGACGTATTGAAATCATACGTTGACCGGAACGCCAATCCCAATTTTAAACTGGGAGCAGGTGTTTCAGTTGCCGATTTCAACAAACTTGGACGCGATTACAGTTTAATCGTTTCTAACTTTGACGATGTTACTGCCGGATGGGAAATGAAACACGGCGGTGTGGTTCAGGATAATGGCTCCATGAACCTCGATAGGGTTAGAAACTTTATTAAGAACACTAAAGAAGCCGGAATCAGTGTGTATGGACATACATTGGTATGGCATACAAATCAAAATTCAAAATATCTTAACAGTATTATTGCTGATAGAGAAATCGAAATCGATCCGAATGCAACCGTTGAAGTGGTTGACGGTCTAAAGGATTATGCAGTTGAAGGTTTCACCGGCTGGGTTGGAGGGCCTGTAACACCTGTAGTTCAGGGCGGAGTTTTGGTTGTAACCAATCCAACAGCTCAACCTAACTTTTGGGATGTTCAGTATCATGTTGCCAGTGGAATTCCTACTAAAATAGGTACCAAGCATAAGGTGACTTTACGCATCAAAGGTACTGTTGCCGCAGAAATCAGAATGGCTTTGGGCGATTGGGGCGCGCGTGAAGATAAAGTCATTCAAGTTTCTACTGATTGGCAGGATGTGGTAACAGAATTTACTGGTGTTGCTACCAATAGCTTTATTATGATTCAATCGGGGCACTATGTGGGAACCTATGAGATACAATGGGTGAAAGTGACTCATCAAGAAGCCGCTGCCATTACATGGTGGACAAATCTGGTTAGAAATAGTGATGTTGAGGGCGATGACGTATCCAGCTTTTTTGCTACTGAGGTAAGAGTTGGGCCAGCTCCGGCAACCATTGGTGCCGCAGGTACAGGTGCCGACGGAGTGGGACGTGCAATTGTTGTTAAATCAGGGAATGCTCCAGCAAACGATTGGGACACCCAGTTCTTTGTAAAGGCTCCACGCCAACTTAAAGCAGGAGAAAAATACCGCTTTAGCATGAAGATTAAGGCTGATAAACCAGCAACTATGAGTTCCCAGTCGCACAACAATCCGGGAGGATATGTTCATTGGGCAATGGTTGGTAGTCCTAGTGTTACAACCGAATGGAAGGAATATACTAATGTTGGTGCCATTACAGCTGATCAGGCAGGTGCAAACGGTATGAATACCATTGCATTTAACCTTGCGGTTTTTAAAGAGGCCAATACCTATTATTTTGATGATATTGTATGGGAAGTTGAAGAATCGGGTAATAAAAAACCATTAACTCCTGAAGAAAAGAAAGATACGCTTACCTGGGCACTTAACAGGTGGATTTCTTCCATAATGGAAATATCTAAATCGAACGTTAAGGCATGGGATGTAGTTAATGAACCAATGGACGATGGCAGCCCATACAATTTAAAAACAGGTATAGGTAAAACATTACCTGACGGCGATTTCTACTGGCAAGATTATTTGGGTAAAGATTATGCTGTTGAAGCCTTTAAAATGGCGGCACAATATGGTAACAACGATGATAAATTGTTTATCAACGATTATAACCTTGAGTATAATCTCGACAAGTGTCGTGGTATAATTGCTTACGTTGAATACATTGAAAGCAAAGGTGCACGTGTGGATGGTATTGGTACCCAAATGCACATTTCAATTAATTCCGATAAGCAGAAAATAACTCAAATGTTCGAATTGCTTGCTGCTACAGGTAAGCTAATTAAAATATCGGAATTAGACATGGGTGTTGGAAAACAAACAACAGCAGCTACCGATGCAGATTATATTGCCCAGGCCGAGATGTACAACTTTGTAATTAAGGAGTATTTCAGAATTATTCCGGCCCCACAACGTTACGGTATCACTTTCTGGAGTCCTCTTGATAGCCCTGCAGGTTCATCATGGAGAGCTGGAGAACCTATCGGTTTGTGGAATTTAAAATACCAACGTAAACGTGCCTACGGAGGTGCAGCCAATGCATTTGCCGGAAAGAATGTTGTTGAATAAAAACCCACAAGTAGTTTCTTGATTGAGTTTCCGAGGGTGTCTCAAAAGTCAGAGACACCCTCTTTTTATTCGTACTCCTACCCGAGTAGTTTTTCAAATACTCAATTTTCAGAGCCTTAAAAAACTTATGAGACAGCCTCTTTTACTCATACTGTATGTTTGTAAGATTTATTGCTGATAGGTTGCTCCCCAGCAGAGCCTATTTCCTCATCCACCTTACGACCTGAATATACCACATTAAAACAAAAAAGTCACCAAC
>CALEUX010000075.1 GCA_937920475.1 uncultured Marinilabiliaceae bacterium
CTGTTGTCTAAACTTCTAATAGTCTTTAATAAGATGTACCAAAAACAGCTATATAATTTAAACTTTATTTAACTGCAACCGTCATCTAACAAACCGCAATAAAAACAACCATTTTAATTATTCTTTTTAAAAAAAATCAATCTACAATTAATATTTTTTGATTCTGGGTTGCTCTTTTAAAATTAATCATTACTTTTGTACCCAATAAAAGCAAACGAGATGCGAAGCTATTCTTATTTTTATTACTTCTTTTTTTTCTTTTTTTGGTTCAAAAGCCAGGAAGGGGTGGGTTTGTTATAATCCGAAAAAGGACAATAAGAATAAGATTGAAAGATAAATTCAAAGTCCCGCCCCAACAAAGGCGGGGCTTTTTTTTTACCCGGGAAATAACCAAAAATATTAAAAAACTTATTAATGGATACAGAAATAAAACATGTGGCCATTCAGGGCTGGCCGGGAGCTAACCACGATATTGCAGCCAGAGCTTACTTTAACAGCAATCCGGTAAATATTGTACCCTGTTTAACTTTTAAAGAGTTGTTCGACAAGGTAATAGAAAACCCTAATTTATTAGGTATTGTAGCCATTGAAAACACTTTGGTGGGTAGTCTTCTCTCCAATTACACCCTCTTAAAAGCTTCAGGATTAGGCGTTTTGGGCGAACATAAGCTAAGAATAAAACACCAGTTAATGGCTTTACCCGGCCAAACTATTGCCGATATAAAGGAAGTTCATTCGCACCCAATGGCCCTGGCACAGTGTGAGACTTTCTTTCAGAATCACCCCGGTATTCGCCTGATTGAAAGCGAAGATACTGCCTTAAGTGCCATGCGTATTCAGGATGAACAACTAAAAGGAGTTGCTGCTATTGCTTCTTCTTTGGCTGCAAAACTTTACAATTTGGAAATTATTGCCCGCGATATTGAAACCAACAAGCACAACTTTACTCGTTTTCTTATTGTTGGCCAGCCCAATAAAGCAAAATTAGCCAGCATGTTACAGGAAAACCGCATCAATAAATCTTCATTGGTTTTCTCATTGCCACACGAAGAAGGAAGCCTTTCAAAAGTACTTACTATCCTGGCTTTTTATAATATTAACCTGTCGAAAATCCAGTCTTTACCAGTTGTGGGTCAGGAATGGCAGTACCTTTTCTACATCGATGTCATATTCAACGATTATCAGCGTTACCAGCAATCGCTTGATGCTATTCGCCCTTTATGCCAAAAACTGCGGGTATTAGGCGAATACGAAGAATCGCACACGCTGTTCGAAACAAATGGTTCAGGACAAGCTAAAATTGCCGAAATAATAAAAAACAAATAAACCACCAGTCATGATTGAACCTGCCCAACGCATCAGCCAGGTTGAAGAATACTACTTCTCTGTAAAGCTGAAAGAAATTGATCGATTAAGAAGCGAAGGTAAAAACATTATCAACCTTGGCATTGGCAATCCCGATCAACCACCGGCACCATCGATACTTAAAAAATTAAACGAAGCATCGCTGAACCCCAAAAGCCATGGTTATCAAAGCTATATTGGTATTCCCGAGCTAAGAAATGCCTTTGCCGGCTGGTATCAGAAATACTATCAGGTAACGCTTAATCCTGTAAATGAAATACTCCCGCTGATTGGTTCAAAAGAGGGTATCATGCACATCTCCATGGCTTTTTTAAATCCAGGCGATGAAGTTTTATTGCCCAATCCGGGCTATCCAACCTATGCTGCTGTTACCAAATTGGTTGGCGCTGTGCCACGTTATTACGATTTAACCGAACAAAATAACTGGCAACCCAACTTAGAATCCATCGAAAAACAGGATTTGTCGAGGGTAAAACTAATGTGGTTAAATTACCCTAATATGCCAACAGGAGCGCAGGCCAACCCCGATGTAATGAAAAAAATTGTTGATTTCGGGAAAAGAAACAACATCCTCATTTGCAATGATAACCCTTACAGTTTTATTCTTAATCCAAAGCCAACAAGCCTTTTATCAATTGATGGAGCTAAAGATATAGTTGTTGAAATAAATTCGCTGAGCAAATCGCACAACATGGCTGGCTGGCGAATGGGTATGGCTGCATCAAATTCCAATTTTATCAATTATATCCTCCGTGTAAAAAGCAACATGGATTCGGGTATGTTCCGGCCATTGCAGGAGGCTGCTGCTGAAGCCCTTAAGCTGGATGATGATTGGTATCGCGAAGTTAATAAAACCTATCTGGAAAGAAGATCGCTTGTTTGGGAACTAATGGATATCCTGAATTGTTCATTTGATAAAAACCAGGTGGGAATGTTTATATGGGGCAAAGTGCCTGCGAATGTGCCAAACGGACAAACATTGTCGGATAAAATTCTTTACAATGCTGATGTTTTTATTACTCCCGGTTTCATTTTTGGAAGTAATGGTGAGCAATACATCCGAATTTCGTTATGCACCCCCGCCGATGTTTTAAAAGAAGCCATTCAAAGGATAAAAAAAATACAATAAAAGCCAATAAACCAAAGCAAAATAAATACAACCATTATGTCGAAGCTGATTATTGAACCAATACAACTACCAGGTCTTGAGTTAAAAAGACCTATAATTATCTCGGGTCCCTGCAGCGCCGAAACCGAAGAGCAAACCCTAGAAACCGCCAAACAATTGTCGGAGCTGGGCGTTAAGATTTTCCGTGCAGGAATATGGAAACCGCGTACCAGGCCTGGAGCTTTTGAAGGTGTAGGAACACTGGGATTGCCCTGGTTAAAAAAAGTAAAGGAAGTAATCGGCATGTTTGTTAGCGTGGAAGTTGCCACCGGCCATCACGTTTACGAAGCGCTTAAACACGGCATTGATATGGTTTGGGTTGGTGCACGAACCTCGGCCAACCCATTTGCCGTTCAGGAAGTAGCCGATGCGCTAAAAGGCGCCAAAATACCTGTGCTGGTAAAAAACCCTGTTAACCCCGACTTGGAACTCTGGATTGGTGCCCTTGAACGCATCAACAATGCCGGTATTACGCAAATTGGAGCCATTCATCGTGGGTTCAGCACTTACGGACGTTCTGAGTACCGCAATCACCCACAATGGCAAATCCCCATTGAGTTGCACCGTAGAATCCCTGACCTGCCAATTATTACCGACCCCAGCCACATAGCCGGGAACCGCGATTTACTGGCATCAATTAGTCAGGAAGCCATGGACTTAAACTTCGATGGCCTTATCATCGAGTCTCATATTTGCCCCGAAAAGGCCTGGAGTGACGCTGCTCAGCAGATTACCCCCCAGCGACTAATGGAAATGGTGAATGGACTTGTGTTGCGACGCCCAAAAATTGGCGATACACCCCGTAACACTCTGGATGAATTAAGAAAGCAAATTGATGCTTTGGATAACCAACTTCTGGATGTTCTTAAAGAAAGGATGAAAATTTCGGAAGCTATTGGTAAATATAAATTCGAAAACAACATCACCATTCTCCAATCGCGTCGATACGATGAAATTATGAACGACCGTAATCAACGGGCCATTAGCAGGGGATTAAATACCGAATTCACAACGAAGATATTTGAATCGATTCATGAAGAATCCATCAACTGCCAGAGTAATGTGATGAATAAAGAACTAAAGAAAAATACAGAACAAAAACCTGAATAAAAACCTCGAAACAATCAACCATAATGAAGATTTGCATTTTAGGTGCCGGAAAAATGGGTACCTGGTTAACCGATGCACTTTGTCTGCAACACGAAGTTGCTATTTTTGATACCGACAAAGAAAGACTGAGGTATGTTTTTAACACCCAAAGACTTACATCATTCGACGAAATAAGGGATTTTGCGCCTGAATTACTTATTAACGCAGTAACATTGAAATTTACGATTCCAGTTTTCGAGCAGGTGTTGCCATTTGTTCCCGAAACCTGTATTCTCTCTGATATTGCATCGGTTAAAACCGGATTTCCGGAGTTTTATAAAAAATCGGGACGTAGGTTTGTTTCAACACACCCCATGTTTGGACCTACCTTTGCAAATTTGAAAGATTTGAGTCAGCATCATGCCATTATCATCTCTGAATCTGATCATTTAGGGAAGGCCTTTTTTAAGGATTTCTTTGGTTCGCTAGGTTTAAACATTCACCAATATTCGTTTGAAGAACACGATGAAACCATAGCGTATTCATTATCAATACCGTTTTCGTCAACGCTGGTTTTTGCTGCGTGTATGAAAAAACAGGATGCACCGGGTACCACTTTTCGTAAACATATGGATATAGCCAAAGGTCTGCTGTCGGAGGATGATTATTTGCTTACAGAAATTTTGTTTAACCCTTACACCATTGGCCAGGTAGAACAAATCAGAAAAGAGCTGAAAGACTTGATTGAACTTATCAGTAGCCGCGACTCAGAGGGCATGAAACAATTTTTAGCCAAAGTGAGAAAAAACTTAGCATAGTTGATTATAACAAAATAATAATAATAAAAGGCTGCCCACAAAACGGAGCAGCCTTTTTACTTAAACACTCTGCCTATTATTAATTAACCATCCACCACATTTTTGTATCGATGGCATCGCCACCCATATTCTGAATAGCAGCATCAAGACTGGTTTTGTTGACACTTGCCTCGTTCAATAGATATTTCACTCTAAAGGGTATATCATTGATACCAACAATTGGAGAAAATGTGTAATTACGAACATCCTCCTGAACGGCTCCCGTGGCATCTTTTATAAGAGTCCTTACAGTATACTGTTCACCCGGGCGGATAAACGTTTTCGGGAAACTGGTTCTCCTATATTCCGACCAGGCTTCATATGGTTGCATGTAAAGGGCGATGTATTTCTGAGTCAACACATTTTCCTCATTTGCCGATGGTAAATTGTTCATATAAGAAATGATGTCGGTACCATCAACACCCCATTTTTTCATGGAAGCCTCAACGCCCTTCTCGTACCAGGTTTGGTCCCAACCATTTAATTCGCTCATAATAAAACAAATTTCCGAGTATTCTAAAAACACCTCGCTATAGGTTGATGACAACACTTTTGTACCAGGTAATGATTCCCATCTGTAGGTTCGTACGTTTCCATTACTATTGGCAAGAGGTACACCATAGTAGTAACCATCGCGGTTGGGAGCAACGTAAATTTCCAATCGAGGATCGGCAATGCCAAATGGTCCTCTGTTGCCTTTAAGCAATTCAACAAATGAATATGAAGGAGCAAAGTCTGTACGATTCTCAACATAAAATGCCCGGTACATGGGCGCCCCGTTAAGTGCAGAATTTTCAAAGGCTATAGCTGCATTGTCCAAATTGGATTCAAAAACGCCTTCGGCAATGGCATCATTAATATGAGCACTGGCCAAATCGGGCAATTTATGCTTAATGCGATTGGCAATCCTTAATCTTAACGAATTGGCAAATTTCTTCCACTGCTCAGCATCGCCACCATAAATGTTATCGCCACCAATCATTTTTTCATCAGTTATAATCATTGATTGTGCCTCATCCAACTCCTTAAGCAAATCGGCATAAATGTCCTGTTGACGTGCATATTTGGGTGTAAGCTTATTCATATCGCCCTGCAAAGCCTGAAAATCTGGGTTATTGGCCCCATACGAATAATAAGGTATATCGCCCCAGGTATCGGTAGCCATCTGGAAGATGTATGCCAGCATAATTCTGGCTGCTGCTATCTGATTTTCGTTTGGTGCAGCTGTGGCTGCATCAATTTTCAGAATAGGATCAGTATTGATATCTATAATGGATTTTAAATCCCTGGCATTCGAATAAATATCATTCCAACCGGCTTGGTTAACGGTTTCCCGGTATTGAAAGCGATCTTCCTCAGTGTAGTTTACCTGATTCCAGTATTGAACCCATAACAACGACATACGCCCTGAAAACCATTCATCGCGCGTATCGTTCATAATTTGTTTCTGAACCCTGCTCATTAAACCACTTGTGGGAGCAACAACGGGTTGGTTGGGATTATCCAGATAATCGACCTCGCAAGATGAGAACAGGAATAAGCCCAAAAAAAGGATTGATAAATATTTCAAAATATTCATAATTAAGCAATTTAAACGTTAGAATGTAATCTGAATATTCATACCGTATGACCGTGTTGCAGGTATTAAGCCGCCTTCCATACCTTGAATATTACCTGAGCCACCAACAGTAGATTCAGGATCAACTCCCTTTTGATCAAGACCCCAAACAAACAAGTTCTGACCATACAGGGTAACCCTTACTTTATTTATATACTGATTGAATCTAGGCAATGTATATCCTAAGGTAATCTCACGTAATTTAACATATGATGCATCGAAAAAGCTGGTAGCACTAGGCGTTCCAAAACCATGATAATGGTAAGCACCATAGTCTTCGGCAGAAATAACAATATCGTTAGGCCCGCTAACAGTGTATGATCCATCATCGTTCATAGTTCCCATTACACCGGGTAATATAATGCCATCCTCGCGAATGGTATTACCATCAGAGGTAGAAGTTGCAGTTTTAGCATTCATACCCGAATACATACTCCACATGTGTGTTAACGAGTAATATTTGCCACCTTTCTGTATATCAATCAGTGCACTAAAATCAAAACTCTTATACTTAAGTACATTTCTGATACCCATATTAAAATCGGGCAGTGCCGAACCAATAGGTTTTAAGCCGCTTGAGGCATAAAAACCTGTATCTTCGTCAATAATGCGATTGCCTTTATTGTCGTAAACATAATCATAACCCCAAAGCATTTGGTAGGGATCACCAACAGAGGCATTCAGATAGGCACCACCGAATGGCGCACTGGCAATTTGCAATTTATCCAAACCTTCCGGCAATGAAACCACTTTGTTGGTGTTTTTTGAATAGTTAAGTGCAATATCCCAGCTAAAACCATACATTTTAACAGGTGTTCCGGTTAATAACAGTTCAATACCTTTATTTTCAATCTCTCCGGCATTAACCACTTTGGAAGTATAACCTGTTGAACCGCTTATTTCAATTGGAACAATCTGATCTTTTGTATTCCTTTTATAATAACTAAAATCAAATCCAACTCTATTATTAAGGAATGAACCCTCCAAACCAAGCTCCATTTCGGTAGTGCTTTCCGATTTGAGGTTTGGATTATTCAACCTAAGATTATTCGAAAACTGACGTGAGTTATTAAATGCATCGCCCATTAAATAAGTTTGCACCACTCTGTAAGGATCAGTTCCATTACCAGTACGAGCCAGATTAAACCTGAACTTTGCAAAATTAATCCACATTATATCAATGAGCTCAGAACCTATAAAGCTGAAAGATGCAGCCGGATAAAAGTAGCTATTGGCATCCTCGGGCAATGAAGAGTCAAAATCCTTACGGGCAGAAATGTCTAAATAGGCATAGTTTTTATAACCCAGGCTAGCCAATCCAAACCAGCTGTTAACAATCTGTTTTTGGTCAAAATTGCTAACAATAGGCATATTGTTTGAATTGTTCACATTCCACAATCCACCAATGGCCAAACCACCATCGGTTGCAGCTGAAATTCTTGAATATTTTGAAATCCGCTTATTGGCACCCAATGAACCAATAAGGCTAAAATCTCCAACGGTGCTGTTATAAGTAATTTTTCCCTCGTAATTGGTTTCTATAAATTGACGGGTATTGGTGCTGTAGGATGATAACGCCTGTGAACCGGGAGCTACCCTTTCACGATTGTTAAAGGTATAGGTATCCAGATAAACGTTTCCTTCAGCAGTTAACTCTTTGGTTATATTAAACTTTAAACCTGTGGTTCCAAACAGGCGCTGACGATCATCGTCCGACCAGTTTTCATTAACAGTCCAGTAGGGGTTATCGGAATACAAAGGAGTTGGATCGTACAAATCAGTCCTGTTCCAGGTTCTTTGAGTTCCATCAGGGTTTTTGTAATTCTTTAATGTCCCCATATCCAATTGACGCTGTCCCCATTGGAAAAATTTCTGAAATACAGAGTTGTCGTCATACCCAAAAATAGGCCGTCCTTTTGTATAGGTATTCACATAAGTAATACTTGAATTGGCTTGCATAAAACCATCAAAGAACTCGGCCATTCCATTCAGGTTAAAAGTATGCTTATCCTGCTTAGAGTTGGGCATAGTCCCTTTTTTATTCACATTGGAGTATCCAAAACGAATGGCAGATGTCTCACTGGTTGAAACCAATGATATTGAATTCTGATAAGTTATTCCGGTTTCAAAAAAGTCGATTACATCTTTTTTAGGTGCTTTCCATTCGCCTGTTTGTGGTGTGGAAGTAATACCCTGTTCCCAGTCGGCCACACCCCACCAATGCAAAACCTGCTGGCCTTCGTATTTTGGCCCCCAGCTTTCATCGGTATCATAAGCAACAATTAGGTATTCCTGTCCATTAATAATAGCTGTATCAAAATCACCATAACCACCACCATATTTATTTTGTAAATCAGGCAGCAGAGATACTTTGTCGAAAGTGACACCAGAATTAACCTCTACCTGGAATGATTTTTTACCTTTTTTACCCGATTTAGTGGTAATCATAACCACACCGTTTTGCCCACGGCTTCCATACAGAGCAGAAGCTGCACTACCTTTTAAAACGTTCACACTCTCAATATCATAAGAGTTTAAGTCGTTAATCATGGAACCATAGTCGATACCACCACTACCTGTTTGAGTGGCGGTGGTGTTAAAGTTTTGATTATCCAAAGGAATTCCGTCAATAACATATAGTGGCTGGTTGTTTCCGGTAAGTGAACTTGCTCCACGTATTAAAACATTTTGCGAGCCGGCAAAATTAGTTCCTGAAACCTGAACCCCGGCTACTTTACCTGCCAATGCTGCAATTGGGCTTGAATTGTTAGCTGATATCAAATCCTCCGCCTTAACATTCTGGGAAGAATAGCCCAACGATTTCTTTTCCCTTGAGATTCCAAGTGCTGTTACAACAATTTCATCAACAGCAATGGATGAAGAAACCAGAACTACATTAATCACTGAACGTCCCGTAATGGTAACTTCCTGGGTTTGCATTCCCACAAAAGAGAATACCAGAGTTTCTGCATTTTGAGGAACACTCATTGAGTAATGACCATTCCCTTGAGTAATGGTTCCAACTGTAGTGCCTTTAACAAATACAGAGGCTCCTGGAATGGGTGTCCCATCGTCTCCTGATGTGACTGTACCGGTAATCGTAACTGTTTGGGCCAATAAACTAGTGAGCCCAAAAGCCATTACGAATGAAAGTACAACTAGAACTTTCTTCATAAAAATTAAGTTTAGATTAATAATATTAGGACAATATAAAGGGGGTAAAACGAATTGTACAAAACGGCAACCGTGGAACACCGCGAAAACAGGCGGACTCACAAGATTGTTGTAAAAACGAATTGTGCAAGTAGGTTTAATTTGGTTTAACTTTGGTTTAATTATATGGGGGCTATTTACGCCCCTTTTTTAATACCCTTTAATTACTGGTTAAAAATAGGCTAAAAAGTTGATTTTATAAGGGCTTTTAACCACAAAAAACGTTTACCTGACATTAGGAAAACGTCCCTGCTGTTACGCTAAAAACGTTACACTCAAAGCCCGCGTATTTGTGCTTTAAAATTTGGTTGCACGGACAGTTGCACGGACAGTTGCACGGACAATTTAACCGTTTTTTCTGTTTTAGTAGTAATAGAAAATACTGATAAAAAATATGAGTTTGCCGTTTTTTCGGTTCAGTTATAGTGGGTATGATATAAAAATACACGGTTAACACTTTTTAAATTATTGCTATATATTACTGATATTGAGGCGCATGAATTTGCAAGAAAAGCGAAAAGCATTAAAAAGCGCGCGTGGAGAATGTATAGCTTCAGTATTTATTAGCACTATTCTAATCGTATCACCCCAATTACTAAAGCAATACCAGTGATTTCGTCTGCAGGAATCTCAAAAGGGTCATATTCCTTATTATCACTTATGGCCAGAAGTGAATTTTCGGCAGTGCCTTTTTTCAGACGTTTAACTAAAAGACCCTGCTCGCGGGTTGCAACTACATAACATTTATTCCACTGAATAAATTTGCTGTCGTGTAAAATACGGCAAGCAATTACATCTCCGCTGCTGTATTTCGGGTACATACTGCTACCCTTAACACGAATCATAAAATCAATGCCGTTAAAATCAGGAACCAGGTATCGGGCCTGTATGTCCTCATCCCGAACGGTAAAATCGGAGGTGCCAAACCCGGCCGCCGCTTCCATAGCAACTAATGGAACTCCTATAGATTCTTTATACTTTTTAGGACGGGGTGATTCCGCCTTTAGCATAGTACCCTCTCCGGTTAGAAGCCAAATTGGATTTAATTCAGGGAAGACTGCGATAATAATCGCAATAAAAGTATCTGGGATGCTTGTTTTTAATTTATCGCCATCCAAAAAACCTCTTTTCATCCCAGTTTTTTCATAAAATTGCAATTTAGAAAAGCCCAAATAATCAATAAATTGCAAAATTCTTTCTTTTGTAGTTGCGATTTTCATCGTTATAATTTTGATAATTGCGATATATGTCGCATATTTGCAAAAAGTAAAAAGTTAACAGGTTTTAAAATTAGAGACAAAAAATGGAAAAAGCAATGATAATGGTAGAGCACGGCGGCGTAAGGAAGCTGGCCAAAGCCTTCAAAGTCAGTGAGGCTATGATAAGTCTTTCGCTGAGAGGAAAGCGCAAAGGCGAACTGGCAAAAAAAATCCGCCACGTTGCCAAGGAGCAATTTGGCGGTGTAGAAATGCAAGCAATATCCAGCGAGAATAGAACCTCAGACATTAAAGACACTGGGGCCTCTAAAACTCATAAAGATTATCTTAAATCCCTCTAAATAATATAAATATGGAAACTATTCATCAGTTAGAATCCGGAATGTGGAACTGCCTCCCTCCAACCCATTTAGCAAATCCGCAATCCCGTCAAATATCCGATAAAAAGCATAAGGCGACGAGGGTCGAAGAACTTCTTTTGATAGGTGAGCTTTCAGAAATCTTGGCTCGAACCCTTTGTCATCATCCGAAGGAATCACGCCTTCATCAAGCAGCAAATCAACTCCAAGAGATTTGCAGAGAGGAGTTAAAAGATCCTTTATATAGCCGTACAATGGACTACTTTCAGAGTATTCTGAAAGCGATGTGAATACCAATTCTATTTCTGCTTTAAAAATCATAGTCACTTCATTTTAAGATTAGACACCTTGTAAATGTAGTGATTTTTCCCGACCGGTTTATACCGGCCGGGAACCTTTTAAAATATGATGCTATGTTTGAATTTTTCGATAACGAATTGTGTATAAAGGCCGAAGCCCTCTATTCAGAGCAGGAGTTAGGTCTGGTAAGTTATTCTACTTACGACCGCCGTCTTCGATATGAGGTGGAGTTCGGTAAAAGAGGAGGTAATGGGAGGCAAGCATACATTAAGTTTGCCAGTATTCCCGACGATTTAAGGTATAAAATAAAGCAACGCTGTAACGGCAAATCGCCGTACGAATTAGCTATTCAAAACAAAATTAAAACACTGATTGAACAGGATTTAAACGCCATAAAATATTTTAACGATTACATAAAGCCGGACGGAGAGCCGTTAAGTATTGAAAAAAAACGGGAGTACAACGCCAACGCTAATGTACTGAATGCAATTAACCTTTTTATTAAAACAAAAAATGCCTGGCGACGCACTATGGGGGGTCGCAAACAAAATATGTGGGACGCCATATCTGAGATGGTAAACGGTATCAGGTCGGAGGAAGTTCCGCATAATTTGCCAAAGAAGCCACGCCCCCTGCGAAATAAATTTGACAGGTATATGAGCGAAAGCTACTCCTCATTGGTTCACGGGGGCACGGGTAACACTAACACCGAAAAACTTTGCGCGGTTGCTAAAAGTTGGCTTTTAGCACGATGGGCTACGCCAATTGAGAAGGTTACAATGACGCAGTTATGGGAAGAGTTTAACGCTCTGGCCGATGAACGCGGATGGAAACCGGTGGACGATCAGAAAACAATCAGGAATTATTTGTATCAACCCGAGGTTCAGGAGCAGTGGTATGGACACAGGTATGGAGAACTTAAGGCGAAAGAAAAATATGGGTTCCAGCAATCAACAAAATTGCCAACCATGCGCGACAGCCTGTGGTATAGCGACGGAACCAAAGTGAATTTCTATTATTTAAAAGATGGGAAGGTTGAAACAACCAGCGTTTACGAGGTAATGGACGCCTACAGTGAGGTATTTCTCGGATACTGTGTTTCGAAAACCGAGGACTTTAAGGCACAATTTTCGGCGTTTAAGATGGCAACCCAATTTGCAGGGCACAGACCGTATGAGTGTCGATATGATAACCAGGGAGGCCACAAAAAGCTCCAAAATGGCGATTTTTTAACAAAATTATCTCACCTGAGTATCAGAACCCAGCCATACAACGGTAAATCGAAGACAATTGAGAACGCTTTTTACCGGTTTCAGCAGTCGTATCTTCATAAAAAATGGTACTTCACGGGGCAAAATATCACTGCTAAAAAAGAAGAAAGCAAGGCAAATATGGAATTTATCCTTGCAAACAAGGCCAATTTACCATCGTTTGAGGAGGCGCTTGCAGCTTATGTAGAGCTCAGAACCAAATGGAACAGCGATCCCCACCCATTAACAGGGGAATCTCGCATAAGCATGTACTTAGAAAGCAATAATCCAAAGGCCCCGGCAATCAATTATTTTGATATGGTTGACCTTTTCTGGATACAAAGAAAAGTTCCGGTAACTTATACGGCATACGGCCTCACCATAGAAGAGAAGGGCCGAAAATACACCTACGCAAAGTACGATGATAACAAGATGCCAGATATAAAATGGCATCGCTCAAATATCGATAGAAAGTTTGTTGTAAAATTCGACCCTGAGGATATGAGCACCATTTGTGTTTACAAAGAAACCACAAATGGTCTGCATTATGTTACACTACTTACTCAAAAAAATAATGTTCATCGTGGAAAACAGGAGGCTGATGAATTTGAAGCCTCATTCCTGGCACAGGTAAACAATGCGAATAAGGCTGCGCGGATAGCCACCAGAGACAAAACCAACGAGGTACTTGAGAAGTTTGGTTTGCTTCCCGAACAACACGGACTGATATCGCCCGCGCTCAAAGGTATTGAGAGCGCGAGGAAAGCTGCCGGTACTAAGGCTAAAAAGAAAGTTAAAGTTACAGACATAGCCGAGATTGAAAAGGCGCTAAGCAACGAGGTTGCCGACTTAAACAACGAAGAAGCACTTTATAAAAAGATATTCTAAAAACCGAACCCCCGCGATTTGGTGCCACACACCACGCGAGGGTTCACAAAAACAACACAAAGTTATGATGAACGAAAGTCAAAAACAAGCTATTGCCAACAAATTGGCAATTTATGTAGAGCGTTTCGAGAGCCAGAATAAAGCTTCGAAGAGCCTTAAAAATGTTAGCTCGGCCACCATATCGCAGGTGCTAAACCACAAATGGGAGTTGATAGCCGATGAAATGTGGCGCAACATTGCCAGCCAGATTGGTTATACTGCCAATGAATGGGTTGCCGTTGAGACCGGCGATTACAGACTGCTTAATACAGTTCTTGATAGTGCCAGGAATAACAGCACCGTGTTTGCCGTGGTAGGTGACGCCGGTACCGGAAAAACATTTGCCCTCAGAAACTATGCTGAAAACAACAAAAGGGCCTACCTGCTTCAATGCAACGAGTACTGGAACCGAAAAACTTTTATGCAGGAACTTCTAACTGCTATGGGGCGCGACTACTCGGGCTATACGGTAAACGAAATGATGGGCGAAGTTGTAAGGGCACTAAAAACCCAATCAAAGCCGCTGATTATTATGGATGAGGCCGATAAAGTAAGCGACCAGGTGTTGTACTTTTTTATCACGCTCTACAATCAGCTTGAAGATCATTGCGCCATAGTGATGTGTGCCACCGACCATCTATCGAAACGCATAAAGCGCGGACTTAAACTTAACAAAAAGGGTTACAAAGAAATCTACAGCCGCATAGGGCGTAAGTTCGTTGAGCTTGAGGGCTTGAGCACATCAGACATTACGTCGGTTTGCGTGGCCAATGGCATTACCGATAAAGCGCGCATACGCGAGGTAATAGAAGATAGCGAGTACGATTTGCGCCGGGTTAGAAGAAAAATACAGGGCTTAAAATATGTTCTTAGTGCCTGATTAAACAGGTTTTAAACGGTTATTAAATGGCAATACAGCGAGCTATAAGTGTTAAGGAACTTCAATCAAAGCGGTTTAACTCAATGCCCTTTGGTGGTGAATTTGAGGCGTGTTTTGGTCGTCCGGAGCGAACAGGGTGCTGGATTATTTACGGCCCCCCGGCAAACGGAAAAACAAGACTTTCGGTACGATTGGCAAAATACATGACCCAATTTGGCAGGGTAACATACGATAGCATAGAGGAGGGATTAAGCCTATCGTTGCAGAAGGCCTTTGATGAAGAGGGAATGGAAGAGGTTGAGGAGCGCATACAGCTGTTGGACAAAGAACCGATAGATGACCTGGTGAAGCGTTTAAAAAAGCAACGAAGCCCTGATATCGTGTTCATCGACAGTTTGCAATTCACGTTTAAAACCTACGCCCAACTAAAAAAAATTATTGATGAGAACCCACGGAAACTCTTTGTTTTTATCTCACATGCAGAGGGCAAACAGCCCGCAGGGAGAGTGGGGAAAGCAATAGAGTATCTGTCCTCGGTAAAAATACGGGTTGAGGCCTTCAGGGCCTTTGCAAAATCCCGGTACGGAGGTGGCGAACCATACACCATTTGGGAAGAGGGCGCCGCCATATATTGGTAATAAAACCAGAGAATCATGAATAAGCTTGTTACAAAAAATCAGCTCATACGCTTATATCACGCGCTTGTAAGCAGGCTCAACATGAACGACGATGCGCGAATGGGGGTGCTTACTGCATTCGGCGTAGAGAGTTCAAAAGAGTTGACCGTTGACCAGTTGCAGGAACTTTGCAAGCTGCTTAAACAGCAATTAAACAGCGATTCGGATAAATGGCGTAAACGTGTTTTAGCGTCTATTTACGGTTACCTGCAATTAACCGGCAGAGGCGCCAATACCGACTACGTTAAAGCCATTGCCATACGTAGCGCAGGCGAATATGGCAGCTTTAACCAAATTCCGGTGAGTAAATTAAAAACATTGTACTATGCTTTCCTGGACAAACAAAAAGTACTGAAGCGTACCGGTGAGCTTATGAATGAGGATCTGGACTTAATTCAATTTAAAAACTAATGAAACGAGCCATGAGAACAAGCTCTCACAAAGGAGCATGACTATTATGGCGAGTTCCATGTGGCAACTGAAAAACAAATTATAAACACATGAAAGAAGCTGAATTGGAAACACGGGCCAATAATATTGAGGCGGCCATATGTCAACGCACCGGAATAAGAGGAGAGGAATATTTGATGTTGTTTTTTGAAACAGGGTGCCAAAGTTCTGAGCGGTTCTACGCAGAGTGTAATACAGCCTTTCAGGGCTTTAACGCTAATGATTTTATGAGTTCAAATGTGTATTGGTACTGGTGGGCACAAATGTTTATGCAGGGGTGCGAAATGTTCTTAAACTCATCATACCGGGGAGTAAAAGTGCTTGAAACATACCTGAAAATAATGCCATGGCCATCAAAAGACACGTGCCAGAGAATTATTATGGAGTTAAACCTAAAGAGGCAACAAAATGAACAAAGAACAGCGACACCAGCTGCGGCTGCAGGGTATAGAACCATTGCGGGCTCAATATGACCCGCGCAAAGGTGTATGGCGAATAGTTAAGTACACCATAACCGGAGGCTGGGCCAAATTTGGAGCATCAACCGGTTATATCAATAAGGCCGCCGCCGAAGACGCCATAGAGCGGTTATGCAATACAATGCCATCAATGTATGTAAAGGATTGATTAAATGGAAGATTCTAAAAAAAAAGACTGCGGTACCGCCTTCACCATAAGCTGAGAAAATATGGCTGTAGGGTTATTACCGGCCAGCGATATGTAATTAAAAAATCGCGCGAAATGGAACCACTCGCAGAGAAATATTGCAAACAATTAGCCTCAATGGACTACTGTGTACAGAATCCAATTTTTGATTAAATAACATTTAAACACTATTAAACATGACAAAAAGAATGAAAAAAGAGGTGATATCAGGCATCACCAACGAGCAAATGGAGCAGGCCTTTGCAGATTTTAGCACTGCAGATGCAAAAATTCAGAACATAACCAGCAGGATGGACGTGGAAATTACCCGGATAAGGGAAAAATACCAGGACGATTTAACAAAGTGGGGCGACATGCGCGACAAAGCCTTTGACGTTATGCAAAGCTATGCAAGCGAGAATCGGGAGCGCCTATTCAGTAAAAAGAAGTCGCTGGAAACTGTTCACGGTATATTAGGCTTCAGAACCGGAACGCCTAAACTTAAAACCCTGAAAGGCTTTACATGGGGTGCGGTTACAAATCTGTTAAAGGAGTTTTTACCTGGTTATATACGCGTAAGCGAGGAACCGGCAAAAGATAAGCTGCTGGCCGACCGTGACAACCCCGAGGTTTCAGATGTGTTTGGTAAGGTTGGTATTTATGTTGACCAGGACGAAACCTTTTTTGTAGAGCCTAAAAAAGAGGAAGTGGCCTGATGGACGAACCATACTCATACACAAGAACCGGAGGCGGCTTGTGGTGCGTGTATAAGAAAACTAATAATAACGGGGCCACCAAAGTTGCACAAATAATGATTTTAGGCGACGAAGGGAAAAAAGAAGCTGCATTTATGGTAGCGGCTCTTAATTCCAGGGCCAGATTTCTTAATAAAAACAAACAGTCATGAGCATTTGGGAAATTATTGGTATTGCGGGGGCTGTGGTGGTGTTAATATCAGGGGTTATTGGCGATATAAGAGCCTCAAGGCGCCCCAATCAACCAACACATCACAAACCCGAAACCTGGGACAAAACTTTTGAAGATTAAAAAAACCGGAGCGTGACAGCGCTCCGGCAATTACTAAAAAAATCAAACGCCCATTTTAGGGCATTAAACCCACAAAAATATGAAATTATGATGTTTTTTCTACTAAAAATATTTGGCATTGAGCGGGCCGACCGCTTTAAGCACATACTTGTAAAACACACCGCCGATGGCGACCTGTATTTTAGAGTATGCCTAAACGGAGTTCCCGATTTTACCCTTGATAAAAGCCAGGCATGGAAATTTAAAACGCCACAGGATGCGGCCGAGGCACGCAGAAACTTAGGCGTTTTTTACCGGGGTATGAGCATAATTGAAGTTGAACCTAATACAACTGCCCCAAAATGAAAAAGCAGTTGTCAGTTTTTATTACCGGATTTATCCAGGTGTTTTTCGTGGTGGTTAACACATACTTCACTGCAAAGGTAATTTATGTGGGTGTTTTTATGGCCTCGTTTACCATATCGCTGGTATGGACATTAAACGTAAAGCGCACCGCGTTTGGCACCTGGACAGACCGGGTTGTTTATGCTTTTGGCGCTGCCACAGGAGCTATTAGCGGACTGGCCAGCAGCGCTTTTATTCTCGAACTACTAAATGGAATTTTTTAAGCATGGAAATAGAAATATTCCGCCGAAAAAGGGGCTCAAAGGGGCAATTCATGAGTCATCAGGCACCGTTGTTAAAACTCGAGATGCCACGCGGGCAGGTAACTGTTTATAAGAAAACCAGTGATGTTATGGGCCTGAGTAAAAACGACGCTATAATGTTCGGGTTTAACCGCATTAAAAAAGTTGGGTACGTTTTTAAGGAAGAGCCGCAGGAAGACAGCTATTATCCCCGGCGTAGCGGGCGCGATTACTGTAGGTTTACCAGCAAAGATTTAGCTCAGTTTATGGTTGATGTGTTTGGCCTGAGACCCGAAGATAAACAGACTTATTTTGAAGTTTGCCCCGAACCAAATGAAAAGGGAATGTATGAGTTTAAACTTAAACAATAAAGCTATGGAAGCCGCCGAAATTATAACAAAAATAGCCAACATGTGGGATATTACCAACGATGATATCCTGAATAGAACAGATAACCATGTAGCTGCAGA
Organism: uncultured Marinilabiliaceae bacterium; assembly: GCA_937920475.1. GTDB lineage: Bacteria > Bacteroidota > Bacteroidia > Bacteroidales > Marinilabiliaceae > CALEUX01. Next base: position 18,159 of record CALEUX010000075.1, read on the forward strand.
GGCTCGTTTTGTGTACATGTTTTACCTCAAGCACGAAGGCCATTTATCGCTTAGCGCCATTCGCCGTAAGCTGAATTTTTCCAGTCATGCTTCGGTGTTCCATGGAATAAAAAAGGTTAATAATCTGGCCGATATTGACAAGGTGTTTTACAACCGCCTGGTAACTCTTAACCTACACCAATGGCTGACGAAGCAACCAGCTTTTTTAACAAAATAAAAATGCTTCCCGGATGGAAGTATGTTGGCCGAAACAACTTTGAAGGCTCAACGGGAGCCGTGGTTCAGGTAGCCCCCGACACATGGCTCCGCATTTTTTACTTAACCGATAGCGGCAAAGGCGGCATTGTTGAAAAGCAGTTTGACCCCATAAAGCGAGCGTACAAATTGCGGTGCCTTATACATAACAAAACCGCACAGCAGCTAAACGAATTTATAATCAGCCACTATGAACGAAAACCAAATACAGCAAACACTGAAGCAAATAGAAGTTTGTAACGACTTTTTAAAACGCACCTTTGGCCGCGACGGGCTTAACGGCCCCCGCCTCCGGCTTCATCGCGACAGGATAAAGCTTATGCAGCTGCTTACCGAAAATGGTATCGATTTTTTAATTAACCGCGATGGTGTTATCGAGATTAAAAGCCGTTTAAATACTGATTAAACCTCAATTTAATGCCTATAAAATCAGAAAATAAAGCGCGGTATCCAAAAAACTGGAAACAATATTTCGACTGAAATACGCTTTAGCCGAGCCAAAAACAGGTGCGAAGTGTGCGGGGTTACAAATTATTCTGTTGGGCATTGGGAGGATGATATTTTTATTGAGATGGATGAGCCGCCGTATAATCATCCGGAGGGAATATCTGACTATTTAGCGGCCATCAGAATAAGAGACCTAATCAATAAATGGTGTGATGTCGAGCCAAAAGAGATTGTAATTGTACTTACGGTTGCACATTTGGATCACCAGCCAGAGAATTGTGATTATTCAAACCTTATGGCCATGTGCCAAAGGTGCCACAATAATTACGATAAGAGCCACAGAAAAACAACCCGGCGTAAAACGAGAAACCGGGGACAACTAACCTTGAGTATATAATAAACCCCTTTTGTTGTATATAATTTTTTACTAAAACTGTAAATATAATGAAGCAGACTTTTGATAATAAGCTTAGGCTTTCTAAGGACAACGAAAGGATGTTGTCAATTATAAATAACATCCTTGAAGACTATGTAAATGACGGGTATATACTTACGTTGCGCCAGCTGTATTATCAGCTTGTAGCAAAAGATATTATACCAAATAACGATAAAGAGTATTCAAAGCTATCTAATATTCTTAAAAAGGGGCGAATGGCCGGAATTGTGGACTGGTCTGCCATTGAAGATAGGGTTAGAGTTCCTAAAATACCCTATTATGTTAGCGGGGTTAAGGAAGCAATTAGAGACACAATCGAGCAGTATAGAATTGACAGGATGAGTGGTCAGGATAGAAAAGTAGAAATATGGGTGGAAAAAGACGCCCTCTCTAACGTTCTTTATCGCGTGTCTCAGAAATACCATATTAGACTAATGGTGAATCGAGGATATAGCTCCGTGTCTGCTATGTACGACGCCTATAACCGGCTAAACGATAATGACGTTATTCTATATTTTGGAGACCATGACCCAAGCGGGCTTGATATGATTAGAGATGTAAGAGATAGGCTTTACGAATTTGGAATAGTAGTTGATGTTCTGCCCATTGCACTTACGATGGAACAAATCAGGGTTTTTAACCCGCCTCCCAACCCCGCCAAAATTACAGACCCAAGAGCTAAATGGTACATTGAGAAATATGGAAAAACGAGCTGGGAGTTAGACGCGCTTCCTCCAAGAGAGTTAATTCGATTAGCTGAAAATGCTGTAGAAGCTATTATTGATATAGAGATATTCACGGAACGTTTACAGGAAGAAAAAAGGGGGATACAAGAACTTGAATCTCTATTCCAATAATTTTAGGGTTGTTTTGTTATATTTGTACAAAACAACCCAATGGCTTACACCAACTACTACTACCTACATGCGGCCAAACGTGTACAAGCCCTGGCGGCCCCGTTTTTAGAAGAGGGGTATAGCCTTTACTGGATATGGCAAAATGTGCAGTTGCCGCTGTTCCCAATTAGTTACAGCAAATTTGTTGATATGATGAGCGAAAGCCAGCTCGATAACCGCATAGCTAAAAAAGAGCTAAAACGGTGCAATCGGTTTAAAGTAAAATAGTTTTTAACCCTTAATATTATTATAATGAGAAGTATTGTATTATCAGTTTTACTGCTTTTATGCATTGGCAGTTTTGCCCAAACGGAAAAACGTTTTGATATTAGAGCCGCCATTGGAAACGGAGACTATAAGAGCTCATTTGGGCAGGCACTATTTGTAATTGGAAAAAGAACCTCTCCGGGTACCTTTATAGGTGTTGGAACCGGTGTTGGCTATGGAGAGCGCTACACAAATTATTATATAGATAAGGTTGGGGACATTACTGTAACCAGCGGCCACATAATTCCCGTGGTACCTGTGCCGTTATTTGTAAATGGAGTTATCGACCTTTCGGGCAACAGTACCGCCCCATTTATTGCCGTTAACGCGGGCTACACGTTCGATATGTACTTAACCGAGGGGCAGGGATTTATGATTAACCCTTATGTGGGCTTTCGTGTTAAAAAAGAGGGAAAATCAGCTATGTATTTTTCGTTAGGGCTGAACCTACAGCAAGATGAAGTTACCGTGATTTCAGATACGGACTACTATTACGACTCAACGTGGCTTAAAGCCTTTGAGGTTAAATTTGGATTGAGTTTCTAAGCAAAAGCCCCTCTCCGGGGCTTTTTTGTTATAAGGCGGTTTCGTCTTCAAAAGTTGTTTCAAAAGTAATATCATATACTTTATACCCACGCACCAGGGCGGAGGCCGATGTTTTTCGCGATAGTTCGGTAAATGCATCGGCGCAAAAGCCCTGTAACGCTTTATAAACGCCATCAACCACGGCGTATTTTTCTAACGAGCGTTGGCGGGCTGCGGCAGGAGTTTGGGCCGAGGTGCGTTCGCCGGTGGTATCAAAAGCCACCCGTACACGTATTAATGCATGGCACAGCTGGTGAACTGTGTTGTAATCCTCGCAGTTTGGCAATTGAATATCAATAAGCGCGCATGGAAAAGCCAGCGCCGGGCGCGACTCAAAGTTCTCGAGTTCACCGTCATCGGCATCAATCCATTTTAGAGCGGGAACCTCGCTTTTTAGCCTGTCGCTAACGGCAATAAACAAATCAGTCATAGTTTAAGGTTTTTAAAGGCTTGCTGTAGCCTGTTAATAATAAGTTTTTCAAGATTTTTGGTGTACCCCATAAACTGACGGCGGGGCATGCGAAGGCGCTTTGTGTGGCCTTGTATTTGCATTGTGTTTGTACGAAAATTTTTGCGCGATTCTATATTGGTTGCCCACCCTGTAGCTTTTGTGGCCCTCTCATGAGGTTTAACATAAACACCACCTATAAATCCCTCATTGTGTATTTTGGCATAAGGAGCTTTACTATCGCCAGCTGCAATAACCACCTTATCGGCAGTAACCGTAACAGGTTTTATGGAGTTAACCAGGTGCGAATCGCGTAGCATCAGGGTTCCCCTGGACGGAGGGTTTTTGGCTGGTTGCCATGGGTTACCATCAAAGCCTTTACGCGTAAAGTTTTGCTTAAAATCTTCGGTGGCCGTTTCGGCAATAATTTGCGCGGCCTGCAGCTTAACCTGGTTAGGCAGGTTTTGCACAAAGCGCTCCAAATCTTTAAAGGTTGCCATTGCATAATTATTAAAAAGTGTTTAACTTTGTATCATCATCCGGCAAGCGGTAATCCCCCGGGGCCCCTTAGGATGGGTGGGGAAGGGATGGAGGCTGTAACAGCGTTTGCCGGTGAAATCCTAACAAAAGCAACCAACTACTGGTTGCTTTTGCTGTAAATGAGCATTCCCATCCGGTATTTAAACCGGGGGTCGTCGGCCAGTTCGCGGGGTGGGCTGTTTTCGGTAACATGACTTTTGTTCTTAGGCGCCATTTCAATTTTAAACCATGTTGACACCTCGTGTTGCCCCTTTTCGAGCTTGGTAACTACCACGTAAGCCCCATCGGAATAGTACCTAAGAAAAACATAGTTGTTGTATTTTCCAGAATACCTATTGAGCCATACTTCGTCGGGCTGCTTTACAACGTTCTTGATTTCATCAAGCAACTCAACGCGGTTCTCGTATTTACCGGTTGTGTGCGTGTTAAAGTTCCTCTCAGTAAAAACCAGGGGACGTCCCTTATGGTCGGTAATAACGGCCACATTATTTTTTTTATGGCTAATAAACCAATCGCCGGCAGTTCCCCTGTATGGGTGAAAAGTGGTTGTTGAAGCGGCAATGTTTTGGGCCAAATTTTTAAGGTTGTAATCCTGTGCGGTAAGATGGTCAATAACTTTTTCGCCATCGGAAACCTTTTTAATGTACGACTGGTTTTCATCAAAAACCAGCGCCTTCTCTCCCCTATTAATGCCCCACCCATTTTTTGACGCCTTTCTAAAGGAATCAGAATTAATGAAGCTGTCAGCCGTTGCTTCCATTTGGTCTGAGCTGTAGTCTGCCGGAAGCTCGTGTTTCATTAATGGGCGCACACGGCAACGGCAGTTCCAGTCGTTTGGAGGAAATATCTTTTGCCATCGCTGGTCAAAAAATGGCAGAATAAGGCCATGTATATCCTTATGCTTTTGGCGTACCTTCCCATCGTCCATGGTAATATATTGCCAAAAAGGAAATGTTTTTGATTGTGCCTGTAACCGCCAGTATGTATCAGCAGCCCGGGCAGCATTAACAGCCGTGTTGTACTCGGTGCGTTGCCATGCGCTATTAAATTGAGGGCAAAGCCTGGAGGCCTTCTTTTCAAAGTCGGCATAAGTGGTGCTTTCCCTGGAAATCCGGTTTAACATTTCCACCTCGGCCACCGTTTTAGCGGCCGAGAACCGAAACAAGTTCATTTCCATTGCCGATATAAACCCGGGTGTATCCCTGTGGTAATCGAATGCTGGAGCGTTCAGCGGTTCAGATGCAAAACCTTTGTTGAGGCCCTCAATAAGGTTATTGCTGATATAATGGAACAAATCAGGGTTAAATACGGCATTTCCTTGGTTATCCCAAACCCACTTAATCAGTTCTTTGTCGATTGTCGATGGAGTAACATCATCGGCCAGCGTGAGGTATTTGAACGGAGACGCCCCGGTTTTGGCCGGGGCCAATGCGAAAAAACTGAACACGCGGTCAATAAGTTTCACCTCCTTATTTCCGGGCTTTTTGGGCTCCTTCTCTTCAGGTTCCTCTTCCTGCCCCGGGTTTAGGCTCACAGTCTCGGCGCGGGCAATCTCCTCACCATCGTTTGGCTCGGGTATGGCATATTTATCGTAAACAAACTTTGCCGGTATTCTAATAATATTTGACAGCTGTACAATATCGGCCACAGTGGTTTCGGCAATGCTTTCGGGGAAGGTAAATTTTCCGTTTTTAACCGGCAGCCCTCTTTTTTCAAGCATGGGCCTAACTACTTCGTTCAGTACCCGCTCAACATATTTGCGGTCGTTGCGGTGTTTGCTTTCTTCAACTTCCTTGTGTGTTTCACTTTGGCTCCGGCTGCTGCCGTCCATGGTGGTCATTGTTTGGCCTAAAACCGTTATCAAAATTTCCTCGTTGCAGGCCTTTCTAAAATCGTTGTAGCTGGTTCCGTTACCGCCCTGCCCGTTATTAATGGTTTCCACCTCAGCCTCTTTAGGTACAACCAGCCACGGCGCCGAACCGGCCTCGGCCATTGCCCGTTCAAGTTCCAACCGTGTGGATGTATCGTGGGCGCTGTATTTACCAACCCTTTGTGGCATACCAAATAGTTCAACCCACTGGCTCCAGTCGCCAAAGCCGCCACGCTTGTAAATAACCAACGGCGATGTTTTAAGAAACAAGCCCTTGTTGTAACGCTCACCCAGCACTATAATAAATGGATCCTTTTCGTAGCTTACGCCGTAATCGTCGGAATCGCGCAATAAAATAGACCCTGTTTCAATGCTGACATGCTTAGCGGGGAACTCTTTAAAGCTGAAAAGGCCGTCCTGGTTAAAGAAAATTTCGCCACCGGCCCGGCCATAAAACCGGGTATTCATAATACACTTCAGTAACGACTCAAACCCGGTTGTATTCATAAACTCCGACATGGCATTTTCGGCCTCCTCGCTATCGCTCAGGAACCTTATTTCAGCGTTTGTTATTGCCTCAATGCGTTTATCGTAGGCGTCGCTTAAAATGCCGTCAATTAATAAATCGTCGTACAAGTCGTACAACACCTTATGTTTTCCGGCATCGGACGAAAGGAGAGCCTGCCTCCAAATGGATATATCGCTAGTTCGCCTGAGCGGAGCTTTGTAGTTAATGCTGTCTGATATTGATTTTCCCATTTAATCAGTTTTTAAACGGTTATTAAAAATGTTGAGTGCGCTTGGTATTGCTGCCAAATAAAATACCTGAGGCTAAATCGGCGCCCTTAGATTCTTTGCGTGGCAGGTCGGGGTTCACCTCTCCTCTTTGCACGCTTTTAAGCCATGCAATAGCACGCTCGTATCTATCCTGCCTCACCTTAAACTCGGCCCCCGCGTTGCACAGGTTAAGAAAATGCCAGGCGGCAATATCTTTAATAAATATCAGGAGCAGGGGGTTACGACCTCCCCCGGAGGTTTTAAATATTGTTTCGGTGTCGTAAGCCGACAGGTATCCTTTGGCCTCAACTGTGGCGCCATCAATGGCGGCCGTTAAAAGCGTTTCGTCGCCACCGCTAACCACCAGTACCGTTTCGTCGGTAAGGTGTGTTTTTAATTCGCTTGTTTCAATATACATGGCTCGGTATAAGTTGAGAAAAATGAAAATCGTTTCATGTTAGTGGCATTAACGTGCCAGGCAAAAGAACCGGCGTGTTTTTCGCGTTGAAGGTCGGCGCGGGTCATAACGCGGTATTTTCCGTTAATAAAATAAACGGTATAGTGTTTGCCGGTGGCTTTATGCTTTTTAATGGCTTTGCGTTTTGCCTTTGCCAAAAAAAAGCGGTTTCCCAAAAACCTCCACTTAAGCATCAATATTTTGGCGCGTAGTTTAATCATGGCTAAAGGGGTTTAAAGTAAAGATCGGCTTCTTCGCGGCGGCGTTTCTCTAAGCCGGGTAGTACCTTGCCTGCTCCCTTGTTCCATTTAAGAAATTCGGAGGTTATTGACGGGTCGGCGTGGTTTGCTTTAATCTTTCTTAGTAGCGTGGAGCGGCTAAAATTGCCCCCACCAACGTTAAATACAAATGATACGAGGGCGTCAAAGCGATTTTGGTTCAAGTTTAGGCCATGAGACAAAACGTTTTTTTCGGCGGTTGCCAGGTCTCGGCGCAACAAATCCTCCGCCTGTTGAGCGGTTATAACCATTCCTTGTGCGGCAGTTGCTGTGTGCCCATAACCTATAGTCCATACTCCTGATGGACATTTATAGGCCTGCAATCTAAGCCCTTCATGCGCTTTAATTAGTGTTAAACCTTTGGTTGATGTCTTCATATTATATACGTTTTTTATTAATAGGCTTATGTCCTGTTGAAAAGCTGCCACCTGCAAGGGCGCTTAATTTTTGGTTAAGTATCCAGTAAGCACCCTCAACGCAGTCGGGGCCGTCGGCGGGTGCCGGTAAACCCGGCTGAACAAGTAAAAACTGGTCAGATAGCCGCACCATGTGTGGGTTTCCTTTTTCGGCTTCGTTCAGTATAAGCCTGCCCTGCCTGTTAAGCGGTTCCAGGCTTCCCTCTATGCGGCTGAATTTATCGGGCTTTTTCCGTTCGTCGGGAGTAATGCCTATAATGTCGCCGTGAGCTTTAGCGGCCGCTATAAAGAGCGGAATAAAAACCTGCTGATAAAAAGGATCCTGAAGCGTGTTATTCTCGATATAATTGTAAACCTGTGCCCGGCCCACTGTTTTTGTCTTAATAGCGTAGAACCACTCTACAAAGTCGGCGTTGGTAACATGATCGAGGAATCCGGTGATAACGTAAAGGTTAGCGTCGCAAATGCCACACAGGAAAACCGACTTAAACGAGCCGGTTGTTTTTTTACCGGTTTTGTTGCTTGGTGCCGGGTCGCCATAGGCAACCAGGATGGAGAAACGATTTAAAGGAGGAACCTTTCCCCAATACATTTCTTTAAAGGTGGTTCCCTCGGCCACCGGATTATTGAAATACTCCTGCTGAGCGCTTTTGGTACTTATTTTCGACAGAACGCGGTCGATGTGAGCCTCTGTATTTTTTTCGGACCAGGTGCTTTTACCTTCCTTATCGCGTATGTTAACCACATCCCAGTGGTCGGCCTTAGCTCCCGCGCGGGTAATACAGCAGTCCTTGGCAATAATATTGCCGCAGAAAATAAGCAACAACGCCTCGCTGATACTCCGGGTTGGAATAAGAGCCTCTTCAACCCAATTCCAGCGTTTTTTTATAATTTCCGGATTAAGAACGTCCTGGTCGGTATCTATATCGTCAACCAGGATAGTGTCAGGCCTTATTTCATCTTTGCGGGTACCACGCGGGCTTTGCAACGCGCCAACGGCTCTAAAGGCTGCCCCGTGTCGTGTCGAAAAGTTTCCCTTTTCCCAATTGGTTAGGCCTCGCTGTTCGCCATAATAAAATTTAATCCGTTGGTTAGTATCGAGATTGGCCCTGTAAGGTTCCAGTAGCCGCTCGGCACTGTCGTACGAGTTTGATACCATTACAACGTTCCGTTTCTTACCGGTTAAAACCAGGTATAGAACGCTCATCATTGTAACCGTTGATTTCGACAGCTCGCGGCTCCAGCTTAATACCTCGTACCACTCGGGGTTATTAACAATACGCTTAATGGCTCGTTTATGGAAAGGCGCAAAGGGGTACTTTGCATAATTCGGAAACATTTCGAGCATCCACGCCACCGGATCCGACTCAAGCTTCAGCCGTTTTTTCTCACGTTCGGCATAGGGCATGTTAAAATCAACCTCCGTTGCCGACAGTAAGGATTTGCGGTAAGCATCCCAATCAATAAAAGCCTGCTTGTCCTTTAGTTTCATCGCAAATTATCTTTAATAAAGGCATCGAGGTACCCGCTAAACTCAATGGCTTTACCCTGGTCGCTGGCCCTTAGCCATTCCAAAAATTTGGTTGATACGCTTATGATATCGGCCAGCCCTGTGTCGCGCTCCATTTTTTCAATGGCCCCGGCAATTTTATTAATAGAGTCGGCCTCTTTTGCATTGGGAAAGCGTTTCCCATCCTCCCGCCCTGCAATAACCTCATTAATGGCTGCTATTTGCCTGTACAGATTAGCCAATTGCTCCTCACGGGTTATTGAAAGGGAGGTTTTTAAGCCGTCCCATTTTTCGGCATTTATCCATTTTGATATGGTTACCTCGCTTACGCCCGATTTTTGGGCTATCTCTTTTTGTGTGAGGTTCTCCTTAATAAACAAGAGCTTTGCCAGCTCCTTCTTTTGCTTTATGCTTACTGCGCTCATGGCCATATTGAAAATTTGAGATTGCCACAATTATACTCACCACGGGCCTTAAATCATCGAAAATTAAAAAAGTGGCGATCCCTTGGACACTTTTTTGCGATGCCCGCGAAAAGCTTTTAGAATTGCACCATCTGATTTTTCTAACAGGCAAAGCGTAACCGCAATGACAAAAACAAAGAAAATTTTCTGCCTCGGCGATGGTGGCCTTAATAACCACGGGTTTAGACTGCTGATGAGTGGCGGCGACCTTGAGTCGTTCAAGCAAAATCCTGTCATGCTTAATATGCATAACGAGCGAGAGGTGATAGGGCAATGGATTGGTATTGATATGCGTGACGATGGCGTTTTTGCCGAGCCCGATTTTGACCTTGACGATGCTGTTGGCAAAGAAATAGCCCGAAAAGTTGACAGGGGCTACATAAAGATGTGCTCCATGGGCATTATGCCGCTCGAGTTTAGTGATGCCCCGGAGTTAAAGCTTCCGGGACAACAGTTACCAACTGTTACCAGGTGGAAACTAAGAGAGGCTTCAATTGTGCCTTTTGGGTCAAATGGTCGCGCAATGGTTCAGCTCTACGATGCCGAAGGTAAGGCTGTGAATATGGCCGACCCGGGTCAGATTATAAAACTCATGGATTCACACGGTTTTAAACCTAATAATTCAATAAACACGGAAACAACGATGAAGAATGTATTCAAGTTCTTAAATCTGGCCGACAATGCAACGGAAGCTGATGCACTGGCGGCTGTTACCAAACTGGTGGCCGACAAAACAGCCGCCGAAAGCAAGGTGACTGAGTTATCAGACAAGATATCTCAAATGGAGAAATCCAAAAAAGATGCGCAAAAGCAGGAGTCTGAACAGTTAATTAACGACGCCGTTAAGGATGGCCGTATTAACGCCGACCAGAAACCCGCTTACGTTAAATTGTTCGACGCCGATTTCGACAGCGCTAAAATTGCACTTTCGGCCCTTCAGCCCCGCAACCCGATAACCGGTCAAATTGAAACCGGGAAGCAAACCGGCGCCATTGAGCTGCAGGAACTGATTAAGCTTAGCTGGACTGACCTTGACAAGCAGGATAAACTTTCAAGGCTCAAGGAACTGAGCGAAGAGCATTATCGCGAAAAGTTTAAAGGCCAGTTTGGCAAATACCCCTCTTAGAAGGTTGCCCGGGCCAAATCAAAAAAAGTAAGTAACTATTTCTAACCAATTAATTTAGTAAACCATGAGAAAGCTTCTCACATTTAGTGTAAACCTAATGACCATGCTGCTGGTGAGTGCCCTTTTCGGTATGTCGCCGCTGTTTGGCGTTGGCGCGGCCGTGTTCGGGTCTGCAATGCCCTCGTTACCGGGTGGCGCTGCCGGAATGGCCATCCAGAAAGAAATCTGGGCCAATACAATTGTTGAAAACATGTTTGCCGACAACACCTTTTTATCAAAGGCCTTTAATGCTTCAGAATGGGTTAACGGCAAAAAGGTGCATGTGCCTAACGCCGGAACTCCTCCCGGGGTTGTCAAGAACCGGAAAAACTTCCCGGCCCAGGTTAACGACAGAACCGACATCGATCTGGAATTTGAAATTGATGAGTACACCACCGATCCGGTTCGTATCCCTCATGCCGATAAGGTAGAGCTGAGCTACAACAAACGCGAAAGTGTTCTGAAAAACACCAAGAGTAAGCTCCGCGATGAAGTGGCCACAGATGTATTGTATAAATGGATGCCAACCGCATCTGCCCGTCAGGTGTCAACCACAGGGGCCGATACTCCCGCCCATTTACCAGAGGCAACCGGCAATCGTAAGGCTCTTAAGAAAAAAGACATTTCGGCTTTACAGGCTAAATTCAACATCGACGACGTTCCAACCGATAACCGTTATATTTTGTTAGACGCCGTTATGTATCAGCAACTGGTTGACGACATGACCGACTCACAAGCGAATAATTTCCTCGCTCAGGCCGATTTGGAAAAAGGCATTGTTGGCAAGCTGTATACATTTAATATCATGATGCGCTCCAAAGTATTACGTCTGGCCAGTGGTGGCAGCCTTAAAAAATGGGATGCCGATGGTGCTACCGGAGATATTGCAGCCGGTTTAGCGTGGCATACCGATAGTGTAGCCGTTGCTCTTGGTGATGCAGAGGTATTTGAAAACGAAAAAGATCCTACCTGGTACGGCGACATTTTAAGTGCTTTGGTTCGCATGGGCGGAAGCAAAAAACGCTCCGACGGCAAAGGCCTTTTCCTGATTAAGCAAGGTTAATCAGCCGGGGCGCCTTTAACGGGTGCCCCCACTAAAACCATTTTAAACATCAATTAAAAACAGAGTTATGGTATTAGATGCCAATAAAAATAACAGTTTCGGGTTTTTAGCGCCCGACATAACCGGTACGGAACAGCGTAAATACGCTAAGTTCCCATACCCAACAGCGGCTAAAATTGACGGTACCGTTATAAGCCACACCGGCAACCCAGCACATATTGAGATTACACCTGCAAGCGGAACACCGGCTTACACTGTAACCCAGGACGCGGGAGTTGTAGCAGGAGCTGTTTTAACGGTAAAAAACCTGCACGCCACAAACGCCTGTACTGTTGGAGGTGCCTCGGTTGCCGCCAATAAAACATCGGTTTTAATGTTAACTGCTGCCGGTTATATCCTGCTGGCGGCACAATAGCAGTAAAATGATTGAATGGGCTGCTTTGCTTCTGGCTCCTTTTACCGGTATTGTTTCGTACCTGGTTGGCAAGCGGCAACGCAACAACGACTTCCTGAACCAGCTGCAGGCAAGTATCAATATGCTGGTTGAAGAAAACACCAAGTTGCTGGCCGAAAATGTTGAGCTGCGCACTAAGGTGGCAGCGCTTCAGGTGGCACAAAACAAGTTGCTATGCGAAATTAAAAACCTGCGTAAGGACTTAAAAAAACCGGAAGAATGAAGCCTTTTATTGTACTTGCTTTTATAGTGTTAACAGTTGGGTGCCGTGGCACACGTACCGTTAGCGAGTCAAAATCAGACGTAACAACCATTAAAAGCGACACGGCCATAAGGCCAATCTCCCTGCCGGGAGAAAGCCGGTTGATAATGCTGCCCATTACCATTGACCCGGTAACTAAGAAGCCGGTACCGGCAAGTGTTCAACACGAAACAGGCCGTGCCACAATAAAACTCTCCGTTTCCGGGGAAATGATAACAGCCAATGTAGAGGTTAAAGACACCGTAATTGCGGTACCCGAAATTACGCATACTATAACCAGAACTCTCACCACCGACACCCTTCGGGAACAGCGCCCGGGATTTTGGGAAAGGCTTGAAAACTTTATAACGGGCATCGGATTAATACTGCTGTTGGCAGTTGTTTATTTAATTTTTCGATTCATTAAAAATCTGTAAAATGGCAGAAATAAGAACATTAGGACTTAAGAAAATTGAAATTGGAGATATTGCCTCTGATGGCGGTGTTTCAACCAATTTTCAGGTGATAGGTGTAACCTATAAGGATACTGCCGAGCTTACCCAGGAGGATCCGGAGCTAACCGAGCACTACAGCGAGGAAAACGACGAACCCGAAGAGGTAATATCGGCTAAAGGAAAAACCGCCATTAAGTGGTCAATTATGGACAGCGACCCGGATACATTGGTCGATGTACTCGGCGGTGAAGTTACCGGAGCTGTTGGCTCAGAGGTATGGGAGGCCCCGGCGGCTTCAGTCGATATTGAGAAGTCGATTAAAATAACGCCCAAAAAAGGACGCGTAATTATTGTGCCACGTGCAAGGCTTGTATCAAAAATCAACTATAAGCTGGCCCGTACCGGTATTTTCTTAGTTGAAATTACGGCCACGGTACTAACCCCCACAAAAGCGGGTGTTGCCCCCATGAGCATGGCCCCAGGGGAGTAACCAATCAGGTGCTCATAAAATTAACCCCTGACCTGATTCGTTGGGCAGGGGCATTTTAATAAATGCCAATATGTACGATAACAAAACCGACCTGAAGACTGAGGAACTGGCAGCTTCGGTAATATTAGACAGAGGCGTACAATGGAAGTTTGCGGCGCCCTGGTATTTAAGAATATTCGGGAAACAGCATATTTCCATCAGCATTAAGTCAATAAGGCTGTTTACTCTTTTCGAAATATCGCGCCTCTACTGCCAGATGGGTTTTAACCCCGATGATTCGGATAATGATAAGGCTCTGCCAGCTTTAATACAAACACACGGAAAGGCCGTGGTTCGTATTGCGGCGAAAGCAGCACTTAACTCGCAGATAAAGCAAAGGCTTTTTACCGGCTGGCTTACCCGGTTCATGATAATGAATTGCACACCGGGACAGTTGTTAGAGATGACCATGTTTATAGCAACATTTAGCAATGCAGAGGCTTTTTTGAATACTATCAGATTGATCGGGGAACTGAGGATGACGAAACCGAAGAATCTGAGCCAGGAGGAACAGGGGAGTTAACAAGCCGCGCCATTGGCTTAAATAGCCCCTGGGGAACTATTTGGAGCATACAGGAGAAAACGGGCTGGACACACCGATATATTTTACACCAGGAAAGCTGGGTAAATATTCAGCTGAAATTAATGGATGCCCCAAGGGTTGTTTCCCGAAAAAAGAAAAAAGCCCTCGATACGGAGGAAGAAATTGTTGAGTTCTTAAAATTGAATCAGTAAGCAATGCCAAAATTTGAACCCATAGAGCTTGAATTTGTCCTGGATAAAAAAGTAAACCAGGATGCCAAAAGCCTTGAAACAGCTTTGGGCGGCATTGGCGATACCTCAAAAAAAAGCGCCGAGCAGCTTAAGCAAGCCATTGAGGCCCAAAAGCAAGTTATCAGGAGCGTTGAAAAAGATATCGACTCGCTTGAAAAAAAGCTAAAGAAAACCGCACCGGGCAGGGTTCAGATGGAACTTGCACAGGAGGCCGCCGCCGCAAAAAAAGCACTTGACGAAGAAAAAGCCGCGCTTCAGGGCCTCGAATCTGAGCTGAAGGTAACGGCAGCCACTACCGAGAAACTAACCACAAAAAAGCGTAAGCTGCAGGAATCTCTCGCGCTAATGGAGATGGAGGGTAAACGCGGCAGCGAAGCCTATATGGTTATGCGTAACGAACTGGCACTGCTCACCGATGCTTTAGGCGACGCACAGGCGCAGGGCAGAATTTTAGCCGATGACTACGCCGGGTTAAGAGGTATTATGACCGGAGCTTCAGGTATTGCAGGCGCCTTTAGCACGGCAGCCGGAGTTGTTGGATTATTTGGTAAGGAAAATGAGGAGCTCAGCCGCATTCAAACCCGCGTTCAAAGTTTAATGGCCATAACCATTGGATTACAACAAACGCTTAATGTGCTTAATAAGGACAGCGCCTTTAGACTTCACACCGTTGTAAAGGCAAAGGAGCTATGGGGTAAGGCTGTAACGCTGCTTAATACCAAGCTGAAAATTAGCGTTGGGTTATCAAAAGCCCTTATGGTTGGCGGCATTGGGCTGCTTATTGCCGGAGTTACGGCCCTGGTTGTATTGTACGAACGCTGGAAAAAGAAACAGGATGAGATTGCGCAAAAGCAAAAAGAGCTAAACCAGCTTAACCTTGAGGCCTCAAAGGAAAGCTCAAAGGCCCGTATTGAGCTTGAACTAACCATGAGCCGCATAAGTAAATTTAACGGGACAAAGGAGCAGGAAAAAAAGCTGGTTGATGAATTAAACAGTAAATACGGCGAAGCCTTTGGCCAGTACAAAACGTTGGCAGAATGGTATGACGTACTCAAGCAAAAAAGCGGTGACTATGTACAGTCCATGTTTTTACAGGCCAAGGTACAGGGGGCAATTAATAAGGCTATTGAGCTTGACACAAAAGCAATTGAAACGGCGCAAAAATCACTCGATGAGTTCAAGGAGACCGGCGATGGCATGGTACGGCAATCGGGAGGAAGCTCCATGTATGGGGGAACTTATCTTGCATTTGACAAGGCTAAGGCCGAACAACAACGGCAGCAAAGAAAGGACGCGGCTATCAAGGCCATTAATGAGGAGAGGGACACAATACTTGCGGAGGCTACCAAGCTTCAGGACGATTTAGATAATCTTAAGAATAAATCTGGCTTATTTCAGGGCGGGGGGAATAAATCAGAGCAATCAAAAAAGGAGTATGACGCTGAGAAAGAACTGCAAAAGCAGCTTCTTGAAATCCGTAGGCAAACCGCCCAACTATTATTTGACCAACGGCAGGACGACCTTCAAAAAAGGCTCGACCAGATTGACAGGGAACACGAAGCGGAGCTTGCAAAAATTGCCGAACACCAGCGGCAGATAATTGAGCGCTATAATGAGGCCAATAAGGGTAAGGAGGGCTTTACTCCCCTGCCCACCGACGACAGTAAATTAATGTCAAGCGTAGCAAGCATAGATCCAAAATTGGCAAAACAGTTAGAGGAGGAAGTGGCCAACTTGAGCGACGCATACGCTCAGCGTAAGGTAAAAATAAACCGCGAGGCAGCCGACGAAATTAATAAGATAATGCAGGGTGTGGCCGACAGCTTTATAAGCGAACAGGAGAGAGAAATTAAGGCCGTACAGGATAAGTATAACCGGCTGCGTCAGGAGCTTATTAAATACCAGGGTGAAATAACGGCGGAACAGGAGAAAGTAATATCAGACGCCCAGCAAAAAGAGGAAAATAAAATAAACGATGAGTGGTTTTTTAAAACCAACGATGCTTTTGTTAAGCTCTTTGGAAACATCGACAGGGAAAGTACCAAAGCCCTCGAGAAGGCAATTGAAACCGCAAAACGTATTGTTGATGAAAAAAAGGATAGCCTAAGCGCAACCGACCTCAAAAGTTATACCGAGGCCATTGCAAAAGCAGAAAACGAACTGCGGCAAAGAAACCCGTTCAAGGGCCTGATGCAGGCTATAAAGGATTATCAGGCCGCCGCCGATGATGCTGCCAAAAAAGATACCGCGCGGAGGATATTTGAGTCGGCCTCTGCCTCGCTTGATATTATTAAAGGTACGCTTGACCAGGTTATGTCGTCGCTGGATGAGCTTGGTTTTTTAAGCGAGGATCAGAAAAAAACCTACTCGCAGGTTAGCGGTATGATGCAGGGCGCCGGTAACGTGGCCCAGGGAATTGCCACCAACAATCCCCTTCAGATAATTCAGGGAAGTATAGGCCTTATAACAAATGCAATAGGGCTTTTTGACCAGCGCAATAAGCGCATAAACCGGGAAATTGAAAAAACTCAGAAAAAATTAAAGGCTTTATCGCGCGAGTATAAAGAATTGGAGCGGGCTACAAGAGAGGCCCTTGGTACAGACGTTTTTAAATCGCAGGTTGACGAGGTTAAAAACCTTGAGAAGCAGGTTGAGCTAAATAAAAAGCTTATAAGGCTTGAGCAAAGCAAAAAGAAGAAAAAACGCGACCAAAACAAAATTGAGGGGTGGAAGGATGATATTCAAAATATAACTAATGAGATAGAGGATATCTACCAGGAGATATTTGAAAGCATTGTTCAAACCAACGCTAAAAGCCTTGCCGATGAACTTGCAAGCAAATTAGTTGAAGCTTTTCAGGCGGGAGAAGATGCCGCCAAATCGTTTGAAGAAATCAGCTCGCAGGTTTTGCAAAACGCGGTTAAGAACGCGCTAAAGCTACAACTTCTTGAACAGCCTATTCAAAATGCACTTAAGGGACTAAAGGCTAAAATGGGGAGTGAAATTAACGGCGTTTTTCAATACGATGGGTTAACCGAAGAGGAGGCCGAATCTTTTAAAGCAGAGATTGCCGCCATTGGCTCGGCATATGCTAACGCCCTTAAAGACTTAAGCTACATATTCGATGAAATTGAAAAACCCGATTCATCGTTAACCGGGGCAATTAAAGGAGTTAGTGAAGAAACGGCTTCGGCGCTTGGAGGCCAGATAACTGCCATACGCATTACCCAGGCCGAAACGCAGAGCCTTATAAGGCAACAGTTGTTTCACATGGCCGAAATTGCCATGAATACACGGCAAGCCTACAGGCTTCTGGCCGAAATCAGGGATGTAGTAAAGGATAACGAAACGGATCCGCTTCGTTCAAAAGGTTTGTAACATGCACAAAGAAAAGGTAAAAGAGCTTATAAAGATGGCTAAGGCGGTTAAGGCCTGCAAGCCCGAACTGCGTGAGCTTGGTGGCGCTAAGGGCGACACTGATTTATATCGCTTGTATTGGGATAATGTAATTTTTTGCATTGGTAACGATTTCCCAAATTACCGGTGGATGCTTGGCAATATGCCCAATGCAGCCGAAAACGGGATATTAATAAACAAGCATGTAAAAGAGCTGCCTGCTGCTGCAGTAATTCTCGGTACAAGTATAACCGATGTTTCGGTAACCGGACTTGACCAGTGCCGTTATTGGGTGCGCCACCAAAGCTCTATTAACATACAGGCGTCGGGGCGTGCACTGGTTGTGGTTGATGCTTACGATAGCGCGGCTGTTAACGTGACCATAAAAGACAAAGCAACGGTCAAGATTTTTACATACGGCAATAACCACATCACCATAGCGGGAGATAAGGAAAGAGTAAGCGTAATTGAAAAGAGTTTAAACAACGGTAAATAACCGTTTAAATGGTATAAAATGGTTGTAAGTTATTTTATCAACAATACCGACTTTAGAAACCTTGGCGTTAGAGTTACGGCTTCAAAAGGACTGCTCGATTTACCAAAGCGTAAATTAGTTGAGGGTAAAGATTGGCCGGAGCTGCACGGGGAAATAACCGACCTTGAGACAGCCGTTTTTGAGGCGCGTGAAATTACACTCGATTGCTTTATTGCAGCCGATGGCGCCGAGAATTTAAGCAACGCCATACGCACTTTTATTGGCCTGTTAGCAGCACCCGGGCTACACCGCCTGGAAGTAAACGCGCAAATGGTTAAGCCACTTTTTTACCAGGTGTATTTACGCGATTCCGTTTCGGTTAATAAACGCTGGAAGGACGGACGTAATGTGGCCACATTTTCGCTTAAGCTGCGTGAGCCGGAACCGGTAAAAAGAGTTGTTTCGTTTTCCGGTACCACATGCAATATTACCCTTACCAGCCAGTGGCCGGTAAACATATACTGGGGCGATGGCTCGCATACTTATGATGTGCAGGGCGAAACAATTTCTGTTACAAAAACATTTGCATCGGCCGCCGTGCGGTATGCCATCATAACCGGAAATATTGACCAAATAAGTTATTTCAGCACCAACGGAACTTTAGTATGGGCCAAATTATAGTACGAAAAGCAACGGGGGAACAAATACCTCTCAACAGCAAAGCTAAAGCCAGCATTGTTACCAGGGCCGAGCATTACAAGGCTCTGCTTAGCGAAGACGTTTTACGCATTTCGGTTACATCATCGCGCCCACTCGATATTGCCGTTGGAGATTCCGTTGAAGTTTTTGGCCATACCTTTACAATTAACTCAACACCGCTGGCGAGAAAATCGGGAGAGGGAAACTTTTCGTACGATCTGATTTTTGAAGGTGCCCAATACGACCTGTTAAGCGTTAAATATTTCGATGCCGATG
The DNA here is from genome assembly GCA_937920475.1 of uncultured Marinilabiliaceae bacterium. Lineage (GTDB taxonomy): Bacteria > Bacteroidota > Bacteroidia > Bacteroidales > Marinilabiliaceae > CALEUX01. The sequence continues at coordinate 37,332 of CALEUX010000075.1, forward strand.
CCAATGACCAGATAGTAGATGGGGGAGAGTTTTCGCTCACCTCCGATTTGGCCGGATTTCTGGATGTGTTAGTTTACAACACCAGGCGGAAATTTAACGATAAATGGATGGTTGGAACATGTCCGGAAACCGACTTCCGAAACCTGTCGTTTTCAAGCGAAAACTGTTTAGCCGTTTTGCAACGTTTATGTCAGGAATTTGAACAGGAATTTGATATTGAGCTGCTGGCGGGGCACTATGTTATAAACATACGAAAGCAGGGCAGCGTGTTGCCTTATACCTTCGAGTATGGAAAAGGGAAGGGACTGTATGAGTTAACCAGGAAGGCCGTAACCGATAAAAACCCCGTAAGCGTATTATTCGCTTTCGGTGGAAGCAGAAATATACCAAGCGATTATCGTGGTGGCTCGCGCCGCTTAAAGCTTCCCGGAAACAATCTTTCCAAGCTGGAAAACCCCGACGTTGTTAGCGCCATTGGGATTCATGAGGGCAGTGTTGTTTTTGACGATATTTATCCAAAGCGAACCGGAACCGTAACCGCTTTGGGCACCAACCATCTTTCATTTACCGACAGCGAAATGGATTTTGATTTAGCCGCAAAAAATGCAGGTGGCGAAACAATTTATCTATTTGCCGGTTCACCTGCCAAAGTCCATTTTAACACCGGGAATCTGGCGGGGTACGAATTTGAGGTAACATCGTATAACCATGCTACCAAAACATTCACCATCTCAACATTTACCGACGACCGGGGACAGGTTTTTCCTGACGCTAATAGTCTCGCGCTGAAAATATCCGAGGGCGATAAGTACGTGTTACTCGATATTCGAATGCCCCAATCGTATGTTGATGCGGCAGAGGCCGCGCTGCAATCGAAGGCTGAGCAATTTTATGAAGAGAATAAGGGCTTTCATACTCAGTACGAACTCGACCTTGACGAACGGTTTATCAAATCGGTTGATGGTAGCGACTCGCTGTTAAATTTCTTTACCCCCGGAGACCATATTCACATAAAGGATGCCGACCTTGAAACCGATAAAACACTTCGGTTGCAATCGTTCGTTCGCGACCTGGCAAACCCCTATAAGTATAAAATTGTAATATCCGACTCCACCGTACAAACAAGAATTGAAAGACTTATTGCCGAAAGCGTTGAAAATACCAGGACAATAAGACAGAACGGATTGGCCGACCCCGCCCGCTCGCGACGAAACTGGCGCACCACTTCGGAGCTGGTGGCAATGCTTGAAACTTTAAGGGCCGAAGTAGCTCTTATAGGTACTGATGAGGGTCAGTTTGTTACCGATGTTTTTTTCCGTCCAAATTATAACGGCAATCCAAACCTGTTTAAAACAACTGCGGGGCAGCTAATTCATGCCGTGTATCCGGTTGATAATCCTGGAACATGGAATATGGCCGCCTATGAGGGTACTCTTACCAACGCCGGGGCCTACTATATTTATGCAAAATGCAGCCGCACCACCAGTGCAGGATCTATATATCCATCTTTAGAAAGAATAGGAGTTGAGGACGACGCAGGCTTCTATCACTTCCCCTTAGGTATTTTAAGTTCGGTAAGCGATAACGCCCGCGTATTTACTTCAACATACGGGTACACGCTTATCAGTGGTAATAACATTACAACCGGTGTTATCCAAAACGAACAGTCGGGTATAACCATTAACCTGCAAACTGGTGAAATTAAAGGAGCCTTTAAATTTACCAACGGGCAACTCGTTGAGGATGTTTTGGCCGATAAAAATGGCCGATACATTGGTAATACCGACCCCGCCGACGCATGGGCCACAAACGACGAAAAAAGAGCTCACCTGAACGACCAATGGATTAGGTTTATTGATGACACAACCGTTTCGTTTTTCTATACTGAGGTCACCCCAAACGTTTTTGAATGGGTACCCGACCAAACTCAAATCGATGGAGGGCGAATTACAACCGGACTAATTGAAGCCGAAAGAATAAACGCAGAGGGGCTTTTTTCAAAAGCAATAGTAGCTAATAACCTTGATGTTCAAACGGGGCGCGTTGGGGGGTTCGTTATTGCATCGCAGCTAATAGGGCGCAGCGAAACCGGGGCTCTTGGCCTCGATCCTGAAAGCAAGGAGGTATATATTGAAGATAACGGAAAAAAGGTTATTTCAATACGCCAGGGCGGAATAACCCCGCTTCTGAATTTTCCAACCAGCCAACACACTGTAACAGGCTCCTTAAAAAAATATATAGAAACACAAAAAAGCAGGAACGACCTGCTTGCATCGCCCACAGTAACGGTTTACGTGGGCTACTCATCGGGGCAAACCCTTGTAAAGGGAACCCCGTTAACCGAGTCTGAAAAATTTTCGCTCGGGTTTGCCGGAAAAAGCACACCATACTCGGCCAATTTGCCTTTCAACTTTGATATAATTCATAGTATGGCAATGGAAGACGGTCGGTACCATAAGCTGCTTGGGAAAATAAATGCACAGGTTACCGCAGAGCTGTGGGTTGGTACCACGCTAATCGATACACGTGGCTTTTTATTAAGTATATCGCTGGATAGTAATGATACTCAACCCCGCATTTTTTCCAGGATAGAAAGAACCAACATAACCGTTAATAACGCCCAAAAGGCTTATTGGAAGCTTTCGGTTCAATTAACCGGCGACATGCGGTACCAATATTACACGCATTCTACTTGGTTTCGCTCATCGAGTTGGACAAACATGAACTCAACCCCAATAACTTATCGGATTGGTGTTGACGGCGGGCTCTCGTTCGTTTCAGGAATTGGCCTCACCGAGATTGGATCCAACGGGTTGCAGGCATATTGGAATCATGATAGGTATTTCCGCGTTGATGGTGACGATCCAACTGCATTTATTCGCTCTGCAGGTTCATGGATGCATAACGGATATGAGGTAGCAACAAGCGCAAACATTAATCAAATAACTGCTAATCTTGCAAATTATGTTCTCATTAGTGATTTACAGTCTGCTTATTATAACAAAACCCAATCCGACCAGCGATATGCCAAATTAGCGGGCGAGTCAACTCAGGATTTTACCGTAAAGGATCTAGTTATTCATGGAACAGTCAACCATTGGCTGGCTGATACTATCACTGTTGATGATGCCAATTTACAGCTTAACAGAAGGCAGGGAGGCGCAACAGTAGCAAGTGGGCTAATCATATTCAACAAGGATACTCAGCAAGTCGTTACAAGATTGCAGTATGGCACAAACAACCTTTGGGTTATTGATAGCAGACGTATTGCAACGATGGTAGATGCGCCTACCAATAATGGTATCGCAGTTTGGGATAACGCTAACAGTCGATTCAGTACGCCTTACTTGGTGGCTGATTTTCCGCGAAAAGCTGAAAATGCTGTGATATCTGGTGCGTGGAATTTTGCAACACGAATAAGAATTAACAACCAAAACCAATGGTTTGGTGATGGGACAATGTTTAGTGTTGGTAGTACTAATAATGTAGGAATCAGAAATGATTTAGGAGGAATTTACTTTGGTAATGATACTCCTGCAATGTCTATATTACTAAATAAGAATATTGGGGTAGGGACTACCTCTCCGGAGGTTCTTTTTCACGTAGCTGGAAATGCAAGAATT
>CALEUX010000076.1 GCA_937920475.1 uncultured Marinilabiliaceae bacterium
AGCGCGATAGTAACTCACCTCAGGTTAAGCCACTCGAAAAATACGATAGCAATACCATTTTCTTTCTGGCTAACAATGAAGCCAGTCAAAGCAGAATAATCTTTTATGCTGCTGGCGATAAGTATTCGCCATCAGTAAGTAGTAAGATGTATGCCTTTAACCAATACTTTAGTGGCGGTTTTGGCGGTTTGGTGATGAACGAAATCCGCGAGAAGAATTCAATGGCCTATACCACTTATGGTCGTTTCCAAAGTCCGCCTATTAAGGACGAGTTGTTTTATTTCGATGGATACATTGGCACACAGAACGATAAAACAGTAGATGCCATTGGGTTATTTATGAGTCTGGTAAACGATATGCCTGTAACAGAAGGAAGAATGGATGAACTCAGGAGTTTTATCAGGCAGGCTTTATTAACTGAGCAGCCCAACTTCCGTTCGGTGAGCCAATACTACGAAGCATTAAAACGGATGGGCTATACTGATATTCCTGCCAACTTAATCGTTCCTGAAATTGATAAAATGACTTTTGATGATGTGGTTGATTTTTATAAAACTTACCTGAAAGGAAAACCAATGGCTATTGGAATAGTGGGTAACCCCAGATTAATAGACCTTAAAGCTCTTGAGAAGTACGGGAAAGTAGAGCGTTTAAATATATCCCGACTTTTTAAGTAAAGCTTTTATTTTCTGTTAATTTGAGAGTGTGAATTAAATGTCTTAAAATAAAGATTTCGGCTGCAAATTACCAACTGATGGTGTTTGCAGCCTTTTTATTAATTAAAAAGAATAATGAAAGCGTTTTCAACCCTTATTCTTTAAAACTACGAATAGGGTCTATCTAAAAAGTGCTTAGTGCGACTTTGTGATAACCTTTGAGTTCTTTGTGGTAAAGCTTAAATGATTGGACACAAAGGAAAACAAAGTGCACACAAAGAGGCACAAAGAAAAAAGATTGAGTTTGATAACTTTTTAGACAGCCTTCTTATGCCAAAACCCTTCAGGGTTAAACAAATAATGTATCAAAGTAGAATTAATTAGGTTATAGTTCTTAGCTGCTAGGAACTAAGAGCTTTCTGGGTCTCCCTTTTTCAGTCTCCCTTCTCATCACTTAATCCCTGCTGCCCGTCCCAGTGCGTCAACGCCAAATCGTTTTCGGATGCGGTCCATGGCCAGATAAAGATTTACCTGCTCGGGCGTATCTTCAAACAAATTAAGTTGCTGGCTACCCGAAACCAGATGGGTAAAGCGAACGCCCAGCAAACGTATCAGCACACATCGTTTATAAAGCCGTTGTAACAAATCTTTGGCTTCGCGTATTAACACATGGTCGAACGAGGTATAAGGGATGCGCTTTTGAATGGTGTGCGTATCAAAATCGGCATAGCGTATTTTAACGGTAATGCACGATGTCAGCTTGTTGCGCATGCGCAGTTCAAAGGCCAGTTTTTCGGTAATGCGTACAATCCATTCGTTTAAAAAACGCATGTCGGTGGTGTCGGTTTCAAAGGTTTGCTCCGAGCCAATGGATTTCCGCTCATGGTAACGCTCAACTGGCGACGGGTCAATACCATTGGCTTTTTCCCATATTTCAATGCCGTTTTTACCCAGCACCCGTTCCATCATATCGGGGGGAACATGACTCAGCGCTTCAATTTTCTCGATGCCCATTGAACGCAACAGTCGGTAAGTTTGCGGCCCCAGCATAGGAATTTTCCGAATGGATAACGGATTAAGAAACGGTTGTACCTGGGGTGCTTCAATATACAACTCGCGTGAAATACCGGCTTTGGCCTCACCGGTGGCAATTTTTGAAACCGTTTTGTTAACCGACAGGCCAAAGGATATGGGTAATCCAGTTTCGCGCATGATGGTTTGCCGCAACTCGTGGCTAAACTTATAACAGCCAAAATACTTGTCCATCCCGGTTAAATCGAGGTAATGCTCATCAATGGAAGCCTTTTCGTAAACCGGCGTTTTTTCGGCAATAATGTCGGTAACCATATTTGAATAATGGCTGTAGGTATCCATATCGCCACGGATGTAAACTGCCTGCGGACACAACTGGCGCGCCATCCGCATGGGCATAGCCGAGTGAACTCCAAAACGGCGCGCTTCATAGCTACATCCTGCCACAACACCCCTGTCGGACAAACCGCCAATAATAACGGGCTTTTCATTCAGGGCCCTGTTTTGCAATCGCTCAACCGATACAAAAAAAGTATCTAAATCCATATGCACAATCTGGCGATTATCAAACTGTAACGATGTTTTGAAATTCATAATTGATTATAATATAATCTTACCACGAGTTATAATATAATCATTTTTTTTAAAAAAATGGGCAAGAGAAGAATTTAGTTCATGATGAGAATGGGAGGCTGGAGAACGGAAACCGGAGACAGGAGGCAGGAGGCCGAAAACCGGAGAATGAAGACAGGAAACAGGAGACCGCAAGAACTATCAGCTAAGGACTAATACCTAACAGCTAGGAGCTAACAACTAACATCTAAAAATACCAACATTTAGGGATTTCAGTATTGATTTGCGCATTCTATTTTTGCGCTATCTAAAATTAATCTAAATAGAGGGTATGAGAAAAGGATTAGTATTACTGGTGGCTTTGTGTGTATCAGTTGCCACCATAGCCCAGACAGATGGAAATGTGCATCAAAATATTGCCGATAAACTATTGGGCAGCGACAGCAAATTATCGATAGGAGGATATGCCCAGATTGATTACAATCAGCCTTTTAGCAAGGATGTTCGCCAAAACGGTGTATTGGATGTGCATCGGCTTGTAATGCTGTTTGCCTACCAGTTTAACAACCGCACCCAATTTGTTACCGAAATTGAATACGAACATGTTCAGGAGCTTTATGTTGAGCAGGCCTTTCTGCAACATAAATTTCTGCCCTGGCTCAATTTCAGAGGCGGGTTGCTCCTTATTCCCATGGGGATAATTAACGAATATCACGAGCCTCCTACTTACAACGGCGTTGAGCGACCTTTTATTGATAATGTAATAGCGCCCACTACCTGGCGCGAACTGGGCGCAGGTTTTACCGGAACGGTGCTGCCGGCATCGCTCAAATATCAGGTTTATGTGGTGAATGGATTTAACGGCTATAACGGTGCCGGTCGTTTAAACGGACGAAACGGATTAAGGAGCGGTCGCCAGAAAGGCGCTGAATCGTATATCAGTTCTCCAAACTTTTCGGCCAAAGTTGAATATTATGGCATAAGAGGCTTAAATTTAGGCTTGTCGGGTTATTTTGGCGATACGCAAAGCACTTTATACAACGGCATTCCGAAAGAAGATGACAATGCCATAGCACGGTCCGATTCATCGGTGGTTGGAATCAGCATGATAGGGTTGGATGCCCGCTATAATACCGGAGCATTGCAATTGAAAGGACAGTTCTATTATATGATGTTGAGCAATACCCAAGCATACAACCAGTTTACTGCCGTTAACGGTACTCCCAACAATTTGGGAAGCGCTATGATGGGTTATTATCTTGAAGGAGCGTACAACGTTTTAAAACACGTGCCATCAACATCGTACGAACTAACACCATTTGTGCGCTACGAGCGGTTCAACACGCATCAGCAAGTAGCCGGAAACCTGGCAAAAAACAAAGCTTTTGAAAAATCGGCTGTGGTGGCAGGCCTGGGCTGGACACTGGCTCCGGGAGCTGTTTTAAAAGCCGATATACAATGGGTAAAATCGGAAGCCGACAGTAAAGCCGCTAAAGCTTTCAATGCAGGAATTGGTATCATGTTTTAATAAATTGAAACGAGTATCCGCCATTGGCGGACAAACACGGATGAATTGAAAATCGGCGGAGCCAAAATTCATCATGCGAGTTCCCCCGATAAATCGGGGCAAGCAATCCGGCCTTATTATTAAAACTATTTACGGATGAAATGCCATTGTTTATTTTTCTTTAATAGTTAAGTTACAATAAAGGAGAACCGGTCTGTTTCAGAATGGTTCTCCTGAGTTGGTTAAAAATCACTCCCATGAAGTTGCTGTTAATAATTTTTCTGTTTTTTACTTATCAAATAGCTGGCACACAGGTAGTGCCCGATTTTAGCAATCGCCATGTGGCACGCGAAATAAAGAAAGCCTATGGCACCGACCAGTATTCACTCAGGCAAATCCACAACAGTGAAAGCAACTTAAATTATAAGGAAATACGACAAAATGAAACGCTCATCGGGTATGTGTATATAAACCGGGTTAACAGTTGCCGTGCGGGTTTATGTCAGGTTTCCGATAAAAGCAGCTCCGAATACTTTGATTATCTGGTTCTATATAATCATAAAGGCGAAGTTAAATCGGTTAAAGTATTTAATTATGCGGCTACCCATGGCCAACAGATTGCTTCGCCCGGATGGCTTAGGCAATTTTTGGGTTTTAAAGGAGACGACGATAAGCAGGTTGGTAAAAACGTGGATGCCATTGCTGGTGCCACCATATCTGCCAATGCTATAACAGACGATATTAATATGGCTACCAGGATTTTACAGGGTTTTATTGATTAGGTCAATATAAATGATTTGGGATCGTGATAATAAAGTCACAACTCCAATATTTCAAATGAAATTTTTACCTTTGTAGTAAAAAAGTTGAATACTTACCAGATAAAACATTACTCTCCACAAGAGGAAAAATTAAACATCAGAAGCCATGCACTTGGTTTTGTGCTTAGCATTGCCGCATTATTGGCCTTGTTAATCAGTGCTGCGCAAAATGGAACTGTCTGGCATTGGATAGCCTATTCTGTATATGGAATCAGTCAAGTGGCTGTATTTTTAGCTTCAACACTTTACCACAGCGCCAAAGAGCCTCAACTTCGTCATAAGCTCAACATTTTCGACCATGCCTCAATATATTTATCCATAGCAGGTACTTACACGCCTTTTACCTTAATAACATTGAAAGGACCATGGGGATGGACAATTTTTGGCATAGTTTGGGGAATTGCCATAGCAGGTATCATTTTAAAATTCTTCTTTATTGGAAAGTATAAATTACTTTCAACCATTGGCTATGTTGGCATGGGATGGATTGTTGTAATAGCCATAAAACCTTTAATCAACAATTTACCTTTAGCCGGATTGTTATGGCTGGCTGCCGGAGGATTTTTCTACACTTTGGGCGCTGTTTTATACCAGATTAAACGTATTCCTTATAATCATGCTATATTTCATTTTTTCGTTTTAATAGCATGGGCCTGTCACTTTATATCTATTTATGGCTATACGATATAGCATCTAAAATATGAAACAGTAAGGCAGGTTCGTATGCTTTTTTAAACGATACAAGCTGATTCTCAATGAGCCATCTGCGTTTTCGGCGTAATACTCTGCGAGAAACAGAACATTGTTTTAAGCCTCCACACATTTGATGTGTTCCAAAAAAATTGTTTGTTGTCTTTTTCAGTAGCTCCTGTTTAAACCTAACTTCGTTTAAAGAGCCGCCTTCTTTTTTCTTTTTAATAAAAACCATAAACCGGTAATAGTTAATACCAATAGCTGTATTCCGCATAATGCAATCCAGTAAGGTTTTAATTTTTTGCCAACAATGGCTTCTCCGGTATGCAAATCAATCACCAGTTTATGTAAAGTTTGCGTAGATGGGGTAACTACCAAATCTTTAGGATTAACAAGATTTGCATTGTACATAACTTTATCACCGTTAAAATCAACAAAAAAATATCCTTTTTTACCTGCACTAACCAGTAACAATTGGTTGTTTATATTGTTAATACCAAACACTTCCACTTTGAGCAACAACTCTAATTCTCCTTCTAAATACCTCCACAACCCTTGTTTAGTACCAACAAACAGAGTGTCGCTTACCAATAAAAGTGAACGAATGTCAAAACCCTCTAATCCGGGAACCATTTCTGTTTTTTTGTTGGCGTGCAAAAATAAACCGCTTTTTGTGCCGTAATATTGGCATTGCGGAGTAATTATCACCGACTTTATATCAGCCTCAGAAACATTAGCCATTGTGGGAAAAGGCACCAATACTTTATTGAGATTCAAAATGCCATCCATGGCCAATAATATGGAAGTAACACTTATGATAAAGGCCGGGAAAAGGAATACAATTCCCGGCCATTTATGCCACTTTCGTAAAGTTTTATATGAAATCATCATGTGTTTTTATATTTATTTTTAACCCAGCCCTCTATTGCTTTAACCTAGAATGTCCAACTTAACCCTAACATGAACATTTGTCCGAAGGTGTATTCAGTTTCTTTCGTAAAAGATTTATCGGTGCGCTCCTTTTTTTCTTTTTTAAGTGTATCAAAAACATCCGACATGCGAAAGGTTAAAACACCATTGGATAAAATGCGTTTTTCAATGCCCAAATCTGCAAATACAATTGTCCCTTCTTCTTTTGAATATGATATTTTGGGGCCAACTGCATTTCCTGAAATCTGCATGGACCAGCCTTTGGGGAATTTAAAATCGGATATGGCTTTTGCCGACCAATCATACTGATCTTTTAATGCATCGCCCTGATAATCGCCGCTTGTAATTTTGGAATTGAAATGTGAATAACTGGCCGTTAATTGCCAAAAAGCAACGGGTTTAATAGTTGTCATAATCTCAACGCCTGCCACATAGGCCCTGCCCGTGTTCTCGGGTTGCTCAGTAATTATATTGTTATCGTCCTCAGAAACTGTTTTTTGAATAACATCAACGATGTCGCGATAAAACAGGTTTGCCCCAACATTAAATTTTTTAAAGTTCTTAAGATATCCCAACTCATAAGCCCAGGCTAATTCAGGCTTTAATTCAGGGTTACCTTTCGAAATTTTGGTTGGTTCCTTTTGCTCAACAAAAGGATTAAGGTCTTTAAAACCGGGACGACGAACCCTGCGGCCAAAATTTATGGTTACATATTGTGTTTTATCCAGATTTATTGTCGCCAATATTGACGGCAATATAAAGTGATAGGTATTAATGCCTTTATATTGGGAAGTTATAGCATTGCCAATGGTTTGGGTGGTTTCGTACCTCAGGCCGGTGCGCAATTTCATAAAACTAAATTTGTACTCATCAGCCATATAAAAGGCATGGGTGGTTTCAGTCACCTTAAAATTGTCGAATCCGTTGCTGCTTTTAGTCCACAATGTATCTTTATAGCTGAATTTATCGGTAGTATTGTTAAAACCACGGCTTTCCTTCAGGCCCGAATAACCTAAATTGAACGCGTGATTTCCTGCCATTAATCTACTAATACCGGCATTCCACAAATATTTTTCGTCTTTTTGCTGCTCAAATTTGTTCTCCAGCGCAGGCTGAAAATTGGCCCATTTGCCTGCCTTTGTCAAGCTGTAAGTTGTTTTGTTTTCAGATTTCTTCTGATTTTCAGTTTGATATGCAAAATTAACACTCAACTTCATCTGATTCTGGAAAGTATGCTCCAAGCCGGAAAAAAGCTGATGGTAATGGTTGGGTTTGTTTTCAGTTTTCAACTCCTGACCAGCCGATTTAAACAGGCCATTGCCATCGACACGGGTAAAATCCAATGTTTTTTCCTTTTCTTCCAACTGATAACCATACACATACTCGCCAATCAGTTTGGTTTTGGGCCGTAAATTATACTCAATACCCGATCGCAAACTCTGATTAATAAACTGCTTATTCTCAAACTCATAAGAATCTTCAACCTGTGTGATGGCGCCATCTTTTAAATCGGTTTTGACCTTGTCCTTTGGCTTTGGTGCGCTACGTTTAAGGAAATCGTAATTGGCAAATATGTTCAACTTCTCACGTTTTTCAGAAATAGAAAAACCACCTCCCATGCCACCATGATTGCCAGCGTACACATCCACTTTCCCATGAGTGCCATAGTTTGCATTATCCTTTAAAACAATGTTCACCAAACCATTAATCCCCTCCGATTGATATTCGGGCCCCGGCACAGATATAATTTCAATGTGACTGATGCTTCCGGCCGGAATCTGATCAAGAACCGTTTCGCGGTTATTACCACTTAAACCTATATCGCGGCCATTAATCAAAACCTTGGTGTAAGCATTACCCAATCCGCGGTAACGGATATCCCTGTTATGGCCGGGGCTACCACCCATAGCTACCGAAGGCATGTTTTTGAGGATGTCTCCGGCTGTACCGCCCGTTTCAGATATTAAAGCACTCGCTTTATACCTGATAACCGATGGCTTAATTTCACTGATGGTATTATATCCGGTTACAACAACCTCCGACAAGTTGGTAGATGTTGAAGTGAGTTCTATATTGGGTAGCGATATTGAAACATCATCGCCAGCTACCAATAAGTTGGTAGAGTAAGTTTGGTATCCAACCATGCTGGCCAGCAAAACATATTCGCCCTGCTCAAGGTTTCGGATAAAAAAATATCCCTTATCATCGGTTGATGTACCAAAGGTGGTTTGCTTTGAAAGGTTTTCCAAAACCACATTAGCGTACGGAAGCGCCTCATTACCCGATCCTAACAAATTTCCGGTAACACTAAACTGGCTGCTTACACTACCCGAAAAGAATAAAACAATAATGATAATTAATAAAGATTTCCTGCACATATCGCTATAAGTTTGTTTTAAACAAAACTATTTTGGCGCGCCATGTGTCACAATCCCTAAATGTTGGGGTTTTATTGCTTAGATATTTTTGATTAACCAATCAGCCATTCTGTAAAAAATTGATAAACACACGTTTTTATTAGATTAAAACTTTTTATTGAATCAATCAAAATGTTATGTTCGTCAACAAATTGAATATTAGCCCTAATACCAACTTTTTCTTTTATGGGAAAGCTAAAAATAGCCATTGTTGAAGACGAGTTGTTGACTGCCACTGATATTGAAGAGAAAGTTACCGAACTAGGATATACGGTAGTTGGAATTGCACAGTCAGCAGAAGCAGCCATTAAATTAGTTAATCGGACTCAGCCTGATGTTCTTTTAATGGATGTTAAAATTTCAGGAGAGATGGATGGAATAGCAGCTGCTGACCAAATTCTTCAGAACTGGTATGGGCCTATAATATTCCTTACTGCATTTTCGGACAAAGAAATTGTTGACAGAGCGAAGAAACTGATACCCGCGGCTTATATTCTCAAACCCTTTAACATGTCGCAACTTTCAGTTAGTCTGGAATTTGCCATTCATAATTTTTTAAATAATCAGGTAAAGAATGGTAATAATGCTAATAGTATTTTAAATCAGGCACTTTTTATTCATATAAATCAGGGCTATCAAAAAATAATGAAAGCCGACATTTTATATATTGAAGCCATGGGCAGTTATATCCAAATAAAATCAAAAAATCAAAACCATCTGGTTTCAACTAACTTAAAAAGTATAGAGAAACAAATTAATGACCACACCTTTGTAAGAATTCACCGTAAATATCTTGTTAATATAGACAATATTGACCGCATCGAAGGTTCTTATTTATTCCTGGAAGGATTACGCGAACCTTTAATCATAGGTGAATTATTTAGAAAAAGTATTCTGACAAACTTAAAGATTATTAAATCGAAATAGCTCAACCTGATTTATGATACAGCATATATCGTATTTTATACTTCTTTTATTTCTTCCATTCCCATTCAATGGTCAGAATTCAAAACTGCCTACTTTAACTACTAACTCGTATAATACAACCAGCCAGTTAATTGAAGAGGCCGACAAACTTTTAAATGATAATCCGGTTAAAGCTGCTGAGTTACTCCGAATTGTTATTCAGCAAGCAACCGGAGAAAGTAACGATACCATTCTTGCCAAGGCATCTCTTTTATATGCACAGGTCTGCTATGCAATTAATGAATCAGAAAATGAAATATCGTACGCCATAAAAGCCTGCGAATTGTATTCAAAGCTGAATGATAAAAAAGGATTGTCTGCTGCCCTTGTAAGGTTATCAAGAGCCAAACTAAATTCCGGACAATTTACCAATGTTCTGGACTATCTGAAACAGGCGAAAGAATTAGCATATGAATCGGGCGACAGTGCTTTAATTGGTAACGTATTATCACATTTAGGCAGTACTTATAATTGGATTAGGTGGGATCATTCCATCCAATCAGAAACCGAAAAAAAAAGAAGATTCCTTCAATTTTCTGACTCTGCTGTATATTATTTGAAAAGATGTATCGACATTCAAACAAAAATAAAACACAAAGCTTTAGGAATAACTTATAACAATTTAGGTATAGCGTTATACGATAAGGCCATTGCTACTGATAAGGATTTTTCAAAAGCACTGGTAGCACACCAAATGGCGATGAGAATAATGCAGGCTCAAGGCAATAAAAAAGGAATTGCTTCTTCATATCAGGAAACTGGTAAGATATACTTCCAACAAGGGGAACATGCAAAGGGGATAGATTTAATAAAGCAAAGTATAATAATTGCCGATAGTATTAACTATACACCTCAACTCGAAGATTCATATAAAGATTTGAAGGAATTCTATTTGGTTATTGGCGAAAAGGACTCAGTAATAAAATATCAGCAACTACATTTTAATGTACTAAAGAAGCGTATTGAGCATAAAATCTCTGTTCACTTGGCCGAAATGGAAAGTAAGTTCAATTTAAGTCAAAAAGAAACTGAACTTTTGCTTAAAAACAAGGAAATTGAATCTCATCAAATAACATTAAGTTATTACAAACGATTAACAGCTTTCGTATTAACAGCACTTTCCATTATTACACTACTGGCTATTTTTTATTATCGGTTATACAAAAAAAACAAAACGTTAAGTCAGAAAAACGCCATCTTATTACGTGAACAAAACCATAGAGTAAAAAACAATCTTCAGGTAATTTCAGCTTTACTTAGCCTTCAGGCCAACCGCATTTCAAACCTGGATGCCCGTAAAGCCATTGAAGACAGCCAGCTTAGAATTCAAACAATGGCTATGATTAATAAAAAATTATATGGAGATAATATTACCAATATTGAAGTAGTCCCATTTATTAAAGAGTTGATGGATAATATTATACCAGTTTTTGGATGGAACATTGATGGAATTGAAAAAGAAATATCATCTGACATAGAAACACTGAATGTGGACAAAATTGTTCCAATTGGATTAATTATTAACGAATTACTAACCAATTCCTGCAAATACGCTTTCCCAAATGTGGAAAAACCACGGCTTACATTAAAAATTAATAAGATTGGTAATGTAGACTGTTGTCTCCATTATTATGAAAATGGACCCGGGTTTAATTATAAACAAGCACGAGAGAAAAATTCATTTGGATTAAAGTTAATAGAACTTCAAAGTCGTCAGATATTAGGTGATTATCAATGGAAGAACGAAAATGGAACATATTTTTATCTGAGATTCTCAAATTAAAAACGACTTTCTTCACATCTATTAATCCCGCTTAAATTTGCCAGACCGAATTGTTCATTAGCACTAGTCAGCCAATATTTAACATAACCTCTATTAAGGTTTACCAGTTATACCACAACTACCTTCTTACAATTAAGTTGTTTTATCAGCTTTAAAAGAAAATAACCCTTGTTTAAAAGAACCCAGTAGGATTTATTTGCACTCCTCCATAGTTTTGAGTTAGAAAAAATCAAACTTTTTCACAAAGTAACTCTAACCAAAATATACAATGAGAGAAATTCAATTAGCACTGATTTTGCTAATAAGTGTTATCTTTTATAATACTGAAGCACAGCAATATTCAATTAGGGGAGGATTTGGCTTGGCCACCATTTCTGCCTCCGGAGGACAAATAGATACAAAGATGTCGTCCATTTTTCGGTCTCATTTGGGCATTATTTATGAGCATCCCATTCAGGAAAAACTCTTCTTTCAAACAGGATTAATCATTGAAGGTAAAGGCGTAAAAGAAACTTCCAATAAAAACAATGGCAACTATACCATTAAAACAAAACCATTGTACCTGATAGTTCCAATTGGTGTAAAATATTTCATTAACAACAACAATATATTCTGTAATGGTGGCTTTTATGCTGGTTATGGAATTGGAGGAAAAGTAAAGGCATCTGGTACAACTTATTCCGGCAACCCATACAATCAGGGAATGGATGTTTTTGGTAAAGATGGGTTAAAAAAGCTTGATTTTGGTATTGAACTGGGTGGCGGTATTTTAGTCCCCTCTTCATTTGGCAATTTGGAATTAGGTTTATTACTCAGCTTTGGCTTAACCAATTTGGGCGAACCCACAAATATAAATGTTGATATTGCAAAAAATCAGGTCTATAAGGTTTATGCAGCTTTACCGCTTAATGCTATTATAAAACCAAAAAATTCAAACAATTAATAATTAAAAGATTATGCGAAATCTATTACTTTTTTCAGTTATTGCCATTTATGGCATTCTTTTCAGTGGGTGCGATGCTTTAAATTACGCATCTCTTGGTTCTCATATTGCAGGAGGCAAAGTTGAAGGTAAGTATGTTGCTTTTGATTATAATACCAACCTCAAAGAAGATTCGAAGATTATGTCGGCAGCTCAATTGGTTGCCACAGAACTGGGATATAAAATTGAATCGGAAACCCCACAACATATCTCCTATAGTGTAAGCGAATCGTCGAATGTGGAAGAGTACTTTGGGAAATATGACAACACGAATATATATGTATCCATATTAGATGGTAATGAAAAATTAGTGCGTATCGGAGTATCCATCAGTGGCAACTTTAACACTGTCAAACGAGAAAAAGCTGAGAAACTAATTACCGAATTTGAAGAAAAACTTACAGCAATTCTTAAAAAGCAAAACGCTACATTAACCCGGAAGGTAGGCTAAAAAAAATATTAACCCATTGACAACTAAAAATAATATAATTTTAGAAGACGGAAATTTTGAGATCCAGTGTGACCCGAAAGACAGTATAATTATTCAGAGACATTTTAGCCGTTATACCAAACGCGATTTGTCAATAAGTAGTTTACCAATTCCATCAAAGCCAATCTGGTTAAATTTGATCATTCGATCCATTCGGTTTTACCAAAAGTATATTTCTCAAAAGTTAGGTAACAGATGTGTTTTTGACCCAAGCTGTTCTCATTATTCCGAAGTGGCTTTTAGGGATAACGGGTTCTTGAAGGGATGTCAGTTAACCATTAAGCGACTTTCGCGATGTAAGCCCCAAAATGGAGGAATAGATGAACTATAATAACCCATAAAAAACAAGATTATGCAGTACAAAATTGAACAAATTGGAGCGCAGTTTTCCGATAAAGCAATCGGATATTTGGAAATGAAGTTAAACAAAAATGGAGACTCGGGATACAAATTCCATTCAGTTTTTCAAATATCAAAACCTGGATGTTTAGGAATTGGTACACCAACCATTACTTATTTGGCAGTATTTGTTAAAGACGAAACCAAACAAACATTAAGCTAATGGGCTGTTTATAGTTTCTTTTATTTTACACCTAAAACAAAAATTAATTTAAATGAAATATGAATGAATCTTAAACCAATGAAAAGACAATAAGCTTTTGGAGCCGGCCTGTTATGTAGGCCAAATTCTTGATAAATCGGGGAGCATCTGGTCTAAAACCAAAAATAAAAAATAAATGTATAATTAAGCTATTAAAATGATTATGGGGAGAACAACACTACTGGTTATTTCCATTATTTATGCATTAACAACATCCTGCACAAAAGAGAATTTGGAAAATAACAACAACGAAACTGTTAGATTTGACACCTTAGATTACACCCAGGTTATCAGAACTTCAGACAACCTTTTTGGAGTTACCAACCTGTATTCAAAAAAAAGCTGGTATGACACAGACACATCCATGCAAATAACATCGGTTAAAGTATTGCATTTCACAGGGCCTGAAACAAAAAAAACAGCCACCATCAATTTATCAGTCGCTATACCTATACCTTACCCATATTCCTACAATTTTCTAATTCCCTTCGCCAGAGTATATGCAACTGGTGAGTGCATCATCATTGCCGACAAAGGGCACTATCTTTTTAAAGCCGGAGATATGACTAAAGTTTCAAAAACCAAAAACGATCAGATTTACATGGACACTCTCGTTATGGATAAGATCATTACAGGGCAAACAATTAAAATTTCGCCTGAGTACAGGATAAATTCAAACAGCTACAGCTATTTAGAGCTTGAATCAAAATCCTTTTGGGAAGTTGGGAATCCTCCAACTAATGAAAAAGTGGTTAAAGCCATAACCGAAACATTGAATCTGTTCAAAGAAAATACAACTTCGTTTTCGATGAAGATAATTGATAAAAACAATCAGGAACGCACCATTGTCTCGTCATCTGAAATTAATTATGGTACCGACAAGGAAATTCGAATAAAGGCTTCGTACCGAAGTAATTTTGTTGCACCTGAATATATGCTTGATGAGGAGTTGAGAAGATTTTCAAACTGGAATAAATCTGAATCGGAAAGATTGGTTCTTTTACTTGGGCACTAGCCATATATTTGTACGTAACATTGAAAAAGGGATGATAACACCTTAATTATCATCCCCTATGCAATAATAACAAAAATAATGGTTTACTAAATTGAGGCCAGCGCCTGCTCCAAATCGGCTTTAATATCAGAAATATGTTCAATACCGGCCGATAACCGTAAAACTCCAGGAGCAACACCAGCTTTTATCTGCTCTTCGGGGCTTAATTGCTCATGGGTGGTTGATGCCGGATGAATAATCAGCGTTTTTGCATCGCCCACATTGGCCAGATGGCTGATAAGTTTCAGATTATTAATAACCTTGTCGGCTGCTTCTTTACCAGCTTTTACTTTAAAGGAAAGGACACCGCCAAAACCTCTTTTCAGATATTTTTTAGCTAAAGCATGGTACGGATTATTTGGCAAGCCCGGGTAATTCACTGATTCTACTTTAGGATGCTGCTCGAGCCATTGAGCTAGTTCCAGGGCGTTTTGCACATGCCTTTCCACACGCAACGAAAGAGTTTCCAACCCTTGTATCAGCTGAAAAGCATTAAATGGACTCAGTGATGAACCATAATCGCGCAGTCCTTCAACTCTTGCCCTTATAATAAAGGCAATGTTACCAAATGGCCCCGGGGTGCCAAAAACATCCCAGAATTTTAACCCATGGTAACCTTCGGATGGCTCGGTAAACTGAGGGAATTTACCATTGGCCCAGTTAAAATTACCGGCATCAACAATTACACCGCCAATGCTGGTACCATGTCCGCCAATCCACTTAGTGGCAGACTCAACCACAATGTTGGCGCCATGCTCAATGGGGCGAAACAGATAGCCGCCTGCACCAAAAGTATTATCCACAATAAGTGGCACGCCATGCTTTTTGGCGATGGCAGCAATGGCTTCAAAATCGGGAATGTTAAACCGCGGATTGCCAATGGTTTCAATATAAAGCGCTTTGGTATTTCCATCAATCTGCTGTTCAAACGCCGAAGGATTGTCGCCATCAACAAACTTTACAGTAATTCCTAAACGCTTAAACTGTACCTTAAACTGGTTATAGGTTCCTCCATACAGATAAGATGTGGAAACAATATTGTCGCCGGCCTGTGCTATATTGGTTATTGCCAGAAACTGAGCCGCTTGTCCCGATGAAACTGCTAGTGCTGCCACACCCCCTTCAAGAGCTGCAATTCTTTTTTCAAAAACATCGGTTGTAGGGTTCATAATACGGGTGTAAATATTGCCAAATTCCTTCAATCCAAACAAATTGGCAGCGTGTTCCGAATTGTTAAACACATAGGATGTGGTTTGGTATATGGGTACAGCCCTTGAATTGGTTGTAGGGTCAACTTCCTGCCCTGCATGTAATTGTAATGTTTCGAAATGGTAATTAGAAGCCATAGTTAAAAGTTTTCGGATGGTAAATAAAAATTGTGATTTTAAAAAATCAGTTCAACGATACCAATTGGTTCAGAGCCAATTTTACAGGGGTGGCATTGGCCAGATTATCGTTTACCGGGCAACGGCTTTCAACAATTTGCAGCCATTTATTAAGCGTTTGCTCATCGGAATCGCTATCGACCTGTAGCTTAACATGAAGGCTTAAGAACCCCGCTCTTTCGTCGAACGAGAGGCCTAAAAAGCGGGCCGGGTTAATATCGCCGGAGATTTCGATGGAAAGCTTTTTAATATTAATGCCCAATTCTTTGGCAACCAAATGCCCAACCACATTAATACAGCCGGCATAACCTGCCAGTATATATTCAACCGGGTTGGCACCCTCATCATTACCGCCCAATTGAGCAGGTTCATCAACCACAATTTTAAATTGGCGTGCATTTACATCAAGGCGGGTGGCATTTTTATTTTCACCGTTAACAGAAAAATTTAATTTCGACATGGTTATTCAGTTTTATTGGATTATACATACCTGTTTTGTTTAGCAATCGTAAACCATAAATTGGCGAATGATTGTATGACAAAGATGCAGGGAATCCGACAACTGAAAAATCCCACAGATGGGGCATTTTACATACCATAAATATGGGAGAAAAAGGGCAGATCTATGCTAATTTATACATTAAGTTGTTACAAGCTATTTGTGTTATTAGAAAAATTGGTTAATTTTTATCTTTTATAATTCTTGATTAAGAAACTGATTAAAATTACCACTATGAACAATTTGTTTTATGAAATACATCTTTCTCTTTCTCTTTTTAATTGAGATCGCCAGCAACTTAAATGCTATTGAAATCACTGTTACTAAAGATGGAAGTGGCGATTATATTTCGTTACAGGCAGCCATTGATGCGCAACGGCCGTTTAATCCCGAGCCAATAATCATTCAATTAAAACCTGGAGTATATCGCGAAAAGGTGACCATAGCCACATGGCAAACCGGCATCACCATTTTAGGCGAAAGTGCTGAAAGTACGATTATTGTATGGAACGATTACAATGGCAAGGGTACAATTAACACCTTTACATCTTATACCTTTATGGTTCAGGGAAACGATTTCAGGGCTGAGAATATTACTTTCATGAATGATGCAGGGCAAGTGGGACAAGCTGTTGCTTTACATGTTGAGGCCGATAGGGCTGTATTTATCAATTGTCGGATGATTGGAGATCAGGATACATTTTATGCCGGTCGCGAGGGCAGTCGAATTTATGCAGAGAATTGTTATATTGAAGGCACTACAGATTTTATCTTCGGTCCATCAACCGTTTATTTTCATAATTGCACCATTGTAAGTAAAAAGAATTCTTATATCACTGCTGCATCAACCCCCAAGGACATTCAATATGGCTATGTATTTGTAAATTGCAGGCTCCAGGCCATTGAGGGCGTCAATAAAGTTTATCTGGGGCGCCCCTGGCGCAATTATGCCAAAACAGTTTTTATTAATTGCCAAATGGACGCTCACATCCTGGCCGAAGGATGGCACAACTGGAATCGGCCTGAAGCCGATAAAACGGTTTTTTATGCCGAATATGGCTCTTATGGTGCTGGTGCCAATCCCAATGGCAGGGTTACTTGGTCGCGCCAATTAAAGCCCAAAGAATTAAAAAAACACCTACCTGAAAAGGTGTTGTGGCAAAATTACAAACAATAGCAAATTAAATTAATTCTTAGTTCTTAGCTCCTGGTTCCCAATTGTTAGCTACTGGAAACTAACAGCTAATACCTAACAACTAGAAGCTAACAACTCCAGCTCTATTATTTCGGACAAACTTATCTTATTATCAGGCTTTTCACTTTTAACTTTAATTAAAGATTTTTTTCTTTATTCATACTCAGCCACTTGAGTCCAAATTGGCTGTAAATCCCATTCTATAAGGCATCAAGACGATATAAGTCATATTGTAAAATGAATCAATTAAAGTATTTTTGCCGTAATTAAAAAATCGAACAATTAATCGATTGATTCGATTAATGAAAAAACCGTTTTCTAACCAGATTTAAGGTGATTAGTAGAACAGTAACAATTATCAGAGAAAAAGGCGAGAATAACAATAATCAATTTATTTAGATTTAAAAGCAACAGAGTATGAGAAAGTATCTTATCACGGTGAATCAGAATCAGTACGAGGTTGAAGTAGTTGAAGTTAAACAAGGTACTTCAAAGGCTGCCCAAATGCTTAATGCGGCGCCAAAACTTAAAACGGCTGTAACCAGCACGAACATTAAAGAAAGTAAAACATCGCAAAACGGTAAAAAGGTTACTGCTCCAATGCCGGGTAACGTTATTAAAGTTTTAGTATCGGCTGGCGACCAGGTAACTAAAGGTCAGAAGTTATTAGTTTTTGAAGCCATGAAAATGGAAAACGACCTTACTTCCCCATGCGATGGAACAGTAGTGGAAGTTAAAGCTTCGGAAGGATCGGTAATAGCTGCCGGCGAATTATTGGTAGTTATTGAATAATTCAAACCAACCTTTTAACTAGTTCAAAATCAACAAACAATTACAATATGGCCAGAGTTAAGATTACAGAGACGGTATTGCGCGATGCCCATCAGTCGCTGATAGCAACCCGCATGAGAACTGAAGAGATGTTACCAATAATTGAGAAGTTGGATGAAATTGGCTATCATTCTTTAGAAGCATGGGGTGGTGCTACTTTCGATGCATGTATCCGGTTTTTGAATGAAGATCCTTGGGACAGACTTAGAAAAATCAAGGCTCTGGCAAAGAAAACACCGTTGCAAATGTTGCTTCGCGGGCAAAACCTGCTGGGCTATAAACATTATGCCGATGATGTTGTAGAGTACTTTGTTCAGAAAGCAGTTGCCAACGGCATGGATATCATTCGTATTTTTGATGCCCTGAACGACCCCCGAAATATAGAAACTTCCATTAAAGCATGTATTAAAGAAGGTGGACATGCACAGGCTTGTATATCATACACCACCAGTCCGGTACACAGTTTGGAGCTTTTTGCCAAAGAAGCCAAAACTTTGGAGGATATGGGAGCCCATTCCATCTGTATTAAAGACATGGCCGGTTTATTAAAACCGTACGATGCTTATGAACTGATAAAGGCCATTAAATCGTCGGTTAAAATTCCAATTCAGCTGCACACACACTACACCAGTGGTGTTGCATCCATGACGCTTTTAAAAGCCATTGAAGCCGGAGTTGATGTGGTTGACACAGCTATTTCTCCTATGGCACTTGGAACTTCGCAGCCAGCTACCGAGCCATTGGTGGCATCGTTACAGGGTACAGAAAGAGATTCGGGTCTCGACCTGGTTAAACTCAGCGAAATTGCAGAGTATTTCAGACCCATGAAAGAAAAATGGGTTGAAACCGGATTGCTCGATACCAAAGTAATGGGAG
This sequence comes from uncultured Marinilabiliaceae bacterium, assembly GCA_937920475.1. Classification (GTDB taxonomy): domain Bacteria; phylum Bacteroidota; class Bacteroidia; order Bacteroidales; family Marinilabiliaceae; genus CALEUX01. Next base: position 19,292 of record CALEUX010000076.1, read on the forward strand.
TTGATGTTAATGCTTTAATTTACCAGGTGCCGGGTGGAATGTTGTCGAACCTTGTATCGCAATTAAAACAAGCCAACGCCCTCGACAAATACGACGAGGTGTTAAGAGAAGTGCCACGTGTTCGCGAAGACTTTGGTTACCCACCGCTGGTAACGCCATCGAGCCAGATTGTTGGTACACAGGCTGTATTTAACGTATTGATGGGCGAACGATATAAAATGGTGCCCAAAGAATCGAAGGGTATTGTAAAAGGTGAATATGGCAGAACACCTTCACCAATTTCAGACGAACTAAAAAAGAAAATTCTGGGCGATGAGGAGCCTATCACCTGCCGACCAGCCGATTTAATTGAGCCTGAACTTGAGAAAACACGCGAAAAAATCAAGGAATTCATCATTCAGGATGAAGATGTATTAACGTATGCCTTGTTACCTCAGGTTGCTGAGAAGTTTTTCCAGCTTCGCAAATCAGGAGAACTCAATAAACCTGAGCCAGCAAAAGCAGAGCCGGTTAAAAGTCAGGAGCCAAAAGCCGAAACTGTTGCCGAGGTTGAGAATGACGATGAAGTCGTAGCAGTTATTTCGGCTGCTGTAGCATCAATGGAGGCAGAACATGGGACCCGTTATCATATTAACAGCATCAAGCATGTGAGCCCATGGGTATTATCGGCCCGACTTAATCTATAATTGCCGTTTTTAAGATTCTCTCTATACAGTTATTTCGTTAACACACAGAAAACCCATAAAAAGGATTTCTGTGTTTTTTTTTTGTTAGTTAGGCTTGCTGAAAATATTTTCATTATTCATAGGGCGTTGCTATATGTTATTGATAATGATTAGTTTATGCTGATATTTTTAAAAAAAGGTAATGTGGCAAATAATAGTTGGTGACTTTTTTGTTTTAATGTGGTATATTCAGGTCGTAAGGTGGATGAGGAAATAGGCTCTGCTGGGGAGCAACTTATCAGCAATAAATCTTACAAACATACAGTATGAGTAAAAGAGGGTGTCTCAAAAGTCAGAGACACCCTCTTTTTATTCGTACTCCTCCCGAGTAGTTTTTCAAATACTCAATTTTCAGAGCCTTAAAAAAACTTATGAGACAGCCTCT
>CALEUX010000077.1 GCA_937920475.1 uncultured Marinilabiliaceae bacterium
ACCTTAGAGGGGATTAACAACAAAATAAAAGTGCTAAAAAGAAAGGCATATGGATATCGGGATATGGAGTTTTTTAATCTGAAAATTTTAAACCTTCACCATTCTAGGTACGCATTATTGTGATGAACCTTTTAAATATAAATATTGTGCCAAAATTTGACTCGCTGGTGTTGATGGAGTAAGAAAGTTTATGCAATTTTGACATCGCACTCATTTAATTATGGAAGAATTCATAACGTTTATAACTGTATTTGGCGGTCTTGGCCTTTTTTTACTTGGTATGGATTTACTTAGTAGTGGAATGAAAAGTTTAGCCGGTCGTAAATTAAGACATATACTCGATTCATTTTTAAAAACCAAACCTGGAGCATTAACGTTTGGAGTACTACTAACACTTTTATTTCAGAGCAGCAGTGCTGCCTCTGTTGTTTTGGTGGGGTTTGTAGATGCCTCCATCATTACTTTTCAGCAAACATTGCCGGTATTATTGGGTACGGGTATTGGTACTACCATTACCACTCAGCTTATTTCGTTCAATGTTGGCAAGTTTGCACTTTTATTTGTGGGGTTAGGCTTTTTTATGAAAGCTTTTGCACCCGGCAATTGGAGTAAAACCGGACAAATTATACTGGGTTTTGGCACCTTGTTTTTTGGAATGAAAATGATGTCGGATGGTTTAACACCTTTACGCGACAATGAATCATTTATCAACATTCTTTTGCATCTCGAAAACCCAGTGGCAGGTTTACTGGTTGGTTTGGTTTTTACTGCGTTAATTCAAAGCAGTGCTGCTTTTATTGGTATATTGATAACCCTTTGCAACAGCGGTCTTTTATCGTTCGATGCCTCATTACCGCTCATACTTGGAACCAATATCGGCACAACCATAACTGCTTTAATTGCAGCCACTACAGCCACATACCCTGGCCGAAAACTTGCTGTGGCTAATGCTATGTTTCGTATTTTTGGAGCATTAATGTTTATTGGTTTTATAGGCGTTTGGGGTGATTTTACAGTTTATTTAACCGGGCAATCAGCACCAGTGGCACGTTTACTGGCCAATGCACATACCATATTTAATTTTGTGATGGCTTTAACATTGCTGCCATTTACAGCATCTGTTGGCAATCTGGCATTGCGTTTGGTGCCCAAGCCAAAAACAAGACCCAAACATTCACTGCATTATTTAAACAAAGAACTGTTAAGCTCACCCGATATGTCGGTACCTTTTTTATATAAAGAGGTTCAGGATATGGGTGAAGTGGTTTACAGCATGGTTAAAGTTTCTATGCGCCCATTTTTCGATCGCGACGAAAGAGCCATTCAGCAAATTAACCAATGGGAGGAGAAGACTGATTTTTACCGCGAAGAAATCAATAAATTTTTAGTAAAATTAAACGAAGCTCATCCCGTTGAACAGTGGTCGGAAGAGATTTATCGCCTGATGCACGTGGTAAACGAACTGGAACAGATAGCCGATATTGTTTCGGTTAATATCAGCCGCCAGGCCGAAAAATGGTTAACCGCCAACATCCAATTCTCAGCTGAAGGCAGAAAAGAGTTAGTGCAATATCATTTACATTGTTTAAAACAGTTAGAACGTGCATTAACCCTGATGAACAACTGGGACCCAACCGAAGCCTTAAAAATGAAGCGTAAGTATCGTAAATATGCACTCATGGCGTTTGATTTGGAACGGCAACACTATAAAAGATTGTTTTCACCCAACTCCCAGTCGGTTGAATCGAGCAAGGTGCATATGGAATTGCTAAATCTTTTACGAATCATTAATAGCCGCGCCACCAATTTTGGCCGCTTGGTATTTATGGCCGAAGAAAACACTCCTTTGGCCTAAAGCAAAGATAAATAGCAGAACAAAACCCTTTTTTGCAGATGATATTTGCCACTGCCATCGATTTTTTTATCTTTGTGAGTCTGCAAATATAGCGCAGTATAATTCTATGGAATACATTGTTTCGGCCCGAAAATACCGACCTACTACATTCGACACTGTTGAAGGACAGGGTAATATCACTGTTACGCTAAAAAATGCCATCAAAAACAAACAATTGGCTCACGCCTATTTGTTTTGTGGCCCGCGTGGTGTTGGTAAAACAACCTGTGCCCGTATTTTTGCCAAAACAATTAACTGCCAGAATCTATCGGCTGATGTAGAGGCTTGTAACCAGTGCGATTCGTGCAAATCATTTAACGATAACCGGTCGTTTAACATTCATGAATTGGATGCTGCCAGTAACAACTCCGTTGACGACATCAGGTTATTAATTGATAAGGTGCGTGTTCCGCCTCAAATGGGTAAATACAGTGTTTATATAATCGACGAGGTTCACATGTTGTCTCAGTCGGCTTTTAATGCCTTTCTTAAGACTCTGGAGGAGCCTCCGCATCATGCTATCTTTATATTGGCAACTACCGAAAAGCATAAAATTTTACCAACCATATTATCGAGGTGTCAAACATTCGATTTTAACAGGATAACCGTTGAAGTAGCTGTTGAGCATCTAAAATATGTTGCTGATAAAGAGGGTGTTGAAGCCGAAGAGGAGGCATTAAACGTTATTGCCCAGAAAGCTGATGGCGCCATGCGCGATGCCTTATCGATATTTGACCAGATTGTAGCTTTCTCAGGTAAAAATATTACTTATCAGCAGGTTATAGATAACCTGAATGTTCTGGATTATGATTATTACTTTAAACTGGTGGAAGCCTTTTTAAAAGAAGATGCCACTTTATCTCTGCTGATTTACAATGATATTTTAAACCATGGCTTTGATGGGAGCCATTTTATTAACGGATTAAGCAGCCATTTTCGTGATTTGCTGATGTGCCGCGATGCACAAACGGTAGGCTTACTCGAAGTTGGTGCATCCATTAAACAGCGCTATTTAGAGCAAGCCAAATTGTGCGAACCTGATTTCCTTTACGAGGCTTTGCGTATTACCACGAGTTGTGATTTAAACTATAAAACAGCGCGCAATAAACGTTTGCACATTGAATTTGCATTGTTAAGTCTGGCACGAATCCTGACCGAAAAAAAAAAGCGCTTGAATCAGTAAATAATAAAACCGAGTCGTCTACAGTAAAAATTGCTTCAACCAGTTCTGCTTCTGTAGGTTCTGCGCAAAAAAGCAACGCAAAGCCCGGCATTACATCTGTTTCATTAAAAAACTTAATAAGTGGGAGTGGAGTTGAAACATCAACACCGCCTCCAACCGAGCAATCATTGCAGGTTAAAGAGCCTGAAATTGAGTTGAACCAGCCTGTTAACCAACAAGGGTTAGAAAAAGCCTGGAGGGATTATGCTTCAAACATTGAAAAAGAAAATCCCCGCCTTTTCAGCATTCTCAACAATCACCAGCCGACACTTGAAAACGGTAAAACAGTTAAAATTGAATTGCGCAGTCAAATTCAGGAAGCCGAATTGCTTAAAGAGAAAAATGCCCTTTTTATACATTTGAAAAACGTATTGAAAAACAATACACTTGAATTAATTACAACCATTGTTTCGGATGAAAAAGAAGAGCAGGCCGAAGTATTTACAGCAAGCGACAAATTAAGGGTTATGATGGAGAAAAATCCTGCTCTTGCTAAATTAAAGCAGCAGTTTAATCTCGATTTGGATTGATTTACTGCTAATAAAAACAATGATGATGCAACCAAACCTAAGATTTATTTGTTAGGCTGTTAACTTGGAAATATAAATCGAAACGCGATAAGAAAAACCACAAATCCTATGAGTAAAATTAAAGTGCAAAACCCGGTAGTAGAGCTGGATGGCGATGAAATGACACGAATCATCTGGAAAATGATTAAAGAAGAACTAATTCTTCCATACCTTGATTTGGATATAAAGTATTACGATTTGGGAATGGAAAACAGGGATGCAACCAACGACCAGGTAACTGTTGATTCAGCCCATGCCATACAGAAATACAACGTGGGTATTAAATGTGCCACCATTACGCCCGACGAAAAACGCGTTGAGGAATTTGGCCTGAAAAAAATGTGGAAATCGCCCAATGGCACCATTCGTAACATATTGGGGGGCACTGTTTTTAGAGAGCCTATTATTATTAAAAACGTACCACGGCTGGTTCCCGGATGGGAACACCCCATTTGCATTGGTCGTCACGCCTTTGGCGACCAATATAGAGCTACCGATTTTCTGGTAAAAGGAAAAGGTAAACTTACCATTACTTTTACTCCTGAAGATGGGAGCGAGGTGCAATCGTATGATGTTTACGATTTTGAAGGTGATGGCGTAGCCTTGGCCATGTACAATACCGACGAAAGCATTACAGGATTTGCGCATAGTTGCTTTAACCAGGCTATCAATAAAAAATGGCCACTCTATTTATCAACTAAAAATACCATCCTTAAAAAGTACGATGGTCGTTTTAAAGATATTTTCCAGGATGTTTACGAAAAGCACTATAAAAAGCAATTCGAAGCACTCGGTATAACCTATGAACACCGTTTAATTGATGATATGGTAGCAGCCGCACTTAAATGGAGTGGCGAGTTTGTTTGGGCATGTAAAAACTACGATGGCGATGTTCAATCGGATACGCTGGCCCAAGGATTTGGTTCACTGGGTTTAATGACATCGGTTTTGGTAACTCCCGATGGTAAAACCATTGAAGCTGAAGCTGCTCACGGTACTGTAACCCGTCATTATCGCATGCATCAGCAAGGCAAACCAACATCAACCAATCCAATAGCCTCAATTTTTGCATGGACAAGGGGTTTGGAATTCAGAGGAAAACTGGATAACAACCAACCATTAATTGATTTTTGCCACAATTTGGAAAAAGTTTGTGTTGAAACAGTTGAAAATGGTGAGATGACCAAAGATTTAGCTTTAACCATTTATGGTAAAGACCTGAAAGAAGAGCATTATTTAACCACCGAGGAATTTATGGCTGCTATTCGAAGAAATTTAGAGGCAAAAATGAGCTAAAACTTAGAGACTGTTTAAATTTATTTTTTAGACAAAAGATATAAAAAGTAACATACTTAAAATAAACAAAATAACGTAATAATCTTGTTTGTCTATACTTTCTATTTAGTCTAATCCCGAATAAACCGGGACACGTCTATCTGTCTAAAGTCTAAACTTCTAAGAGTCTATAATAAACTCAGGAAACTAAATTTAAACAGATACTTAAAACATAACTAATAATAATTAAAAGCGGATTTACTTTGTGAAGTCCGCTTTTTTTATTGATTCAAAGCCTTTTTAATAAGCTGCTCACACTCGGCCACAATATCTTCTGCTTCACGTCCACGTGGTTCAATGGGTTCAAGCGCAGTGTACGATAAGCTAACTCCAAACTGAAGCGGAAAATAACCTTTCTTCATTAATTGGGAGTGACCATTAATTACAAAAGGTACAATTAAAGCAGATGGGGCTGTTTTTAAAAATGTTTTAATCCCTGCCTCTCTAAAAGGCCTCACTTGGCCTGTTTGACTGCGTGTACCCTCAGGGAAAATGCAGGCAGCATAATTATTGGCTTCAATTAATTTACCCA
>CALEUX010000078.1 GCA_937920475.1 uncultured Marinilabiliaceae bacterium
CATCACAACTCCAACAGCGCTTTTTCTTGGATATTATCATAAAAAAAGAGTTTATTGAAACCAATTTCAATAAACTCTTTCAAATCGCAATAGATACAATGCATACAGAGGTTTCTACCAACTATTTTTTGCTATTATATCGGAAAAAAAGAGGGTGTCTCGGATTTTTGAGACACCCTCTTTTTGTTTAATAATTTCAGTCTTATTTCGTGGCGTTTTCAAGCCTTTTCATTATTGAGAAAATAAACAGTGCCGAAATTAAACAGCAGGTAATAAAGATGGCCCATAAGTGCCACAATTCAATTCTGTCCCAGAAATAACTACCAACAAACAATAGCTTATTGCCAATGGCAGTAGCTAAAAGCCATCCGCCTTGCATTAAACCTTGGAAGCGCACCGGCGCCACTTTTGAAACAAATGATAATCCCATTGGACTCAGGAATAGTTCAGCAATGGTTAAAATAAGGTAGCTGTTAATCAGCCAGTAAGGAGATACCCGACCCCATTCTGTAAGACTTTGGTCTTTAACGGCGTGCGGAGCAATCAGGTCTAATGACGCAACTAAAACCACCAGGAACCCAAGCGAAGCGATAATCATACCAATTCCAATTTTCTTTGGCGTACTGGGCTCTTTTTGTTTCTTATTAAGCCAGGCAAATATGCCCATCACTGGGAAAGTAAGTGCCACGATAAACAGTGGATTGAAAGATTGGAATACCTCTGGTGCAATTGGGCTCATTGAGTCGTAACCAGATGCACGGTAATAGGTTAAATATCCAAAAACAACCAGCATTAACAAACCAACAATTTTTTCTTTGATGTTTTTTCTTAACAGCGCAATAAACAAGCCTGCAACAGCTGCTATAAAGGGCAGAATACCCCAAAGATCAAAGAATATATTTGTAAAGCTTCCAACTTCCTTAACAGTATAGTCCCTTGCAAATAGAGTCAGTGTAAGTCCGTTCTGGTGGAACGACATCCAGAAAAATATAACCACCACAAAAACCAGCAATAACGATGTTACTTTTGGAAGCTCTTCTTTAGTGGAAATTTGGAACATCATGGCCACAAAAGCAACAAAAACACCAATGGCTAATCCCAATGCAAAGTCGCCCATAGCTAAATAGAAGAGTACAGAAGTTACAGCCATTAACAGCCCGGAAATAATAATATTCTTAACGTTTTTGGCGGTAATAAGCTTGTCTCCTTCTTTCTTCTCAATAACTTTTTTCTCTTTGCTTGGGAGGTGTTTGTTAAATACCATGTAAACGACCAGAGAAATCACCATTGCAATAGCAGCCACACCAAAAGCATAGTTGTACCCTTTGGCAAAAGCTCCAAGGTAATTATTGGCAAAGGTGGTTAACTGTTCTACACCTGAAATAGCCTGCCCCGACACTTTTGATGCCAATGATTCAAAATTGGCGATGGCATCGGTATCGGTAATTTTACCATCAATAAAGGCATGACAAATAGAAGGCAAACTACCATCATGGCCAAATCCCTGGGTTTTTAAAAACCAGTTTCTGATACCAGTTGCTACAAAAGGTGCAAAAAAGGCTCCAATATTGATACCCATGTAAAAAATCATAAAGGCGGTATCACGTACTTTTGAGTACTTTGGGTCGTCATACATCTGACCAACCACTGCCTGTAGGTTTCCTTTAAACAAACCGTTTCCAAATGCAATAACAAATAAACCAATAAGGGTAACATTTAACGACATGCCGGGAACAGCTATTACAGCATAACCCGCAAACATGATAATTAATCCAAGCAAAATAACCGTTTTGTACTTATTGGTTGCATCAGCCAGAATCCCTCCAATAAGGGCTAAAGCATAAATGGCAAAATAGAACCAACTGTAATAGCCTCCAGCTTCTTCTGCCGAAAGACCATATTTGGCCTGCAGAAAAAGTACCAATATGGCCATCATGGTATAGAAGCCAAATCTTTCTCCCATGTTGGAGAAAAAAGCGACTAGAAGTCCCTTTGGGTGTCCTTTTAACATAAATGTTTCAATTTATTTGTTGTTGAATATTTTTCGCTATGTTACAAAGATAAAAATCTGATTGAAATGAAAAACTGATAAATACTATATGTTGAAAAATTTATTAAGAAACTGTTAGGAACTGTTTAAATTTACTTTTCTCTTTTTATTAAAGACTATTAGAAGTTTAGACCACAGACAGATAGACGTGTCCCGGTTTATCGGGATTAGACTCAATAGAAAAAAGAGACAAACAAGATTGTTGAGTTATTTTACTTATTTTAAATATTTTACATTTTATGTCTATTTCCGATGAACCGGAACACGTGTCTTAAGTTCTTTTCCCGATACTCGGGACTTCGCGTCTATTGTCTAAAAAATAAATTTAAACAGTCTCTTAGATTTAGTTTTCTATTTTTACTAAAGTTAAAACAGCTATTTATTTTTTGTTGTTTTACATTGATTTTTTTATGATATAATTACCCATATGCTTGTAAATTTGTATTACCATTATCGTTTATCATATCTAAATCCTGACCAATAAAAAACAAAATATAAGCAGATGAAACGAGCCATGTGAATTATTTCTCACACAGGGATATGACTGGCTGGCGAGTTCTCCCGATAAATCGGGACGGGCTATCCCGAAATCGGGACGAGTTGTGACCGTTAAAAAACAAATTTTAGTAGAGTATATGAAAATATTTCCGGTTAAGGTAATTTCAGAAATTGATAATTACACCATTGAGAATGAGCCTATCCTGTCGGTTAATTTAATGGAAAGAGCTACTCAGAAATTGTTTTTAGCAATTAAGGAGTGTTTTCACAACCGTTCGTTTTTGGTTATTGCAGGGCCCGGCAATAATGGTGGAGATGCCCTTGCTCTTTCCCGAATGCTTTTGCTCGATGGTTATGATACAACCACTTTACTGTTGCGCAAAGATGGTTTGTCGTCCGATGCGGCATTAAACCTTGAACGGTTAACACACATCCGCCAATCGCGTATCCTGGTATGGGACGAATCATCTGAACTGCCCGAAATGTCTGACGATTGCCTTATTGTTGACGGCTTGTTTGGCTCTGGCTTAAATCGTCCTGTTGAAGGCACTGCTCTGGAACTTATTCGAAAAATTAATGCTTTAAAGAAAACTGTTGTTTCTATTGATATTCCATCCGGTTTAATGGGCGAAGATAATGGACATAACAATCGCGATGGCATTATCAGGGCTGCCGTTACGTTTTCATTTCAATTTCCAAAACTGGCATTTTTGTTTCCCGAAAATCACCAATTTGTTGGAAGATGGGAAATCTTGGATATTAAATTACACAAAGGTAAAATTGCTGCAACCCCTACCGATTGGTATTTAACAACTCACGACCAGATTAGAAACATTGTTCCCCGCAGGAGTAAATTTGCTCACAAAGGAAATATGGGGCATGTGTTGCTGATTGCCGGAAGTTATGGAAAAATGGGCGCTGCTGTTTTGGCATCTAAGGCTTGCTTAAGGGCGGGAGCCGGTTTGATAACCGTTCAGGTTCCTCATGCCACCTGTAATGCTATGCATACGGCAGTGCCCGAGGTCATGGTGAGCATTGACCGCTCGGATTTGATGTTTACCGAATTTCCCGATTTAACAGGCTTTAGCGCCATCGGTGTTGGCCCCGCCATAGGAACACGCTCTAATTGCATAAAAGCGTTGAACGAATTGCTTGGTCAGGTGGGCGAGAAGCCAATTGTTCTGGATGCCGATGCCATCAATATATTGGCGCAACAACCTGAAATACTCGATAAAGTGCCTCATAATTCAGTGCTCACACCACATCCCAAAGAATTTGAGCGTTTGGTGGGTAAATGGAATGATGACTACGAACGACTCTGCAAAGCCATTGAGTTTGCGAAGGAAAGAAAGGTGATTTTGGTTTTAAAAGGTGCTTATACCACTATCGTTTTAACGGATGGTACTTGTTATTTCAATCCTACCGGAAACCCCGGCATGGCAACAGCAGGTAGTGGCGATGTGCTCACCGGTATTATTCTTGCTTTGCTCGGTAGGGACATTCCTCCGCATGATGCCGCTGTGGCAGGCGTTTACATTCATGGTCTTGCAGGCGATTTGGCCTCGGAAGAGTTGGGAGAAGATGCTTTAATAGCCTCAGATATTATTGCTTTTATGGGTAAAGCGTTTAAACGTATTTTACAATAAACCTGTTTTACATTCGTTTAAATTAATGTTTTCAATTTAGGCCACAGGTTTATGATTGCTTTTAACTGCTATTCGTCTAATAACCATAAATATTATCATCTTATCAAAATTCTCAATATTAAATTTAAGCAGTCTCTAAATATTAAAATTACGCTTATTTGGTCTAAATTATTTATATTGTAGCTCTCAAAATTTTGATATTGATTTGATAGAACTGCTAAAGTGAAAATGGTGAATGTATTGAAATTAAATGGCATGTAATATATAAATACTAATGTGCTGCATATGAACTTTAAATGGATTTTGCTTATCATCTTTATTGGGCTGGTTGGATGCTCAACAAATCAAACAGTTTCAAAAGGAACTGTGAGTTACACCCCTGGAGGCATTAATTCTGGTCAGGGATTATGGTATAGTTTACCTAAAACCGTTATCCAGGTAGAAATGATTGCTGAAAAGGTTGTTGTTAAGCCAGGCCCGTTTTTTCGCTTTTCGCAACGCTTACTTAACATTACAAATGTTGAAACCGAAAATCGTGAGGAATGGCGAATTGTTGGGGCCAATATTTCTACTTATGGTATTCCTGATGAAAAACGTATGTTCCGGGTTTTTACAGAAGGCAATCCGTCGGTTGCGGCGTTAAACCTTACCTCAAATGGTTTATTGGCAGGGGTTAATCTGGCTGGTTATCGTGTACCAGAGAAAAAAGAAAATGAAAAAATTAAAGTGATAACGCTGGCTGATGTTACCTTTAACAATGTTCCATTTACTGAAGAACAATTAATAAAAAC
>CALEUX010000079.1 GCA_937920475.1 uncultured Marinilabiliaceae bacterium
ATCATTATAATCTCTTATGGTATCAAAGAACTATCGTTTCTCTGAGGCGGAAAGTAAGCCGCAAGAAAATAAAACCTTCTGGATTCCTCATGAATTAGAGCATTTAATCATTTCCAAAATTTTTTACCGGACACCAATGAAATCAAATAACGATAGATATAAAACGAAGCGTGTTTCAATCAATAAGATTTTTACAACTCATAAATCATTTAACAACCTCAAGATAGGTGAAGGCTATGCTTATCCAACTCCGAAAGTTTCAAACTTTAAGGAAGAAGACATAAAAGTTTTCACTATAAAGGCTTTTGGCATAAAATCGTTATTGTTAATCGATAAAAACAATAGAGTGATTGAGGCTAAATACCCATGAGCAACGAACACGGAAGGCCTTTGAAATTAACCCAAAGGCTTTCCTTTTAAGGGTTATTAATGGCACTTCACATCTAAATTCAAAGTCTCCACGTATCATTTTCTTTACAATTATTTAACCCACTTATAACACCTCATTAATATTCCGGTAACATTGGCGCCGTAGCTTTGTATTGTATAATAATTAATTGTACATGTAATTATTGAAATTAAAAAACTACACAATATGAAAGCAATTCTTTTTGTAACCGGATTAGCGTTAATGGTAAGTCTTAGCAGTTTTAAAGGCGAGAAAAAAGCAGCATCGGCCGAATCGGCACCTGTTGCCAATAACTCAATAACCGGAGTGGTTTTGGACCGTACCACCGGCGAAGCACTTACCGGCGTTGAAGTACGCGTAGAAGGAACCGAATTGAAAGCATACACCGATTTCGATGGTAAATTTGTGTTTGAAGGTGTTAAGTCTGGAAGCTATAAAATAAGCACCAGCTATATCTCATATAAAGGAGTTGAAACCCCTGCGCTATCGGTTAAAGGCAACGAGCTACACGCATTGAATATTGAGCTTGAATCGGTTAATAAGTAATCTAAATTCAGAACAGTTTAAGGGTTAAAATAGCCTGTTAATCATTGTATTTCAAAAAAGACCAACCTCATTGTTTTAATGAGGTTAGTCTTTTTTTGCTTTTTATCAAACTTTTTCAATTATTTCTTTGCTTTAGTATAACCTGAGTGCTATTTTTACGTTTAACAAACTATACACAGGAATTATTTATCGGAGGTTTTTAAGTTGTCTGACCAATAGTGCGATGAAACTCATTCAAACTATCTGGTCATTGTTGTTTTGGTTCCATTTTTGCACAAGGATGATTGCTGTGCAACCTGGCTTGCGATGTTTGATATGAACGGAAATGCTTTTCATACCAAACAATTTGGAACTGTTTTATTAACCTTTAAAGCTATTTACCATGAAATCATTAATTCTTCTACCGGCATTATTGCTCATCTTTTTTCAGTTAAGCGCTCAACTAACCGAAAAAGAAGATGGCAAATATTACGACCACCACGGAAAGCTTTACTCCGGCACATATATTGAGTATTATCCTTCGGGCAAGATTCAGCTTGAAATGAATGTGCTCAATGGCGAAAAACACGGTTTAACAACCCTTTACTATGAGAATAGCCAGAAAAAGGAAGTTCGATCGTTTAAAAACAACAAAATGGACGGAACCTGGATTACCTGGAACGAGAAGGGACAAAAAACAGGCGAAGCATCCTATAACGATGGCGTTAAGCATGGCAAATGGGGCATCTGGGACGAAAATGGGGTTCAGCGTTACGAAATGGAATATAACCTTGGAAAGAAAACCGGCGTTTGGATAATTCGCGATGAAAAAGGCAATGTTACCGATCGTAAAGTATTCTAATTTCAAGCCACTAAAAATATTAAAATCAGCTTGTTAACAAGACATTAACAACCAAGCTGAAAGACGCTGTTGCGAATACATTTTATTGACAAACAAGATTTTAGGGTGTATAATTAATTTAAACTAATTACAAATAGAAATAATGCAGTCTCACCAGGACTGCATTTTTTGTATCTTTCATTCAGATTTGAGTCTGAATCTGAACCAAATAACCCATAAAGCTTTGCTATCTAAACCCAATTAATCTGGTATTATTTATGTACCATTCATTGTATTCACATCATGAGTTTTGGCTTCGCCGATTTTCAAAATCAGATTGTCTTTTTTAATATAATGTTGATTGTGTGTGATTTGTCATATTAATTAATTTGTTTAAAACTTATATAGATTTAATAAGGATGAAACGAGCATGATTCGGAAAAAATAAACATGGATAAAAATCCATCATGCGAGTTCCATCCGGCCTAATTTTTAAAATTATTTACGGATGAAAAGGAGAGAGTTTGTAATAAAAAGCTTAGGTGTTGGCGTTGTAGGATCTATGGCGCCATTATTTGGAGGCCTTGATGCTCTGGCATCTGCTCCTTCCAGCACTGGCACTTACGATTTGGTAGCTGTTCGCGGTGGTGAACCAATAGACATGTTTAACAAAGCTATGGAATCGCTGGGTGGCATGGGGAAATTTGTTAAACGAGGCCAGAAGGTTTTGGTTAAACCCAATATTGGCTGGGATACAGCGCCTGAGAGAGCTGCCAATACCAACCCTGATTTGGTTGGGCGTATTGTTAAGTCGTGCTTCGAAGCCGGCGCTTCAGATGTGTATGTGTTTGACCATACCTGCGACCAATGGGACCGCTGCTATAAAAACAGCCAGATTGAAGCTGCTGTTAAAGCCAATGGTGGAACCATTGTTCCCGGAAACAACGAGCGGAATTACCGTGAAGTTTCCATTCCCGGGGCTAAAATTCTTAAAACTACCAAAGTACATGAGTTACTATTGACCACCGATGTTTTTATCAACGTCCCTGTTTTAAAGCATCACGGTTCTACCACCGTTTCGCTGGCTATAAAAAACCTGATGGGTGCTGTTTGGGACAGGCGCTTTTATCATGCCAATGATCTGAGTCAATGTATTGCCGATTTTCTGGCTTATCGTAAGCCCGATTTAAATATTATTGATGGCTACCGCATGATGACTAAAAACGGCCCACGGGGAGTTTCAACCGCCGATGTTGTGGAATTAAAGGCGTTGATAGCCGGCGCTGACATTGTTGCTGTTGATGCTGCTGCCACCATGATGTTTGGTTCTAAGCCTGAAGACATCAATCATATTAAGATTGCCAATGATATGGGATTTGGAACCATGCAAATTGATAAATTATCGATTAACCGAATCCGTGTATAGTAGTTCGATAAATATCTTGAAACTGTTTAAATTTCTGAATTTATTAAAGACTATTAGAAGTTTAGATATCAGACAGATAGACGTGTGCCGGTTTATCGGGAAAAGACTTAATAGATTTTAAAGACATTCGATTACAGGACAAATAAATATAATACCTGGAATAACTGTTTGAGTTAGTTGACAATTTAGTTTTTAATCTTAAGTCTTTTAGTCTTGTGTCTAATGTCTACAGATTTATTTAAACAGCTACCTGCTCAGGCAACAATAATTTATTAAAGACGGAATAATGACATTATTTTCCATACTTAAAAAGGTCAGGGTAACACTGGGAATTGTTTTTTTCCTGCTTACCTTGGTACTATTTATTGATTTATATGAAAAGTTTGCGCCCGAAACCTTTGGGCAGGTGCTATATCTGCAATTTGTGCCATCCATCCTGAAATTTGTACAAACATTATCGCTTGTTACAGCAGGAGGATTTGTTATTATAATGGCTCTAACACTTATAATGGGGCGTTTTTACTGTTCCACCATTTGCCCGTTAGGGGTGCTTCAGGATATCATCAATTACATCTCGAAGAAAATTGCCCGTAAGAAAGTTTTTTTCAAATATAAAAAAGGGCATCCTGTATGGCGATATTCTTTTCTGGGAATTATGGCAATAGCCATGCTTGCCGGACTGGGTTTTATTGTAACGTGGCTCGACCCCTACAGCATTGCCGGCCGTTTTTTTTCTTATCTGGCCGAACCAGTGGTGAATGCCATTAATAATACCGCAGCCAGTATGCTTCAAAAAAGAGACATTTATACATTGCATCACATCAAGTTGTACCATGTATCGTGGCTGCCCATGTCGATAACCATTGCATTGTTTTTGTTTATTGGAGCTCTGGCCTGGCAAAGAGGTCGTTTTTTCTGCAATGTTATTTGTCCGGTAGGTACTTTTCTGGGTGTTACATCTAAAGCTTCGTTGCTAAAAGTAAAATTTAACCCCGATAATTGTACCAAATGCGGCAAGTGTGCTGCTGTTTGTAAAAGTGAATGCATCAGTATTAAAACTCAAACTGTTGACTTGTCGAGGTGTGTTACCTGTTTTAACTGTTTGCAGGTTTGTCCCGATGCCGCGCTCGATTTTGGTTTTATAAAACCGGCACCGGTTAAAAAGCTTGAGAAATCGGTAGAAACTTCTGATAACAGTCGTCGTAAATTACTGATAACCGGAATGGCATTAATGGCAGGTTCCCGCTTGTATGCACTCAAGAAAAACAAACTTAAAGAGACACAAAAAGACCTGCTGATTAACGAACGTGATTTCTTTCCAAGTCCTCCGGGGTCAAAAGGAGTTAAACGGTTTAACTCCATCTGTACGGCATGCTCGCTGTGCGTTTCGGCCTGCCCTACGCATGTGCTACAGCCGGCAATTACCCAATACGGACTAAGTGGGTTTATGCAGCCATTTATGGATTATGAAACCAGTTTTTGTAATTTCGACTGCCATAAATGTGCCGATGTTTGTCCTACCGGTGCTATTTTACCACTGCCGCTCGAAGAAAAGCACCGAACACAGCTTGGGAAAGCTATTTTTGTTCGCCAAAATTGTGTGGTTTATACCGATGAAACCGACTGTGGCGCTTGTTCGGAGCATTGCCCCACAAAAGCGGTTAACATGGTACCATATAAAAACGGACTGATGATACCGGAAGTGAATCCAGATATTTGCATTGGATGCGGCGCTTGTGAGTATCCTTGTCCGGTGCCGGCACCCTATCGGGCTATATTTATAAACGGCAACGGCACTCATGTTCTGGCCGATAAACCCGATAAAGGCCCCGAGGCTGAAGTCAGCTTTGAGGAAGATTTTCCGTTTTAGACTTATGGTAGTTCATTTAGTGAATTGAGTGATTATAAAAAGGGCGAAAATATAACTTCAGTTGTTATACTTTTGCCCTTTTAATATGCTAAAACTTGCAAACAAGCTACAAAGCTGAGCGATTTTCACTCAATATTCTATCATGCCATCCAATTCATTCTTTCATGCAGCGAACAGAAAAGCCTGAAGTTTTGGGATTAGTTGAAGCTACTAACCCTGAATGAATATATACCAGTCCAAAACTCCAACTTTTACCGGCATCATACTCCGTGGAAGACCAACATAAACCACTATCATTCTTCCCACCGAAATTGGTTACTCTACTACCACTACCTTTACCGTTAAAACCGGTAGTGTTGGTTGCTCCTTCGTTGGGTTCTGTCCAATAAGTGAATCCCGGTATTTTTAGTGCACCTGCATTCAACCCTTGCGTTTCAAGATATGATTGCAAAGTTTTCCATTCGTTATAAGAAGGAACCTTCCAACCTTCGGGACAAACACCACGGGAATCAGTTACAACGTAAAAATTGTAAAGCACACCATACTCTGTAATATTTTCCTGATTATTAAAAAGAAAGCAATAACCAGGCTGAGTAGCGTTGTTCCATAATTCATTTTCTGTAATTAATGGAATAGGATCGCCATTCTTGAAATGGGTAACTTTTAAATTACCCGCCAAAAACACCTGATTTCCAATTTTAATTTGTGGATAAAGATTCCCGTCGATATCGGTAACATGTACCGGACTTTCAGAAGCCTGCTCTCCAACCTTTTGCTCCAACTCTTCAGAAGTAACGGCAGGTTGGGATGTAACTGGAGTTACAATTTTGTTAACTTTTTTAACCGGCTTAATGGTTTTGGTGTTTTGGCCAAAAGCGAAACCGGTTATAAAAAATGAAACCATTAATAAGCCTAAAGTCTTCATAATTAATCGGATTTGGTTTGTAGATAAAAACAGAATCAATTTAATCCGAATAAACTATAAAAGCAATAAAACAACAATCTAATTTTTAATCATTTACATAAACCCATTCATTAAGCTCCCCATCATAAACTGTTCTTGAATCGGGCCATTCAATTAATTGTTTGTTGCTAATAAACTTTTGAATACCACCTGTTTGAATCATTTCTCTGAAAAGTTCCAACCCAATCTCCTTGAGCTCGGCTTCCGGCAAAATCCGGGTATTAAACAATTCTTCAAACTGGATAATTCGGCCTTCATTATTCAAAGAGAAACGGCCACCAACTGCCCTGTTAACTTTTCCGGTATGATTTCGTGCGGGACGTAATGCATAAAAATAGTGTAAGTCGTCAGGTGTTACATAGTAAAAGATTAAAGAAAACTCAGAAGAAAGATCTTTATAATACTCTCTAAACTTTGGATTATGGCGGTCAGAAGGCTTCACACCTTTTGGGCGTTTACCCATAAAAGTGGTTAAATCAACCATAAGGCTATCAACCGATGTATGCTTAACATTCGTTTTAGGGTTGTAAGGGTTTGGGGTGCATGAAGACAAAAGAATGCCGATTGTCAATGCAACTAAAATAAATGTAAGAAGTTTTGCCATAACAGATTTTAAAGTAAAAATAAAAAAAGCAAAAACAGACCTGGTTTATACCAGGTCTGTGATATGATTTTTAAATCACAAAAATAATATCGCATTTATTAATAATACACTACAGTTTGTGGCATGAACTCAGCCCAGTTAGCAGCCCAGTTAGTAGCACCAAAGGCCCCAATAAAAGATACCTGTTCAAATTTATCTGCTTCAGGAATATTGTTCCAGGCTGCATAATCCAACAACATTGAACCGGCATTCGGGGTTAGTTTAGGCGTTCTGCCAAGGTCGAAAATGGTTTCGTCAATGCCAGCATCGGTCCATTTGGCTAATTGCTTGTTACGGTATGCAGGTGTATTAAACCATCCAACAATATCAAACGAAGCTGTTGATTTTCTTAAAGAAGTTCCACGAGGAAGAGAGCCATGATTGGCATTTGAACCAAATGGTAATCCTGCTATAGTACCTTCAGCAGCAGCGTCATAAACAGATCCATAGCCGTTACCCCCCCAACCATCTACACCTGCAATAATGGTATTGCGAATGCGTAGTTCACCAGCAGTGGCATAGTTACTGGTATTTCCTTTGGTATCGTCAATGTAAATACCGTATGGATAGCCAGTAATAAAGGAATTGTAAATTCTTAATTTGCTTGCTCTTCTTAACTGAGCTCCATGCTGAAACTGCGTATGTAATGGAGTAGCGCTGTTCTTCTTAGGCCCAATTATTGTCACATTTGAAAATCTTGCAGACGTAAATGGTTCATAGGCATCTCCATCACCATTATTATCAACTTCAAAACCGTTACTTCCAGATTGGTCGGCGAAGTTATTATCGCGAATACCAATGGCAAACTGCACATGACCGCTATAACCAAAATCCACATCAAAATCATCGTCCAAACCACGGTAAGCAATCAGGTACTTTGCATCCACACTCCCACCAAACCATTCAAAAGCATCATCTAACCCATACGAAGCCTGAACATGCTCAATTACGGTGCCCTTACCAACACTACCCATGGTTAATGAATTCACTTCCTGATTGGGGTTAATAGGTACACCGGCGTATTCAATACGTACATATTTTAAAATACCAGAGGAATGTGTGGCATCATCAAGAGTCACAGTACCACCATGAAAAGCGCCGTAGTTACCTTCCATTTCAATGTTTTGTCCCTGGTTGTTTACTGTTTCACCACAAATAACCACGCCACCCCAGTCGCCGGGAAGACGCATACCTACCGGTTGTTCAGAGGTAAACACAATTGGGTTCTCAGCTGTACCTTGAGCATTAATTTTTGCACCACGCTGTATAATTAACACAGCTTTGGTTTCTTTATCACCCAGAATAACCGTTCCAGCCTCAATGTTTAAAACATTATTACCCCTGTTAATAGCATGGGTTCCATCGCTTTGTTTTACATCGCTGCCAATACGTACATATCCTTTAAGGAAATAAATATTGTCAGAAGTCCAGTTTGTTTGTCCCAAATAGTTACCTGCTTCAACTACAACAATGGGCTTTGCGGTTACTAACACTGCAAAAACAGGAGAGGAAGCCGAAATTCTGTCTTTTTTATCAATTACCTGAAAAGTGAAATTAATGGTTGAACCAATGGCCTCATTAATAGTATAATTAAAATCATAGGTGCTGGTTTTCTGGCCATTCATTGGCACCGTTTGAAATTGCACACCATTTTTCAGAACAATCAATTCTTTTGCGCCTTCTGGAGCGGCTATTGACAATGTAGTAGAAACTACCTTGCTATTTGCATTTTGTGCTGTTTCTCGTGAAATGGTTAAAGATGGGATCTCTCCGAGTTTTTCATCATCCTTTTCACAAGCTACAACTACAAGGCTAAATCCAATTAGCAATAAAGCCTTGGTTAACATTTGACTAAAAAAGTTTTTTCTAGTTTTCATCGTTTCTATTTATAATTATAATACTTAATAATTCATCTTCTAAACTTGAATCAAAAGTAACTGACGAATATTAAGTGAGGGTTAAGCAGAAATGGTTTTAATATAACCTTTGCGTAAAGAAATTATTAAATATCGCAACCAATTAGGTTTGTATAATAATTTCCGGCTCTAAACGTTTATAATTAAGAACTAATAACAGCGTTTTTTCTCGCCGCACCATACACGATTTTATCAAACAGATATGAAACAAACTTATTCGTTGCCTAAACTGGCATATAAAAAGCAATTATTTTTTATCGTATTGTCTTTTTCATTTCTATGCCTTTCTGCTCAGGAAACAAAAAGCAAACAATACCTTAAAGATGGCTCACTGGAAGAGCAATTCAACCATGTTATTGATCAGTCGTCGCGATGGGAAAATTACAAAATGATAACAGAAAGTTGGATAAATACTCTAAGACGCAACACATTAGACACGATTAAATTTCAAAAAAAAGAATTACGCGAACACAGATACTTGTTATCTCAAAAGGATTCAATGATTACTAAGCTTGAAAATTCTTTAGCTGAAACCCGTGAAGATTTGAGTCAGGCTCAAAAAGATAAAAATACAATGGTGATTTTTGGGGTTAAAATTATGAAAAGCACCTTTCTAACTATTTTTGGGCTAATATTAACAATACTAGCAGTTGGGTTAATTGTAATTTTCGGATTGTATAAAACCAGTTATGCTACTATAAAAAAAGCAAGAAATGAACTGGATGAGACAAAAAACGAGTTTGAATCTTACCGCCAGGAATCCAGAAAAAAGTATGAAGAAATGGTCAAACAACACCATAAAGAAATACAGAAAATAAAGGGCAACTAAGAGCTCCTTTTTTACAGACAAAAAACCCGGATGAAAGCATAAAGTTTCATCCGGGTTTGAAAATATTGGTCGTATTAAAATTTGTATCCTATCCCTAATGTAAACAATGTACCGGGTCGGGATGATTGAAGTATTTGATCGTTGTTTTTTTCAAACTTCCCATCTTCATTGGCGTCTTGGAGGAATATTGATTTCTGATTAAACAAGTCGGTTATTCCCAGTTTAATACTCACATTGTTTTTAAATGTTTTATTAGCGGTGAAATCCAGCAGGTGACGGGGCATTTCATACACATCAGGATATAAAACCCTTGTGCGGTCGGCATTTGTGTAACCAACGCTGTATATACGCTTACCAAAGGTGTTGTATAAAACATTTACCTGCAATCCTTTATTTTCGTCATTGTAAAAGAGCCCGGTGTTAACAATATAGGGTGATTGACCCTGAAGTGGGCGGTTATCGGTATCGCGACCCGAACCAATACCCGTACCAATTTCAACTTCGCTTTTAATGATGGCTCCATTGAAGACCACCATTAGTTTATCAAAAAAGACTGAGTTAAACAAACCTGCCAAAGACTTTCGAACCTCAAGCTCCAATCCATAGCTCACGGCCGATTTAGCATTCATTGGTCTAAAGTTTTTAGCACCTCCAGAACCAGCTCCAGCTTCAAATCCACTTTCAATCGGATTTTCAAATTTCTTGTAGAAACCGCCAAAATTTATCATTTCTGATACTGTTGGATAATATTCCCAGCGCAATTCCATATTATTGATATTGGCATCGGCAAGAAAAATATTTCCCTTTTTATTGACGTTAAAATTAAAGTCGTAAAAGTTAAAGGGCGCTCTTTCTCTAAACTCAGGGCGGTTAACTGTTTTTCCATAAGCCCCACGTACCAACATTTTATCGCTGAAACTATAAGCGATGTTAACCGAAGGCAATAAATCGGTTTGCTGATATACCTCATTAACAGGGCCATCAGTTGTGGCACTCTTCATGGTTTGTGTGTAATCTTCGACCCGAATTCCTCCAATTATTTTTATTTTTGACGACACAGGTAATGTTACCATTCCATAATAAGCCTTCAAACTGCTGGTTGCTTCGTATGAGTCCTGTGGGTTCGACTGCTCATCAATTTTTATTCCTCCGTTGTTATTAATATTCTCTGGCGCAAATAGCTGGTCAACAGGCAACAAGCGCAAATCCAGATTAAAATTAATAGCTTGTGTATAACCAATATTACGTGCAAGAAACGAACGGTCTCTTTCTTCGATATATGCACCAGCTTTCAAAACAGGTTTAAAAAGAGTACCATCACCAAAACTTAATTTTTGCGTTACATTTAAAGAACCGGTTATAGTTGTTTCATCCATTTCTGAGTAAAACCGGCCTAAGAAATAAGGTTGTGCTCCACCAATTGGTACATAAATAATAGCATTTTCGCGACTGCCATTTTCTGTTTCCAAATCTGACCTGTATCGTTTATTATCGGGCATATCGCGATTCGAGGTGCTATAACCACCCAACCATTGAATTTGAGTCTTTTTCTCAAAAAAATCGTGTTTCCCATTTAGCTGTCCGGTATAAATGGTTCTATATAGTTGTTGAAATGAGTGATTTGATGGAAAAAATTCAAAATCGTAATGGTTTCCACCGCGATCAACGTACTCATATGAACCAATATTGTTGAAAAGATTTTTAAATTCTACTGAATGATTGGGATTAATGCGTAATCCATAATTATGGATAAGTCCTAGTTTAATGGTCTGTTTGTATTTATTATCATCGAACCAGTAAATAGGCAGACTTGCATTATTTATCCTGTCGTAAGTATTATAATCGTAACGTTGCGGATTTTCCGAAGAAAAGCTGTTGCTGTAATTAACCGAAGTATAATTTCCTAAAACCATACTGCCAAGAGGTTTCTTTAAATATCCGGTAATAGATGCACTTTGATTAAAGAAAGCCGTGTTTTTCTCGGGTACCCAATTGTTTTTAAACGATTGACCTATCCGCTGTAATTCGGTGGCGTTGGAGACTTTTCTTATATCGGAAGGCACGCCTGAAGGCAAATCGTAATGACCACGGTTTAACCCTGACCAATGACCAGAGTATTTTTCAGTTATATAAAAATCTTTAAAGGTGGTTGATGGCTCATAGCCAATAGAGTAGCTAACTTCCATACCCGATTCATCAGGAATGGATTTGGTATAGATTTTAATGGCACCTCCGGCAAAATCGCCTGGTAAATCGGGTGACGGACTCTTATAAATTAGAATACGCTCCAGTTGCGAACTTGGAATTACATCGAAAGAAAACGAGCGAACATCATCCTCTAAACTTGGTGCATTAATATCGTTGAGTTGCACTGCGTTGTAACGTTCGTTCAAGCCACGTACAACAATAAATCGGTCTTCTATAATGGTAACTCCGGGAATACGACGAACAACCTGACTCGCATCACGGTCTTGCGAGCGGCTGATTTGCTGGGCAGAGACTCCACTTACTACCAGTTCGGCGGTTTTAATGCTGTTTATTATGGAAACATCGGTATGCTGAACTCTTCGTGCAACCACCGAAACAGTTTGCAATTGCTGTGTAGCCGATGACATTTTCACATTTAATGTAACAGTTTTATTGGCCTCAACAACAACATTTTCAATAATTAATGGATCGTAGGATATGTAAGTGATGTGCAAGTCATACTTTCCGGGGGTCAACTTATCTAACACATATTCACCATCAAGATTAGTGGTTACACCCTGAAATGGGTCTTTAATAACAACTGCCGCACCAACCAAAGTTTCGTTGGTATCGCCATCAACAACAACACCACGAATGGTGCCATTCTGAGCATAAATAGCTAAAGGTAAGAGCAATAAGGTAAGCCATGTTAAAACAATTCTCTTTAATCGTTTCATAAATTCCTGTTGTTTCTTAATAAATTCTTTTTGGTTTTAACAGGAAGGAGCTTCAATAATGAAGAAATAACCATAAAATGGATCAACTACTACATTAAAATTCCTCCCAAAAACGATACAAAGAAAAATCTAATGCAAATAGCAGCTGTCACCTAAATATTACATGTAGGTTAACAAATTGTAAACTCTACTCAGAGTCAAAAACAAAAGAGGCCTTAACCATATGATTAAAGCCTCTTTTGCTAAACTACAAATACCAATTGCCTTTTAACTCTTTTTATTAATTCTGGTTTCAACAATAAAGGCAATTAACAAACCCAAACCACCAAATAACAAAACAGACGAACCAAAAACAACACTGCCAAGTTCGCGATAATTACCGGTATTAAACATCTCAATAGCAGGTAAAGATGCATTAAGAATAAGAAAACCTACCAGTAATCCCAGCCCAACACCCACCATTAATGCACCGGCTTTTAGGGCTCCAAAGGAGAATTGTCCAACTATTTGCGATGGCATCGGCAAACTTCCGTTTAAGTATGAAGGGTCAAGCTTATCGCCAAGTTTATCAATCATTAACAAACGTTCTTTTTTTCTGGCATAGAGTTCGAACAGTTTGTATATTCCAAGGGTAATAATCCCAATTACCAGCGGAATAGTAATAAAATCCATCATAATTATTTAATTTAAATGTTTGTAATTACTCTCTTTGCCCCATTTGACGCCTCCATTTTTAATCGGTTACAACTTTTTATTAAAAATGTTTGAGAAAATTTTTATAATGTCAACTTTTTAAACCACAAAGCCGCCAAAGGATTACACAAAGTATTTCAAAGCAAGAATAGTATTTGATTTTACATTAAACTTATTAGCCAATAACAGCCGCTTTAACGATGACTTTAAATTTATTCACTTTGTTTGCCTTTTGCGACTTTGTGGTTACATTTTTCGACTCATAATTATATTATGGCTTATTCAATAGTTATTGAGAAAAAGACAAAAAAATATTTTTTTTGGGTGTAACCTCAATATGCTCCACGCGTCTAACTGGTACTATGGAACCAATCAAAGAAACAGAATACATCAGGCAAATCCTTGACGGGAACACTGCATTGTTTTCTTATTTTCTGAATGGTTATTCCAGACAGGTTTATGCACTGATTGTTAAAATAGTGAGAAGTCCTGAAGATGCTGAAGAGCTTACCCAGGACGTGTTTATGAAAGTTTTTAACAAGCTGGACTCTTTTAAAGGCGATTGCAGGTTTTCAACCTGGATTTACCGAATAGCTTATAATACAGCTATTTCGGCAATAAGAAAAAAGAAAAATGAAATGCCTGCTTTTGACGATTCTGTTTTAAAAAATATTCCGGATAGCGATGTGGATGATTTATTGAACAATGTTGACAATGAATCGGTACTTAACAAGCTGGAGCAATCGGTTAATATGTTAACTTCGGAGGAAAAAGCAATTATAACGTTATATTACCAAAAGGAGCTACCTGTTAAAGAGATTGCAGAAATAACCGGTTTAACCGAAGCCAATGTGAAGATAAAACTTCACCGCGTACGGAAGAAATTATATGTAATGGTAAACAACTAAGCTATGCAACCCGATAAAGCACTTAAAAAAGTTTTAATGAGCCAGCCCGAAAGCTTGCCCTATGGCTTTGAAAGCCGAATGATGGCGCAAATATCTATGGCTGTGGCTAAGAAAAAGCGACGTAATGCCTGGTTGACCATAAGCCTGTTATCGGCGGTATCGGTACTGTTAGCCGGTGGCGGGTATTTTTTGCTCGATAAATTCTTTGAATTCAAGCTTAAATTAAGCTGGCCAACGTTATCGCTCAGCCCTGAATCATCAAATATGTTAACTTTCTGCCTTTTTATTGCAGGATTGGTATTGATTTTACTGATGGCTGATTTATGGCTACGTAAGATTAAAGAACAGGAATGAGGTTAATGTGCTAGTTATCAATAGTCTTTAGTAAAAATACATCAATGATACCTGTTGCTATTAATAATAATTCACCCAAAGCTCCATTTGCAGGTTGCAAACGAAAAGCATCGTTTGGTTACTTTGATAAAGCTAAGCCTGAAACTGCAGACAGTTATATCTTCAGCCAAACATACAGAACCTCATCTGATACATTCAGCCAAACATTTGAAAAAACCATTAAAGTAAAAGATAAGTATATTGTAATAGTGTCAGCCTCTTTATACCTGATAGGTTATATTATCGACAATTGGGGAACAATCATCAATGCCTTGGTTCATTATGCCAGCCAATTGTAATGAAGACTATTAGAAGATAAGATTCGTGTTCCGGTTTATCGGAATCAGACAGATAGACGTGTCCCGGTTTATCGGGAGTAAACAAAATAGATAATTTAGACTTGCCATTGCCGCCAGACCGCCAAAATGATATTTGAAATAATTATTTGATTTTTTGTCATTTAGTTTTTTCTTATTCCGTTACTCGGAACTCCGTTACACTTCGAATCTTTTTGTCTTTTGTCTATTGTCTTAAATTTATATAGCTGCTTAGTTCTTTGAGATACTCCGCTCAATTTCTTTCAAGTTATCCATTTTTTTGGCGTGCAGAAAGCTCTGAATATCACCTAAATGCTCTTTAACACGTTTATTCCCAAATTCATAAACCTTTTCGGCCAATCCATCCAGAAAATCGCGGTCGTGCGATACCAAAATCAATGTACCATCAAAATCTTTCAAAGCACTTTTAAGTATGTCTTTGGTTTTGATATCCAAATGATTGGTTGGCTCATCGAGAATTAACAGGTTTACAGGTTCCAGCAGCAGTTTTATCATAGCCAGACGGGTTCGCTCTCCTCCCGACAACACCTTAACCTTTTTGGTAATGCTGTCGCCACTAAACATAAAAGCTCCCAGTATATCTTTAATTTTTGTGCGGATATCGCCTTTGGCAACATCGTCGATGGTTTGGAAAACGGTTAATTCTTCATCGAGCAGGGATGCCTGGTTTTGAGCAAAATAGCCAATTTTTACATTGTGCCCCAGGGTTAATGTGCCATCATAAGCGATTTCACTCATAATGCATTTTACCAGTGTTGACTTTCCTTCGCCATTGCGGCCCACAAAAGCAATTTTTTCGCCACGTTGTATGGTAAGCCCAACATTGGAAAATACGGTATGGGCATCGTAGTTTTTTGTTAAGCCCTCTGCCACAACCGGAAAACTGCCCGAGCGCGGCGATGGCGGAAACTTTAGTCGCAAGGCAGAAGTATCTTCTTCATCCACTTCAACCAACTCAAGTTTTTCGAGCATGCGCACACGGCTTTGTACCTGGTTGGTTTTTGAGTAGGTTCCCTTAAAGCGCTCAATGAATTCCTGATTATCGGCAATCATTTTTTGCTGCTCTTCATATTGCCTTTGTTGCTGCTCACGACGTTCTTTGCGAAGTTCCAAATACCTGGTGTAATTAACCTTGTAATCGTAAATGCGCCCCATAGTTACTTCAATGGTGCGATTGGTGATGTTGTCGATAAAAGCCTTATCGTGGGATATCACCATAACAGCCTTGGCACTGTTAATTAAGAAATCCTCGAGCCATTGCACCGATTCAATATCGAGGTGGTTGGTAGGCTCATCCAACAAAATCAGGTCGGGCTGTTGTAAAAGAATTTTAGCCAGTTCAATGCGCATGCGCCAGCCACCGCTAAAATCGCTGGTTGGGCGTGTGAAATCGTCACGTTTAAAACCAAGGCCCAACAGAATTTTCTCCACCTCCGATTCATAATTGGTTTCCTCTATTCCGTAAAACTTCTCACTTAATGCCGAAACCTGCTCAATGAGTTGATAATACTCACCCGATTCGTAATCGGTTCGGGTACTCAACTGGTGGTTTAGTTCCTCAATTTGTGCCTGCATGGAATGTATATGGGCAAACGCCTGCGAGGTTTCCTCAAAAACCGTGCGGTTGTCCTCAGTCAGTAAGTGCTGGGGTAAATAGGCAATCACTGTATCCTGCGGTGCCGAAACCCGCCCCGACGATGGCTCACGAACGCCTGCCAGAATCTTCAACAGGGTTGATTTTCCCGCGCCGTTTTTTCCCATCAGTGCAATGCGGTCCTTATCATTAATAGCAAATGAAATGTCTTTAAAAAGAGTCGTCCCTCCAAACTCAACAGTCAGTCCGTCAATCGATATCATTCAAACAAGCATTTAAAATTTCAGAGCGCAAAGATAATCAGATTAATCAATCTTCGGAGGGAGTATCTTTAAAAAGGCAGAAGGCTGATGAGGAAAGACAGAAGTTTTTAGTTCCTGGTTCTTAGCTCTTAGCTCCTGGCAGCTAACTCCTAACAGCTATGAGCTAATACCTATCATCATAACCTCCACATTCATCTTGCATAAAACTAAAATTCGCTAACTTCGCACGCATCACAACCATGGGCATGCAACAAAAAACACCATCTTCTAAACAACCCGCACCAAAGCATCAGCCAAAGGGATTAACCATTTTATTTGAAGATCGCGACATTATTGTGGTTAATAAAATAAGTGGCTTACTAACCATGGGTACCGAAACGCAAAAAGAAAATACAGCGTACTTTTTGCTCACCAACTATGTTCGTAAGGGCAACGAGCAGTCGCGAAACCGCATTTTCATAGTACACCGTCTCGATAGAGACACTTCGGGTGTTCTGGTTTTTGCCAAAAACGAACTGGCCAAACGGTTCCTTCAGGATAATTGGCAGAAGTTTACTAAAACTTATTATGCCGTGGTGCATGGCTCTTTGATACAAAAAGAAGGCACCATAACGTCGTATCTGGCTGAGAACAAAGCTAACCGAATGTTCTCGGTTAACGACCCTGCCAAAGGTAAATTATCGAAAACCGGCTATAAGGTAGTTAACGAGTCAGATAAGTTAAGTTTGGTTGAAGTGCAGCTGTTTACAGGCACCAAAAACCAAATTCGGGTGCATTTTGCTGAAATGGGACATCCGGTAGCAGGTGATAAAGCCTATGGCAAACCCGATAAAGACATTAAGCGACTGGCACTTCACTCCGCATCTATCACATTTATTCATCCCTATTCAAAAAAGCAGGTAAGTTTTAGCACTACCATCCCCGCATATTTTAAGCAACTCGTTCAGTAATATTTATTTTTTCATTATATTGTTGCTCAAATACCTTACCCTATGTTAGTTAAAACCTTTGGAGCAGCAGTTACAGGCATTGATGCCATTCCGGTTACCATTGAAGTGGACATATCGCGGGGCATTCGTTTCTTTTTGGTTGGATTACCCGATAATGCCGTAAAGGAGAGTCAGCAACGGATTGAATCAGCTTTCCGGGCTTGCAATTATGAGTGGCCCGGCCAGCGAATTGTTATTAACATGGCACCTGCCGACACCCGAAAGGAAGGCTCTGCCTACGATTTGCCGCTTGCCATTGGCATTTTGGCCGGTTCGGGACAAATTGAAGCCGACAAAATAGGTGGTTATATGATGATGGGCGAGCTCTCGCTCGATGGCAGTCTGAAACCCATTAAAGGCGCATTGCCCATAGCCGTAAAGGCCCACAAGGAAAACTTCAAAGGTTTGATAGTGCCCAAAGCCAATGCCCGCGAAGCGGCAGTGGTTGAAGGGCTGGAAGTTTACGGAGCCAACGGTATAGCCGAGGTGATTGATTTTTTAAATGGCAAAGGCGGACTGGAACCTACCGTTGTTGATACAGAAGCCGAATTCCTTAAAGGCATTGCAACCTGCGACATCGATTTCTCGGACGTTAAAGGCCAGGAGAGCGTAAAACGAGCCCTTGAAATTGCAGCAGCCGGCGGTCATAATTTAATAATGATAGGCCCGCCCGGCTCGGGTAAATCCATGTTGGCCAAACGTTTGGCATCTATTTTACCTCCACTTGAACTCAACGAAGCCCTCGAAACAACTAAGATTCATTCCGTGGCCGGAAAAATTCCCGGTGAAACAGCCCTGCTTACACAACGTCCGTTCCGAAGCCCGCATCACACCATTTCTGATGTAGCCTTGGTTGGCGGCGGCACTTTTCCGCAACCAGGCGAAATATCACTGGCCCATAACGGTGTGTTGTTTCTCGATGAGCTGCCCGAATTTAAGCGCACCGTACTTGAGGTGATGCGCCAACCTCTCGAAGATCGCCAGATATCAATTTCACGTGCCCGCTTTGCCATCGACTATCCGGCAAGTTTTATGTTGGTGGCCAGTATGAATCCGTGCCCCTGCGGTTATTACAACCATCCCGAAAAACGATGCGTTTGCAGCCCGGGCGTGGTTCAAAAATATCTGAGTCGCATTTCAGGCCCACTGCTCGACCGCATTGATATTCATATTGAAGTGGTTCCGGTGCCATTTAATAAATTGGCCGAAGCACCCACATCCGAAAAAAGTTCTCATGTAAGAGAACGGGTAATGAAAGCGCGAAAGCTTCAGCAGGTTCGATATCAGAAGCAAACCGGGGTTCACTGTAATGCACAAATGAACAGCCGCCTGCTGCGAACTTTTGCAACTCCCGATGCAACAGGACAGCAGATTCTGAAAAATGCCATGGAAAAACTCGATTTGTCGGCACGTGCTTACGATCGCATTTTAAAAGTGTCGCGTACCATCGCCGATTTGGAAGAGAGCGAAACCATTCAGGCACACCATGTGGCCGAAGCCGTTCAATACCGAAGCCTCGACCGGTCAGGGTGGGCAGGGTAGAAACCTCTGAATTATAAGTACCCCTTTTATAGACTTTTAGAAGTTTAGACTAAAGACAGAAAGAGATGATTAGAAAGAAAGTATACACAAATATGATTGTTAAGTTATTTTGTTTATTTTAAGCATGTTACTTCTTATGTCTTAAAGTCTTATGTCTAAAAAATAAATATAAACAGTTTCTAAATGTCTTTAGTCTTAACAAATAACTAATTTTTTAATCCCTGCTTTGATGCCAGCAAAAAAACCTGTTATTTTGCCAGGCAACCAATAACTTGGAGAAAACCTGAATATGACCAAAAAGAAAAAACAAAATAATAACGAAGATATGTCGGCAAACAGTTTGATGGACCCAATCGGACGATTGATGGGTTTACGTTACAAATCGCACCCCTGGCACGGTATCGACATTGGCCCAAATGCGCCCGATGTGGTTATGTGCTTTATTGAAGTGGTACCTACCGATACCATTAAATACGAAATTGATAAAGTTAGCGGTTACCTGCGAATTGACCGCCCACAAAAATATTCCAACGTGGTTCCTACGCTGTATGGATTTATTCCGCAAACCTATTGTGGCGAAAATGTGGGCAATTATTGTTCGCAAAAAACCAACCGCAAAGAAATTAAGGGCGATGGCGACCCGCTTGATATTTGCGTGCTTACCGAAAAAGATGTTCCCCACGGCGACCTTATTGCCGAAGCAATTCCCATTGGCGGCTTTAGAATGATTGACGGACATGCTGCCGATGATAAAATTATCTCGGTTTTAAAAAGCGATGTGGTTTATGGCGATTTTAAAGATGTAACGGAACTGCCCGAGCTGGCATTGGCCAGATTAAAACATTACTTTTTAACCTACAAGGATATGCCCGGCCTCGACCGCGAATCGGAAATAACCCACGTTTACGGTGCCGAAGAGGCCCGCGAGGTTATCCGTTTATCGATGAAAGATTACGAAGCACGTTTTGAGAATTTAAGGAAGGCGTTGTTGTCATATTAAAGACTATGTTCAAGTAACTAAACGGACTTTAATGTTACTTTTATTGCTTAGTCGAACATCAAACACTCTCTTTAACATATTAACATTTAACTGAATACAATTATGAAAAGAATTTCAAAAAATACTTTATTGCTCTTTTTTCTTGTTATTACTTTCATTGGTTGCTCTGAAAAGGAAAATTTCACAACGTCAGGTGAATTAATTGGAAAAGAACTTAAGCAGGTTATTAAAGAGTACGGAGTTAATAGAGTTGAATGCAGGGATATCAATCAAAATGTATTAACAGGTATAGATGGTGTTACTGATTTTGAAATTAAAGGTGAAACAATCAGAGTGGGTATTTATTGGTATAATTTGAATTATCTGGCTCGTTACTCAGTTACTGGTTCTGAAAACGATATACTTCTTCGACGTTCCAAGCTAGTTCTACTGTTTAATTTTCCGGGTTAAATACCAAAAATCAGTCATAGCAAAATGAAATCATTATTGTAATCACTTTAAGTCAAGATTAAAAAGCAGCAACAGAAAAACAAAGGGGAACTTTGTGTTTCAGACAATAGTTCCTCTTTATATTTCTCAATTAATAAACCAAATTCACTAAGGATTCAGAGTAGTATTTAAATGAGGCACTTACGTTCCCAGTTTCTGCAGTCGCTTGTTGAGTTGTCGCAGTCTGAAGTTCTCGAAATAATGAATAATTCGTCGGAGAATATCTAAATAAAGCGCTGCATAAAGGGTCAGAATTCCCAACCAGATAACCAGAATATTAAAAACCGGAGTGGGAATATACCAATCCCACACCCGTTTTACCGGGGCATAAAAATGTGCCCGTCCCCATTTGCCTGTAGGCTTTTTGTAAACCGGGTTTTTCTTTTGGATTATTTTATCGTTGGTAACTTCGAACTGTTTCACCTGCTTTTTCTCGAGCAGCCACTCGGCCAGCGCTTCATTATAATGTGTTTGCTTAAATTGCACCACTTTATCAATGGAGCCAAGTTCTTTTACCAGCAACTCTGTTTTACTGTCTTTTCCCCGGCTAAAAAACTGGTATTGACCGCTAAAATGTCTGCGTACTTTTTCTAATGCCTGGTCAATTGACTGGTGCATTTGAGGCGAAAACGATTCAATGCCATTTTTAGCCAGTGAGGGTAAACTTAACTCAATTTCTTTCTCAAGTTGCGCCAACCCTTTGCGGAGGGTTTCCCAATGGATTTTCATCAGTTTGTCATCGTTGCGCTCAAAAGCCCATAAGCAGGCGTCGTTGTGCTTAACAAGCTCAGGAATTAGGGTTGTGCCAAAATATGAGCTTTGGCTCATGCCCATTTCATCGTCGAAGAAGAGTTTTTGAAACCTGTTGTTCTTGAACTGATTCACCGCCAGGGCTTCGTAACCCCAACGCGAAACCATAACATCACCAATGCGGGGAACAAACTCGCGCGAGGCGATAGAATTATGCAACTTATCAAAGTTTACAATAACCCCGCTAAAGAGCAGATGAGGTACCAAAATCAATGGGATCAGCACATAAATAGCCACCACCGAATTTAAGCCACTGCTGATATTCAATCCCAGCATATTTGAAAAGCTGGCCACCGAAAAAAGAATTATCCAGTAATGAAACGTGAGCCCTTTAATTTCGAGAATGGCATTTCCAATTAATACAAAACTCAGTGTTTGTATAGCCGAAATGGTAAACAACACCACAATTTTACTATTCAGAAAACTTAATCGGCTTAAATTTAAGAACGACTCGCGTTTAAGCAACTTGCGGTCTTTAATAATTTCTTCGGCGCTCACATTCAATCCCAGAAATAACGAAACCACCACGCACATAAACAAATAGGCCGGGAGATTAACATTTTCGGCAAAAATATAGTGGTCGGGATTATCAGCCGAACCGAACAAAAACTTGGTACAAAACCCAAGAATGAGCGCCAGCAATGGTGCCTCAAGAATATTTATAGCCAGATATTGCCTGTCTTTAAGTTTCGACAGCGCATCACGCATGGTAAAAATGAGGAATTGCTTCCGCCTGCCGGGAATGCTGTACAGGTTTTCGGGAAGAGGCTCCTTTTTATCAATTTGCCGTTTCGATTTCCACTCGTACTTGCTTTCGAAATTATCGATGTAAAGTTTGTACCACTCCTCAGGTTTAACTTTACGTTGCCGCACTAATTTTCCGTAAGGGTTAACCATACGCGCTTCCACAATGCGCAAGGGTTGCTCGGTTTTTACGTTTCCGCAAACGTAACACTCTCGCTCTTCGGGATTCACATAGTTGGCCTGTTGCTTAAAGTAAGCGATGGCATCCATTGGGTTGCCGCTGTAAATAATACGACCGCCTTTGTCAATCATCAGCAACTTGTCCAGCAGTTTATAAAGGTCGGATGATGGCTGATGAATGTTGATAATCACCAGTTTACCTTTCAAAACCTGCCGTTTCAGCAGCAACATTACTTTTTCCGAATCCATCGATGATAAACCCGATGTGGGTTCATCCACAAACAGTATTGAAGGTTCCCTGATTAATTCCAGGGCAATATTTAGTCGTTTACGCTGTCCGCCACTCAAAATTTTGTTAAGTGGGGTACCCACCACTAAGTTGCGGGCTTCCACCAGGTCGAAATCCTGAAGGGCATCTTCTACCCGCTTTTTAATATCCGATTTACTTAAATTGCTAAAACAAAGCCGTGCGTTGTACCAAAGGTTTTCGAAAACAGTTAGTTCCTCTTTTAAAAGGTCGTCCTGCGGTACATATCCTATTACGCCCCGCAAAGCCCCCACTTCGGTATGCAGGTTGTGGCCATTGATGGTGATTTTTCCCTGACTCAGTTTATAGTTGCCGTTAAGAACGTTCAGCAAGGTGGATTTTCCGGTACCGCTGCCTCCCATAATCCCTATTAACTGTCCCGAGCGTCCTGTAAAACTAAAGGGATGTATTCCAATTTGGTTGTTGTTGAATTTATAGGCCACATCTACTGCGCGGTAAATAATCCGCCCTTTATCCTTTCGGTGGATAAATTTTTCGGCAATGGCGCCATAATAAACCGGTGGCATAACCGACGTTTTTATTACCGATCCCACTGCCATGGCATACGCCCTGTTTTGCTCTACCTTATGACCGTTGAGGTATAGGTTACGCTGGCCTGAGTATCTGAAAAAAAAGGAATTGGTACTGCGTACATGAATTACCCATACAAACACCTGCTGTTTAGGATTGTAAAGCAGCTTCATGTCGGGGTGTGGTGCCTCATTTTGACCGCTAATAAGCATTACAGCAGTTTTATCGGGCACTTCCATGGGAGAATCCAGAATAAAATGTTTCAGATTGAGGTAATCCTTTTTATCTATCCGAAACTGGTCGGCGAGTAAATCAACAAAGCCCTCTTCGGTTTCACCAATCTCTTCGTCTTTCTTTAAAAAGTCGAGCAACTGAACAAAGATGATTATTTTAGGCTCCTGCTCGAGCTCTTCATTAATTCTGGACGAGATATTCAATACCCGGGAAAGATTCTCATTTACCTGTTTATCAATCAGCTCCTGATTATCGCTGTAAACCTGCGAATGGTAGCGTGTTAAATAAACATCAAACCGGTTAAGATATTTCTGAACGTACTCTGAATTAAAATGACGCGATAAAAAATCTTCAACCAAAAAGCGTGCTTTTCCTGTTTTGCTCTCTTTACGTATATCGGTAAGAAGAGCAAAAAGCTGCATCAGTGCTTCAAGTAATGCTTCACTCATGGGTTTGGCTGCGAATTTGATTAACCCTCACCTATCTGGACAACAGATGTTTTTAATATATAATGGTAGAATTTAACTCCAAAAAATCCATTGGTGAAGATACGAAAAATAAGAATTGGTTAAATAAAAAAGAAAGGGCGGAACCAACCATTCCGCCCTCACTCCTTAGTAAACTAAATCTATGAAAAAAAAACTGCTCAGCATTTTTCTGCCATGGCGCGCTCTATGCCCATCTCCAAACCACTCAATTCGGCTAATCCCTTTAAACGACCAATCAAAGGGTATCCCGGATTGGCTTTACGGTTAAAGTCGTCGAGCATTTTAATACCATGGTCGGGCCTTACCGGCATCCGTATATCTTTCCGGCCTTCTTTAATTCTTCGCTGCTGCTCTTCCAAAAGCGCTTTCATTACCGAATACATATCTACACAGCCGTGAATATGACCGTACTCGTGGAAACATCCATCGGGCAATAAAACATTGTTACGCAAATGCAAAAAATGTATTCGGTGTCCCACCGATTTTACTATGGACACCAGATGCTCGTTACTGCGAACCGATAAAGAGCCTGTGCAGAATGTGATGCCATTAGAAACGGAATCGTATTGATTTACTATCCATTCAAAATCCTCTTTTGTACTCACAATCCTTGGTAAACCCAAAACCGGGAATGGCGGATCGTCGGGGTGAATACAGAGATTTATGCCGTTCTCTTCGGCCACCGGTACCACATTTTTCAAAAAATCAGCCAGATGCTGTCTTAATTTGTCGCGGTCAATATCTTTATAGGTATCAATAAAATCGAGAAAAGCTTTTTTGTAGTCCGCGCTATTCGGGTCAACTGCACCGTTAATAAAGCCCTGGGTTACAATAATGGTGTTATAGGCCAGTTTTTCAGCCTCTTCATCGGTCATCCTGCTTCTCACTTCGCGTGCCTTTTCAACAATTTCGGCAGGATAATCGTTTTCTGCCCCCGGACGCTTTAAAATAAAAGCATCAAAAGCCACAAACGATGGAAAGTCGAAATACATCACTTCTCCGCCCGACGGAAGCGTATAGTGCAAATCAGTACGTACCCAGTCGAGAACCGGCATAAAATTATAGCAAACTGTATCGATACCGCATTTACCAAGATTGCGTAACGACTCCTGATAATTTTTAATTAATCGGGGTCTGTCGGCCGATTTGGTTTTAATGCCTTCCGATACCGGTAAACTTTCAACCACAGTCCACCTCATTCCGTGAGCTTCAATGGCCGATTTTACTTTCATTATTTCATCAACAGGCCACACTTCTCCGTTGGGAATATGGTGCAGGGCGGTAACCACCCCTTCAACTCCCATTTGTTTCAGATCGGTTAATTTAACCGGATCATTAAACCCAAACCAACGCCACGCTTTCTCTAATGCCATATTTTATAAAAAATAAATCAAAAACTCTTAAACGCCGCTAAAAGCACTAAATCCGCCATCAACCGGAATAATGGCCCCGGTTATAAAACTGGCAGCATCACTGCACAAAAATTGCACAATACCATTAAGTTCAGTAATATCACCAAAGCGTTTCATGGGTGTTTTAGCCAATACCTTTTTGCTTCGCTCGGTGTAGCTGCCATCGGGATTAATGAGCACAGCCCTGTTTTGGTCGCCAATAAAGAAGCCAGGAGCAATAGCATTTACCCTGATTTTTTCATTGAACTTCATAGCCAGTTCGGTGGCCAGCCATTGTGTAAAAATGTTTACCCCCGATTTGGCAACCGAATAACCCGGAACCCTTGTGATTGCCGAGTATGTAGCCATGGAAGAAATATTGATGATGCTTCCTTTTCCCTGTTTGGCCATAGCCTCTCCAAAAACCATGGATGGATATACGGTGCCATTCATATTTAAGTCGGTAACCTTTTGAAAATCGGTTACTTTCATATCAAAAATGGTTTGTTCCTCGGTTAAAGTGGCACCCGGCATGTTACCTCCGGCAGCATTCACCAAAATATCAATACGTCCCCATTTATCAACTATTTGCTGACGAACCCCGGTTAAGCTGTCCATATCGAGCACGTTACAAACCAAACCCGACACTTCTCCATACTCTTTTAGTTCCTCTATTCTTGTATCAAGCGCCTCCTGACGAATATCCAGAATCACTACTTTTACACCAGCCTGAAGCAAACTCTTTGAAATACTGCTTCCTAATACGCCTCCACCACCGGTTACAATGGCAACATTTCCACTTAAATCAAACATCGACATACCTGTTTACAATTATTGTTTTTAATTGATATAACAATCACTCCCGTCAGTTGTTTAGCTTTTTGTTTATGAGTGACTGCATCAGGATAAGAATAAACTTTTTTAATCTACTCCCTGATATATTTTTCTGACGCAGCAAAATTATAGAGTTAATTATCAGCTCACAAGTATTATATTTGCATCATATCATATTATTTTTGCTGTCGGTTAGTTCCTAATATTGTTTTGTAAATGAAAAAGAGTCAGAATATTATGCACGAACAGGTGCTCATTCCGGGAGGAAGCCCTATTCGGATAAAATGGAACGATTATCCCCACTTTACCTATCCCTGGCATTTTCACAGCGAATTTGAAATCGTATTAGTATTAAAAAGTTTTGGCGTTCGGTTTGTTGCCGATACACTTGAAAAATTTACTGAAGGCGATTTAGTTTTAGTAGGTAGTCAGGTGCCTCATTATTGGAAAAACGACGACGTGTTCCATCAAGGCAACCCCGACTTGAAAGTGAATGCTGTAGTAATACAATTCTCGTCTGATTTCATGGACCGCTCCATCCTTAATTATCCCGAGCTTTCACACATAAGAGATTTATTGAATAGAGCCGGTCAGGGAATTTATTTTCTTCCTGCCTTTAGTGAAGCCGTTCGTGAGCCAATTAAAAACCTCATACAAAAGGAAAGTTTTGAGCGGTTTATGGGTTTATTGCGTATACTGGATGCAATGGCACGAACCAAGCAGTACCGTTTACTGGCGTCTCCGGGGTTTAAGCAAAATCCACCTAATGTAAACGATCAGCGACTGAATAAAATTCTTAATTATCTGAATCTTAACTATACCCAAAAAATATCACTTCCCGAATTATCGCGTATTTTTGGAATGAATGCCTCCTCTTTCAGTAGGTATTTTAAGGAAAAAACCGGGAAAACACTGGTACAATACATCAATGAACTGAGAATCAAATATGCCTGCAGACTGCTTCAGAACAATCAGGGAACCATATCAAGTATTTGTTTCGAATGCGGATTTAACAATATTTCCAATTTTAACCGGTTTTTCAGGGAAATTATGAAACTCTCGCCCAAAGAGTATGTACAACAATTCCGCTAATTGTGTGTTTGATAGATTAATCGCCTTTAAATCCTTATCTTTGCACTTTAAACATCAAAACAACAACGCCTAATGCGCTGTTATTCAGATGTTATAAAAACATGATAAAAATCAGATAACTCCCATTGGAGCAATTTTATTGATTTATCACCAAACTTTTTTTGAAAGGAATGACCAGGACAGAGCAATTGAGAGCGGCCGTTAAGGAAAGAATATTATTACTTGATGGCGCTATGGGGAGTATGATTCAACGTTATAAACTCACCGAAAAGCATTTCAGGGGAGACCGGTTTGCCAGCCATCCTGCATTACTTCAGGGAAACAACGACCTTTTATCGTTAACCCGGCCCGATGTAATTGCATCCATTCATGAACAATACCTGGAAGCCGGCTCCGATATAATTGAAACCAATACATTTAATTCAACCAGCATATCGCAGGCCGATTATAAGATGGAGCCCTATGTTTACGAAATGAACAAGGCTTCGGCTCAATTGGCAGTTCAGGCAGTACAAAAATATTCTACTCCCGGTAAGCCCCGCTTTGTGGCAGGGTCTATGGGCCCAACCAATAGAACCGCCTCCTTATCGCCCGATGTAAACAATCCGGGTTACCGCGCTGTTTCGTTCGATGAGTTGGCCGATGCTTATGGCGAACAGGCTGCAGGACTTCTCGATGGCGGTGTGGATATTTTTTTGCTTGAAACCATTTTCGATACCCTTAATGCCAAAGCGGCACTGTTTGGCATTAACCGTGAGTTAAAAAAACGCGGCATCGTTGATTTTCCCATCATGGTTTCGGTTACTGTTGCCGATGCCAGCGGCCGCACTCTATCGGGGCAAACGCTTGAGGCATTTATTATTTCGGTGTCGCATATGCCATTGTTTTCAATTGGTCTTAACTGCTCGTTTGGGGCCTCCGATTTGCGCACTTATGTGGAAGAACTGGGGCGTAAAACTAATTTGCTCATAAGTGCCTACCCCAATGCAGGTTTGCCAAACCAATTTGGCGAGTACGATGAGACTCCCGGAGAAATGGCTCCGCAAATATTTGATTATCTAAAACAAGGCCTTGTTAATATTATTGGTGGGTGCTGCGGAACCACCCCCGACCACATAGCTGCTTTTGCTCGTTTACTTAAAGATGGCAAACCTCATGTGCCCTCCCAATTGCCTGTTACAACCGGTCTGAGTGGGTTAGAGCCACTTGTGATTGATAAAATAACCAACTTTGTAAATATTGGTGAGCGAACCAATGTGGCCGGCTCTAAGAAATTTGCCCGCCTCATTCGTGAAGAAAAATACGAAGAGGCATTATCAGTTGCCCGCGATATGGTTGACGGCGGCGCCCAGATAATTGATGTTAATATGGACGACGCCATGCTGGATGCTAAAAAGGAAATGGTGGCCTTTTTGCTCTTAATGGCTTCGGAACCTGAAATAGCACGCCTGCCCTTTATGATTGACTCTTCGCGGTGGGAAGTGCTCGAAGAAGGCCTTAAATGTATCCAGGGCAAATGTGTGGTTAACTCCATCAGTCTTAAAGAAGGCGAAGAGCTGTTCCTGCAACAGGCATTAAAAATTAAGGAATATGGTGCCGCGGTGGTGATTATGGCCTTTGACGAAAAAGGGCAAGCCGATACATTTGAGCGACGTGTAGAAATTTGCAGTCGTGCTTACCAATTGCTCACTCAAAAAATTGGTTTTCCGCCACAGGACATTATTTTCGACCCAAATATTCTGGCAATTGCCACCGGCATTGAAGAACACAACAATTACGCCGTTGATTTTATTAATGCCACACGTTGGATTAAGGAGAACCTACCGCATGTGCGGGTTAGCGGTGGTGTTAGCAACCTCTCCTTTTCGTTCAGGGGCAACGACCATGTGCGCGAAGCCATGCATTCTGCGTTTCTGTACCATGCCATTCAGGCCGGCATGGATATGGGCATTGTAAATCCGGGCATGCTTCAGATTTACGATGAAATTGAACCACAACTGCTGCAGTTGGTCGAAGATGTGGTACTCAACCGTAAACCCGATGCCACCGAGCGGCTAATTGAAATGGCCGAAAACTATAAAAACAAAAGCAACGGCACCATTGCTGAAACCAAAGATGAGTGGCGCTTACTTCCGCTTGAAAAACGTTTGCACCATAGCCTCATTAAAGGCATCGATTCCTTTATTGAGGAAGATTTGGCTGAAGCCCGAACCAAATACCCTTATGCCCTCGATATTATTGAACAACCCCTCATGGATGGGATGAATATTGTGGGCGATTTGTTTGGTGCCGGTAAAATGTTTTTACCCCAGGTGGTAAAAACAGCCCGTGTTATGAAAAAAGCAGTTGCCTGGCTTCAACCATTTATCGAGGAAGAAAAACGGGCATCGGGCAGTGAACCCACCAAAGCCGGCCGTATTTTAATGGCTACTGTTAAAGGCGATGTGCACGACATTGGAAAAAACATTGTTGGCGTTATTCTGGCCTGCAATAATTATGAGGTAATCGACCTTGGCGTAATGGTGCCCATGGATAAAATTCTTCACGAAGCCATTGAACAGAAAGCCGATATAATTGGATTGAGTGGCTTAATTACGCCCTCGCTGGAAGAAATGGTGAATGTAGCACGCGAAATGGAACACCGCAAAATGTCCAAGCCTTTGCTTATAGGTGGCGCCACCACTTCGAGTGTGCACACTGCCGTAAAAATAGAACCTGTTTACTCGGGCCCTGTGGTGCATGTAAAAGATGCTTCCAAAAGCGCCCAGGTGGTTGGTGCCTTAATGTCGGAAAGGGATAGAGGAACTTTTGCCAATTCCATCAGAGTCGAATATCAGCGTCTGCGTGAGGTTAATCAAAGCAAGAAGGAGCGTCGTTATTTGCCCATTGAAGAAGCCCGAAAAAAGCATTTTCCCATTAACTGGGATGCTACACAATTAATTAAGCCTCTGAAGCCCGGCATTCATGTGTTTAACGATTATCCGCTGGATGAAATTATTCCTTTTATCGACTGGACATTCTTTTTCCATGCATGGCGGTTAACCGGAAGTTATGATGATATTGAATTGGTTACAGATGCCGGCTCAGAAGCCGCCTGGCTTAAAAAATTCGCTACTCCCGAAGGAAAAGAAAAAGCCATAGAGGCACTTAAGCTTTATCGCGAATCGCAAAGCATGCTGGAACAGATTAAACAACACAAGATGGTGACAGCCAAAGCGGTGGTAGGTTTATTTCCGGCCAACAGCATTGGCGACGACATTGAAGTTTACAATCCTGATAACAACGGTGAATTAATCTGCACATTCCACCATGTTCGCGAACAGCAAGAAAAACCCGGCAAGGAACATTATTATTGCTTGTCGGATTTTATTGCGCCCAAAAACAGCGGATTTACCGACCACATAGGCGCCTTTGCCGTAACAGCCGGCCATGGCATCGAAAAATGGGTTGAAAAGTTTGAAAAAGAAAATGACGATTACAGCGCCATCCTGCTAAAAGCGTTAGCCGACAGACTGGCCGAAGCACTGGCCGAACTGATGCATTTCAGAACTCGCAAAGAATTTTGGGGCTATGCTCCCGACGAAGTCTTTGACCATGCCAACCTCATTCGCGAACGTTACCGTGGCATCAGGCCTGCATTAGGCTATCCGGCTTGTCCCGACCATAGTGAGAAACGAGCCCTG
The DNA here is from genome assembly GCA_937920475.1 of uncultured Marinilabiliaceae bacterium. Lineage (GTDB taxonomy): Bacteria > Bacteroidota > Bacteroidia > Bacteroidales > Marinilabiliaceae > CALEUX01. Next base: position 30,851 of record CALEUX010000079.1, read on the forward strand.
TTCGACCTGATAAGCGCAGAAAAAAACGCAGGAATTACCCTTACCGAACATTTCAGCATGTATCCCAACGCCTCGGTGAGCGGGATTTATTTGGCACACCCGCAAGCGATTTATTTTGGTGTTGGTAAAATTGAGCACGACCAGGTGATGGATTTAGCTAACCGAAAAGGGCTGTCGGTTGAGGAAACCGAAAAGTGGATTCCTTCTAACTTAGCTTATAAATAACAATAACCTAACATATTTATTTTTAGTCAATCATGGCAACTGCAGCACAACTTATTCGAGATTTAAACAAACCGGCTTTCTCATTTGAACTGCTGCCTCCTTTAAAAGGCAACAGCATTAAAAGAGTTTTCAACACCATTGATACACTTAAAGAGTTTAACCCCATTTATATCAATATTACTTCACACCGCGATGAAGTGGTATTCAAAAATACCGAAAAAGGCTTGTTTGAGCGAAAGGTTATTCGTAAACGCCCTGGAACTGTTGCCGTGGCTGCATCCATCCAACATCAATATGGTATTAAAGTGATACCACATATTATTTGCAGTGGATTTACCCGTTCCGAAACTGAGTATGCTTTAATGGACCTGAATTTTCTGGGAATTCATGATTTATTACTGTTACGCGGCGATAACAGTCAGAAAGAGCGGTTCAACCAAACATCCGAAGAGAGCAACAGCTATGCCATTGACCTTATTCATCAGGTAAACGACCTTAATCAAGGCAAATTTCTCGACAGCACCATTGCCGAAGCTTTTGATACTCCTTTTAGTTTTGGCGTAGCAGGCTATCCCGAAAAGCACGAAGAGGCACCAAACCTCGATTCAGATATTTATTGGTTAAAGAAAAAAGTAGATGCCGGAGCGGAATATGTTATAACTCAGATGTTTTTCGACAATCAACGCTATTACGATTTTGTAAAAAAAGCCCGTGAAGCAGGTATTAATGTTCCAATTATTCCGGGATTAAAACCGGTAACTTTATTAAACCAATTAACCATTCTTCCTAAAATTTTTCATGTTGACATACCCGAGGCTTTTGCCAGGGAAATCAGAGGCTGCAAAACCGACGCCGATGTGGTTAAGGTTGGTATTGATTGGTGTACCTATCAGGCCAAAGATTTGCTGGCCAACGGTGTTAATCTGATTCATTTCTACACCATGATGGCCACTCAGAGTGTTAAAGAAGTTGCTCAGCGTATTTATTAAACCATGAAGCCTGTTGAATAAATTGCATAAAAATGAAATTTGAGCTATTTTAGATGTTTGGCAAAATCATTTACCATGCAATTAAAATCAATAAATCCGGCTAATGGTGAGGTAATTCACTCATATGAGGAATTCCAGTGGGGCGATATAGACAATTGTCTGGATGATTCAACTGCGGCTTTTTTCCAATGGAGGCAAACCTCCATCCAAAAAAGGGTGGATTTGCTGAACAATCTATCTTCCTTACTTCTTGAGAAAATTGAAGGTTTAGCCATTGGAATAAGTCTTGAAATGGGCAAACCCATCAGAGAATCGCGTGCTGAAATTGAAAAGTGTGCCTGGGTATGTCGATATTATGCAGAAAATGCAGATACTTTTCTGGCCCGTATCCATGTTCCTACCGGAGCCAGTCAATCGTTTATTTCGTATCAGCCTTTAGGCCCGGTACTGGCCATTATGCCGTGGAATTTCCCATTCTGGCAGGTTTTTCGGTTTGCGGCTCCTACACTCTTAGCCGGAAACACTGTTTTATTGAAACATGCTTCCAATGTTCCGGCGTGTGCCTTGGCCATTGAGCATTTGTTTCAGGAGGCCGGATTTCCGTATAAAACATTTCAAACATTACTGATAACGAGCCGTAAAGTAGAAAATCTAATCTCCGATAAAAGAATTCAGGCAGTTACTTTTACTGGCAGCACTCCGGCAGGGCGCAATGTGGCCGAACTTTGTGGCCGAAGCCTAAAAAAAGCAGTTCTTGAATTAGGTGGCAGCGACCCATACATCATTCTGGCCGATGCCGATGTGGCACATGCGGCCGAAGTTTGTGTAAAAGCACGAATGCTCAACGGCGGACAAAGCTGTATCTCTGCCAAACGATTCATAGTAGAAGAGCCTGTATACGAGCAGTTTGAATCGCTGGTGCTTGAAAAAATGAACAACATCATTATGGGCGACCAGCTTATTGAAACCACCGAATTAGGTCCCCTGGCAAGAAATAATATCCGTATTGACCTGCAAATGCAAGTGAACAACAGTATTACTAAAGGAGCCCGGATGCTGTTGGGTAACGACAATCCCGATTTGCCCGGAGCATTCTATCCACCTACGGTATTAACCGATGTAAAGCCCGGCATGCCGGCTTACCACGAAGAACTTTTTGGCCCAGTTGTTTCCCTCCTAAAAGCAAAAAATGAAACCGATGCCATTTGCATTGCCAACGATACCACCTTCGGTTTGGGGGCCGCCATTTTCACCGCCAATATTGAAAAAGGACTGGCCATTGCCGAAAAGGAACTTGAAGCCGGAATCTGCTTTGTAAACGATTTTGTTAAATCGGACCCCCGGCTGCCCTTTGGCGGCATAAAAGAAAGTGGCATTGGACGCGAATTGTCATATTTCGGCCTGCATGAATTCATGAATGTGAAAACAATTGTGGTAAAGTAGTTATGGATTTTAAAACTGCTTTTACCAAAGCCTCTGCCCTGTGCGCCCAACAAGAGCGTTGTTGTTCCGAAATTGAACAAAAGCTTGCATTGTGGGACGTTGAAAAAACTGATTCGCAAAAAGTAATTGCAAAACTGCTTGAGGAGAAATATATTGATGAATCGCGATATGCAAGCTTCTTTGCCCGCGATAAGTTTCGTTTTAACAAATGGGGCAAGCAAAAAATAGTCTGGCATTTACGAAACAAAAAAATACCGACAGATATCATTACTGAAGTTATAAGCAATTTGGACGATTCGGATTATAGCGAAACCCTTTTTTCGCTACTTAAAGAAAAAGAGAAAAATTTATCAGGGCGGGAATTCTTAAAAAAGAAGGCTGCACTTGTTCGTTTTGCAGCATCACGCGGCTTTGAATATGACCAGATTATGAAAATATTGGACCGATTGTTGTAGTATGGACATTTGTATAAACAAATCGGCTCAACCATCTATAAAAACTCTAAATCCTTATATATGAAGCAGTTTTTACGCCATCTTTTTACCATATCAACCGCACTCTTATTAATATCACAAACGGCTAACGCCTCTTCACGCCCAAATTGGGTAAAGCAACGGCCATCGCAACCCGATTTTTACCTGGGCATTGGCATGGCATTTAAAACTGCCGGCGATCGCGATATGAAATATGCCCAGGATGCCCGAAGCAAAGCGCTTCGCGAAATGAGCTCCGAGATTAAGGTTACCATTGCAGCCAATTCGTTATTGCATCAGTTCGAGAACAACCTGTCGTTTCGCGAGCAGTTCGAATCGAAAATATATACATCGGTAGCGCAAACCCTTGAAGGTTACGAAGTAATAACCTGGGAAAACAAAAAAGAGTATTGGGTAATGATGCGGCTGAATAAGGACAAATACGAAATGCGCCGCCGCCAAAAACTCGACCAGGCTAAAATGCTGGCTTCCTCATATTTTCAAAGTGCCCGCCAAGCTGCCGATCGTGGTGAAGTGGCACAGGCCATCTCCAATTATTTCAAGGCTGTTACAGCACTGCAGTACCATATAGGCGAAGACCTAACCCACCGCACAGTTAACGGGACTGTTAATTATGGCGTAGATATAATCAATGATTTGAGGACACTCTACCGTCAGGTTGTTTTTCGCCCCGAAAAAACATCTTATCTCCTCGAATTTTCACGTCAATTACAAGAGCCCTTATCACTTAAGGTTTTTTTAAATAGAAATGGCGATGAGATTCCCGTTCAGGGATTGCCTGTAGCATTTACTTTCTCGCGGGGTGATGGCGTGCTGATGCCTCAACCCGCCACTGATTATAACGGTAATGTGCAATGTGCCATCAGCCGGCTTATCTCCAAACGTAAGTTGCAGGAAGTTACAGCCAGTCTCGACCTCTCATCCATTCTCAAACTCGAAAACCTCGACAGTCCGCTGCTTCCCTATTTCTTCCCGGGCGAGGACCTGCCAAGTACCCGCTTTACCATTGAACTTCAAAAAGCCAAGGCTTTTATTGAATTAGATGAAGTGGTTTTTGGCCAGTCGGATAAAAGCATTCCTTTCGGAAATATGATTAGAGCCGATTTAAATGAGAATTTCTTTGCCTTTACCACCCATCGTGAAGATGCCGATTATATTGTGCGTCTTTCTTTGCGTTTTCGAAAAGGAGATGAAAGACAAGGTACCGGCTATTCAGTTTTCCTGGTTTACTCTGATTTGCACTTATCTGTAATATCTACACAAAAGAATGCAGAAATTTTTTCCGATGGATTTTTGGAAGTGCGAGGAATGCGACCCGGCAGCTATGACCATGCCTTAAAAGAAGCCCGCGAAAGGGTTTTGGCTAAATTCCGCAATGAAATACTTCCAAAACTGGAAGAGGTGGACATGTAAACAACTGCTTATATAGAAATTATGATGCGTAGATAAAAGACAGATAGAGAAGATTTATTAGACTTTAAGGATGCATTAGCATCCCCCGCCCGAAGTTTCTTTACGCGCACGAAACCGGGATTTCGTAAACTCAAAATGCGGCAGAGCTGAGCGGTAATTCGTGCCGTTAATAACACGATTTTTGCATTCAATTAATATCACTTCATAAATATTTCATTATTTCTTGTGCAAATTCTTATCTTATGTTACCTAAAAAGCTTTCAACATGGGCGTTATGGACTATTTGCCTAAAGAACCAAAGAAATATCATCCACAATTAACTAACAAAACTGAGTTTAAATTGTTAAATTTGAAGGAGATATAATAATGTTGTGTGGCATAGTATGAGTCCCTGAAGCATTGAAACTTAAGCCAATTATTTGATGCAGTTTTTGTATCTTGCAGAATAAATTAATTTGCTATGAGAACAAATGAAATAATTCGAGAAATCAAAAGATTGCCAATTTCAAAAAGGATATATGTGGTTGAAAAAGCAATTCAATCAATCAGGACTCAAGAGGATAAATATGTTATGAAGAAAGCTGCCGACTTATTGTACACTGATTACAATACAGATAGCGAATTGACAGCATTTACCAATCTTGACTTTGTGGATTTTTATGAAACAAAATGAAGTTTGGTTAATAAACCTTGAGCCGACAATTGGGGCAGAAATAAAAAAAACTCGACCTGCAATAATTGTAAACGACAATTCTTTAGGGAAATTGCCCTTAAAGATAATTGTTCCGGTTACTGATTGGAAAGACCGGTATGAGGTAGCACCTTGGATGATTAAAATTGAGCCAAATATTCGAAACGGTCTAACAAAGGAATCTTCAGCAGACTGTTTTCAAGTCCGGTCTGTATCACAAGATCGGTTTGTAAAACGAATTGGAGAAGTATCTGACTCAATTATGGAGGAAATACGAATTGGATTGTCTAAAGTACTATCCATTGATACAGAATAATCTACGCCTACTCGGCCAATGCTTTCAATTACGTCGAATCTTAACCGAGTTTGCAACAGCTATTGTCAACCTACAACAAGAATCAAACAACGAACTTTTTCGGTTGCTCATTATTATCAGAATGGACTTTCAAAATAGCTCCCGGGTTAACGGTAAAAGCAACACCAGGAAGTGCAGTTATGGCCGAAGCCGCATAGAAAAGAATACTTAATGCCACCGCGTAAGTCTGGTTTATCCCCAAGTATTGCGCCCCAAACAAAAATGTAATCTCCCGTGCCCCTATTCCGCCAAGAGTAATAGGGATGGAGCCCATAATGGCCGATAGAAAAAAAAGAAAAAGATAGCTTTCATAAACCCCATTAAAACTTACGCCCAACGACAACAGAATCATTACTGCAGCCAGCAGTTGTAAAAACTGAACCACAAAAGCCCACATGGTAGTTTTAAAAAAAGCCGGAGTTAACGATTTGTTGAAAAAGTAAAGAAATAAATAAAACCCGGCTGCCACAAATGGGATAGCCGGCAATGCCCATTTTTTATAGGGAAAACTATAATCAATAAATGGTAGCAGGAACAGTAGAAACATTAATATTACCGACAGTCCGCTTAGCCGGTCGGATAAAATGGCACCAATGTTCTTTCGTATTGGCGATTTGAGGTATTTGCCCAGTAAATAAACTTTAAATCCATCGCCGCCAACGCCGCCCGGTAAAAATAAGTTATAGAAAAGCCCAAGCCAATATAGTTTTATGTTCTCACGCCAACCAATGTTTAACGGAACATACTTGAAAAAGCACCCAAGCCTGAATGCGGCAGCAAACTGCGAAAGCGTGTAAAAAACCAGCGCTGCCAACAGTAAAAGCGGACTGGCAGATACAATGGCCTCTCTGATTAATAGAAAATCAATGCCGGTAACCACATAGTAAATGGCAGCCCCGCTTAAAACTATCTTCAGACTCGTTTTAATGATTTTGTTGCGCACAGTGAAATTAAATTTGAGGCCAAAAATAGGAGATTCTTTTTAAAAACCGTAATAAAAAAGTTCTCCAAACACTTTGTGTTACCCTGTAGTATAATGCCGATGATTTGCATCAATAGCCATAGTGGCTCTTACTTGGCAGCACGAAGCACTTGGAGAATCTATTTTAAAGTTAAGACTATTTTTTATTTAATCCAAGAGCATTTCGGCTAATTCCGGCTCAAAAAAGAACTCTTTTTTGCCAAAAGCTGGCTGTAAATCGTCCATCCATTGAGCATCTGCACTGTACCTGGCAAAGAAAGGACGAGCCACCCAGTCGGGATTACGCCCTTGAATAAACTCCAGTACAAATACTTTCTCTCCCATCACCTCAGTTACACCACAAATCCTGACTTTTCCGGGTGTGCACGACATACTTGGCCCCCTTACTGTACGGGCAATGCCACTCACTTTATTATAAGCCCTCCTGTAAATATCCCAGGCTTTCAATAAAGAAACACCGAAATATTCCTGTGCACCTGTATCGCGTGCTACAAACATATAGTAAGGAATCAACCCAAGTTTCACCTGCCGGGTCCACATGTCTGACCAGGTTTTGGCGATTGCATTGATGTGATTCAACAATGGCGATTGGGTTCGTATTTGTGCGCCAGTACTGCGTATCCGGCTTATGGCCTGTTCAACAGCGGGCGTGCTAAGTTCGCGGGGGTGATTAAAATGCGCCATAAAGGCAAGATTTTTTCCGGCCTTTGATACTTTCTCAAAAGTACGGATAATGTCATCGGCATCGACATCAGTTGTGTAACGATATGGCCAGAATGACAATGATTTGGAACCTATACGGATGGATTGCAGATGCGGGATATTGGCATCCAGAACCCGGGTTATATACGCGTCGAGTATGGAGGCTTTCATCACCATTGGGTCGCCTCCGGTTATTAATAAATCAGTAATTTCAGGATGCTCTTTTATATAGGCTATAACAGAATCAACCTGATTCATGGCAAACCTTATATCGTCCATGCCAATAAACTGGGGCCATCTGAAACAAAAAGTGCAGTAGGCATGACAGGTTTGTCCCTGTGTTGGAAAAAAAAGCATGGTTTCGGGATACTTATGCTGTGCTCCCATTAATTTCTCCCCGTTTAATATAGGTACATTATGCGATTGACCTGCAGGATGGGGATTTAGTTGGTGCCGAATTTTATTTGCGGCATCTTTTAGCTCTGTTTTGTCGGCTTGTCGGTTAAAAAGCTGTTTAATGGTTTCAAAGTCTTCCGGTTTCAGCATTCCCTTTTGGGGAAAGTTTAATATAAACATGGGATCATCGCGATAATTATCCCAGTTAATCAGTTCGTTTATCACATAATTATTGGTTTTAAAGGGTAATACAGTTCCTACAACATCAATGCTTTGCAAATCCTCTTTCGAAAGTTTTTCTATTTGCGGAATTTGCCTGTAATTGTGAGATGAATAAATTTGATACTTCATAGGCATTTAAGATATTATTTATGTTGTTAATTAAAGATGGCGTATCCAAACCCTTTACCAGATTGGGTTATAATAAAGTGGCCGATAAATTGTGTTATGCTTTAAAAAGCCGTAAAAAAAGAAGGTGGCCTGACAAATAATTCTGGGATTTTCCCATGTATAATCAAATATAACTAAAAATACCCCGAAGGGCAAATTTTTTACTACTCATCTGATAGATTATGAATTTATTATGTAATCATAAATCATCCAAAAGCACTTAAAACCAGGGCAAAAAGGCAGAGTGTTAAATATTTGTTAATTTTTGTAAATAAAAAGAGGCTTGTTAAAGCAATAGATCGTTAGATTTTAAGATTTTTACATGTAAGATTAAAACAATAGTCTGATATTGTGCTACTTGCACAATTTATGAGCAAGCCGCTATTCGCCTGAAATTCTGATACATAAAAAAGATTGTTGAACTGTTAATAAAAGGAATCACTATTAACGAGAGCGGCAAAAGGGAATGAATATGTTTAAACGTATTTTATCTCAGATGTACGCGGATTCTTTCTGAACAGTCTGCGGCTTCTGCGTGATACTCTGGGAAATCTGCGAGAAACAGAAAATTAATATAATCCACCACACATTTGAAACAATTCTTTTACCTTATCAATTCGTTGCGGTTGGTATCCAGTTTAAGAAAGATAAAAAGAAGTATTGAGAAACCCCATAACGAGGAACCGCCGTAGCTAAAGAAAGGCAAAGGAATTCCAATTACAGGGGCAAGGCCAATGGTCATACCTATATTAATGGCAAAATGGAAAAAGAAAATGCCAATAACCCCATAGCCATAAATGCGGCTAAAGTCGGAGTGCTGTCGCTCAGCCAGTTTAATTAGCCGGATAAGCAGAAAAACAAAAAGTGTAATTACTGAAGTAGTCCCCAAAAAGCCCCATTCTTCGCCAACAGTGCAAAAAATAAAGTCGGTACTCTGCTCAGGTACAAAATTAAACTTAGTTTGGGTTCCCTGTAAAAAACCTTTACCAGAAAAGCCGCCAGAACCAATGGCTATTTTCGATTGATTCACATTGTACCCTGCGCCCAATGGGTCATCTTTTAAACCCAAAAGCACCATAATGCGCGATCGCTGGTAATCGTTTAAAACCTTTTCGTAAAAATAGTCGGTGGAGTAAGCAAAAACCACAGAGCCCCAAAACATCATTAAAAAAATCCAAACAATTGACAACCGCTTTATTAAGGCTCTAAAAATTAAATACATTGAAGCACCTGCCATTCCGAAGGATAAAGCAAGGTCGTAATTAATATCAGCACCCCGGCTTTTAAAGACCAGAGCAGAAATACCAAAAATGCTTAAGGCTACTACGGCCGAAATTAACGATTCTCTGCGTAAACCTTTCAAAAACAGAAACACAAAGAAGCTTGCAGCCAGTACCATATGAATGGTATAGTTTGGAATTATTAATGTTAATATGAAAACGATGATGGCGATAAAACCAAATAATATGACAAAAGGCGACATGCCTTCGCGGAAAAACAAAATAAAGAAAGCCACAAAAACCAACGCAGAGCCTGTGTCGTTCTGAAGAATGATGATGGCAACCGGAATAAACCAGATTAAACCCAGTTTGGCAATATCAGACAAGTTGTAAATAGAAAACTCGAACCGGCTCATAACCCGGGCAATGGCCAATGTTGATGCCACTTTAGCTATTTCCACCGGCTGAAACCGGGTAGTTCCAATCTGAAACCAGGCTTTGGCCCCATTAATTGGTACTCCAAATATTAGTACTGCAAGGAGAAGCAAAATGCTGATGCCATAAAATATATAGGCAAACTCCACAAAAAATTTACTGTCGGTTAATAGAATAACACCTACCGATAAAAGCGCCACAATAATCCATATTAGCTGCTTAAAATATTCTTTGCCGGTATCAAAAAAGTCGGTGGCGTCAGGACTGGTATTGGCGGCATAAAGGTTAAGCCATCCAAATACAATCATTATCAGGTACAGCGTAACTGTTACCCAATCGAGGCTGCTTGATATGGGTTTATTTGTTCTCATTTATCAGATTTGCTTCAACCATTCGGGTTTCTAACCACTTGCGTGAAGTATGAATTTCCTGCTTCAGATATTTCTCCACCATTAAACTGGCAATGGGGGCTGCATAGGTTGCCCCAAATCCACCATTTTCAACATACACAGCAATGGCAATTTTAGGATTATCTTTTGGTGCAAAAGCAACAAAAATACTGTGGTCCTTCCCATGTGGATTTTGTGCTGTTCCTGTTTTCCCACAAATACGCACATCAGGGATGCGTGCTATACGTGCAGTAGAGCCATAATCGCCCCAAACAGCTTGTTCCATACCATCAATAACCGGGACGAAATGAACCGAATCAATGCCGGTTTGATGAATTGTTCTAAAACGCATGGGAATGGTATCATTCTTAACCGATTTTAAAACATGAGGGGTATAAAAACGACCTTTATTGGCAATAGCGGCAGTCATATTGGCCATTTGAATAGGGGTTGTAAGCAGCTCCCCTTGTCCTATAGAAAGCGAAATAACAGTTAAAGACCCCCATCGGCGGCCTCCGTAAATACGATCGTAATAGCTGCTGCCAGGTATAAACCCACGGCTTTCGTTAAAAAAGTCGGAACCCAGACGGCTGCCAAATCCAAAATTTAAAAGGTACTCCTTCCATTTATCTAATCCCTTTTGAGGGGTACCCACGGCCGGATTGTCCAATACAGTACGAAAAACATTACAGTAATAAGCATTGCACGAATTGGATATGGAAGGCACCAAATCGAGTGGCGACGAATGGGCATGGCATCCAACCGATAAACCGCGGGCGTGATAACCCATTTGACAGCCATAGCGTGTGGACTCTTTCAGAACACCCTCCTGCATCCCAATAAGTGCCATAACTGTTTTAAAGGTGGAGCCGGGAGGATAACCCGACATAATGGCCCGATTAAGCAAAGGGAAAAGGGGATCGTTGGATAAAACAGGGAAGTTTTTAGAGCGCTCCCTTCCAACCAGAAGAGCAGGGTCGTATCCCGGGCTGGAAATCATGGCAAGAATTTCACCTGTGGCGGGCTCAATAGCAACAATACTGCCAATTTTATTTTGCATCAGAAATTCGCCGTAAGCCTGAAGGTCAATATCCAAGGTAAGCGTTAAATCTTTGCCCGAAATGGCAGATGTATCTATTCGTCCACCACGCAGGAGTCCCTTTTCACGTCCATGAACATCTACCAAAACATATCTGGCACCTTTTGCCCCACGCAAATAGTTTTCGTAAGTGTTTTCAATGCCACTTATACCCGTATAATCGCCAAGAGCATAATAGGAATCGCGTTGTAACATGGCATCGTTAACCTCGCCAACATAACCTAACACATGCGCTGCGTGGTGAAACTCGTACTTGCGCAGTGTACGACGCTGCACATGAAAACCACTGAATTTATATAGTTTTTCCTGGAAAATACCATATTGCTCGGCCGATAACTGTTTAAAAAATACGCTTGGTTTAAAAGTGGATGCTTTTCGGTTACGTATATTTTGACGTAATTCCTGAAAAAGCCCATCCAACTCGGTTCGTGTAATGTTAAGCGCATTACAAAAATCGAGTGTATCAAACGCCTTAACTTCGCGGGGAATAATCATAACATCGTAAACAGCCTGATTGGAAACCAACAATTTTCCGTTTCGGTCGAAAATCAACCCTCGCGAAGGGAATTCGGTAATTTTGCGGTGGGTGTTACTGTCGGCCAAATATTTATAAGTAGGGTCAATCACCTGAAGTACAAACAGGCGTATAACAAATATGAGGCCTATCAGACCAAAAAAAATGGATATAAGTATGGCGCGGTTGCTTTTTCCCACAGTATCAAAAATTTAATTCCTCTTAGTCCTGGTTTGCCCAAACAACTGAGCAATCATTACAAACACCAGTGTAAAAATGGAACTCATAATCACTCTCCACAGGGTTGAAAAAATATTGTTAAAGGTAAAAGCTTCTACTAAAAAATAAAATAAATGATGGGTTACCACGCAAAGTACTGCGTAATTTAAAAACCAAATAAATCCAAAATGTGCAGGAATTGGCAAACTGCCTGGCTCATAACCATCGCGCGGTGCAATATAACGTAAAAACAACGGGCGCATAAAACTGAGAAAAACCGTTGCAGAAGCATGCATTCCCGGCGTATTTAAAAATGCATCTATGGTTAATCCGGTAAAAAAACCCAATATCAGCAAAAGCCATCCCGGTATGGCCACTGGTAAAACCATAATAAACAATATATACAAGTATGGATTGATGTATCCGCCCAGGTTCAACTGATTCAGAATCAAAGCCTGCACAAGTACCAGAACCACAAAGTTCAGAGAATATCTAATCCAAGTATTAATCATCCTGCGATTGTTTTTCAAGGTTTCGTTGCTCCTCGCCGCTAATTTTTTCGGCTACTTCAACGTAGGCAAGACTCTTGAAATCAACTGAAAGTTTTACTTTTATGCGGTAAAACCCTTCTCCCTCACCCAGTTGAAAATCTTCGATGGTACCCACCAGAATTCCATCCGGGAAAATGGTCGAATAGCCACTGGTAACAACCGCATCGCCTATTTGAACCGGAGCGTGTGCCGGAATTTCAGTTAACACAACATGCCGGTACGAGTGTCCATCCCACTCAAGAGAACCGAAAAAATTGGAATCGCGCAGCTTTGCCGACACCTTTAACCGTGTATTAAGCAGTGATAAAACCGTAGAGTAATGAGGAGAAACGTTTTTTACCACTCCAACCAAACCTCTGGCTGAAATTACACCGGTTTCAGGTTTGATACCATGCATAGCTCCACGGTTAATGGTAATGTAGTTAAACTGTTTATTAACCGAGTTATTTATAACTTTTGCCTGGCGGTAATGAAACCGGTCGGGGGTTAGTAAATCAACCGACGATACCACATTTCGCGAAGGAGCAGTTTCGGCCATATTTTGAAGTTGCGACCGTAAGAAGGCATTTTCTCTCGATAACTCATCATTGGCCCTCTTAAGCGCAAAATAATTCCTGAAACTTCCCGAAATCTCGAGAAAAGAAGCTGTAATTCTATTGGATGTGCTTATAAAAGTTTGTTGCTGAAGTTGGTTATAGTTTACAACAAGATAAAGCGCCAGTGTTTCGAAAACCAGAAACAGCAAAAAAAAATGATATTTCTCGATAAACCGGAAGAAATTTCTCATAATTCCGAAACAAAAAAGGCTTACAATTTATCCTGTTGCAATATTCTCCAAAGGTTTTATATAATACAACTACCTCATCAGGAACGAAAATCTGTGTCGATTTTTCAGGGCAATTCCGGTTCCGCGGGCCACCGCATGAAGCGGATTCTCGGCAATATGGAACGGTATGTTCAATTTACTCGACAATCGTTTATCAAGGCCTCTTAGCAATGCTCCGCCACCTGCCAAATAAATGCCGTTGTTAACAATATCGGCATACAACTCGGGTGGAGTTTGCTCAAGCGCATTTAAAATGGCCGTTTCCATTTTACTGATGGATTTTTCGAGGCAATGCGAAATTTCCTGATACGATACAGGTACTTCAATTGGCAGAGCCGTCATTTGATTGGGTCCCTGAACAATAAAATCGGCAGGAGGATTCTCCAACTCAGGCAGGGCCGACCCTACACGAATTTTTATTTCTTCTGCTGTGCGTTCTCCAATTTTAATATTGTGCTGACGCCGCATATACTCCATAATGTCGGATGTTAAATCGTCGCCGGCAATACGAATAGATTTGTTGGTAACAATACCTCCAAGAGAAATAACAGCAATTTCGGTTGAGCCACCACCTATATCTACCACCATGTTTCCTTCGGGAGCTTCCACATCGAGGCCTATACCCAAAGCGGCAGCCATTGGTTCATAAATCATGTAAACCTCGCGGCCTCCGGCATGTTCGGCAGAATCGCGTACAGCTCTCAATTCAACTTCGGTGCTGCCCGATGGGATACAAATAACAATGGTCAGTGATGGTGTAAAGAGCCGCTTCTTGGTGTCAATCATGCTTATCATACCGCGAATCATTTGCTCGGCGGCATTAAAATCGGCAATAACGCCATCGCGAAGTGGTCTGATGGTATAAATATTATCATGCGTTTTACCATGCATCTGCCGCGCCTTTTCTCCAATAGCTACCAATTTATCGGAGCGACGGTCGAGAGCCACAATACTGGGCTCATCAACAACAATTTTATCGTTATGGATGATGATGGTGTTGGCTGTTCCTAAGTCAATAGCCAATTCCTGTGATAAAAAAGAAAACAATCCCATCTAACTTTTTTTTAATGTTTAAAATGACGGATGCCTGTTAATACCATAGACACTTTATTCGTATTGCAAAACTCAATGGTTTCATTATCGCGTATAGAACCTCCGGGTTGAATAACAGAGGTGATGCCAGCCTGATGAGCAATTTCAACAGAATCGGCAAACGGGAAGAACGCATCAGATGCCATTACTGCACCGTTAAGGTCGAACTCAAACGAGCCGGCTTTTGAAATGGCGTGTTTTAATGCATCAACTCTCGATGTTTGTCCTACACCACTGGCAACCAATTGTTTGTTTTTTGCCAGAACAATGGCATTCGATTTAGAGTGCTTCACAATTTTATTGGCAAACAAAAGGTCTTCAATTTCTCTTTCTGATGGTGCCAAACTGGTTACTACTTTAAGGTCGTCTTTGGTTTCGGTTTTTAAATCCTTATCCTGAACAAGTACGCCATTCAGCAGTGTGCGCGACATAACAGCTGGAAGAACAGCCTCTTTTTGAATCAGAATAATCCGGTTTTTCTTTTGTTGTAATATGGTTAAAGCTTCCTTTTCGTATGCAGGAGCAATCACCACTTCAAAAAAGATTTTATCCATTTCTTTGGCAGCTTCCACATCCACTTTGACATTGGTAATAATGATGCCACCAAAAGCCGACACCGGATCACCAGCCAATGCATCAATCCAGGCTTGGGTAAGCGTTTTGCGCGATGCCAAACCACAGGCGTTATTGTGTTTTAAAATGGCTACAGTAATTTCGTTAAACTCGGAAATGAGCGCAACCGCAGCATCAATATCGAGCAAGTTGTTGTACGATATTTCTTTGCCATGCAGCTGGTCAAATATTTTTTCGAAGTCGCCATAAAAAGTTCCCTTCTGATGAGGGTTCTCTCCATATCGAAGAGCTTTGCAATTATTGGCGCTTTCGCGATAGGCAGGAAACTCAGATTTACTGAAATAATTAAAGATTGCGGTATCGTACCCCGATGATACGGCAAAAGCAGCAGTGGCAAACCAAACACGGTCTTCAAGCGAGGTGATACCCTTATCGGCAACCAAAAGTTCGTGAAGTTTGGGATACTGCTCCTGGGATGCAACAATCACAACATCTTTGTGGTTTTTGGCTGCAGCTCGTATTAACGAAATTCCGCCAATGTCAATTTTCTCAATAATGTCGGCATGAGAGGCACCTGAAGCCACAGTTGCTTCAAACGGATACAAATCAACAATAACAAGGTCGATTTCGGGGATCTTAAATTCTTCAATTTGTTTTTGGTGCGAAGTATCATCTCGACGAGTCAGAATACCTCCAAAAACCTTAGGATGTAAAGTTTTTACTCGTCCTCCCAGAATGGAAGGATAGCCGGTAAGCGATTCAATGCTGGTAACTTTTACGCCCAGACCTTCAATAAAGGATTGCGTGCCACCAGTAGAGTAAATATTGACATCCAGCGCGTTAAGCGTTCGAACAATTTCGTCAAGACCGTCTTTATAATAAACGGAAATTAAAGCTGATTTTATTTTCTTTTGTGTGTTCATTGATTTTTTTCATTGCGTAGTCGCAAAAATAAGAAAATAAGCACATTTCTCAACCGCGTTTTAAGTTTTTGTTTTAGTTTTAAAGGTAAATATTATTAACTGGACTTCCATGCAAAGCCTTGTTGTTTTATCCGGTGCCGGAATGAGCGCCGAAAGTGGCATTCCAACCTTCCGCGATATGGGCGGTATTTGGGAGCAATACGATGTAACCCAGGTGGCTTCACCCGAAGCCTGGCGAGCAAATCCTGAACTGGTGCTTGAATTTTACAACCAGCGCAGAAAGAAGCTGTTCGAATCGGAGCCAAACAATGGTCATTTAATTTTGGCTGAGTTGGAACAATGGTTTAATGTACAAATAATTACTCAAAATGTTGACGACTTGCACGAAAGGGCCGGAAGTAAACAAATTTTGCATTTGCACGGAGAATTAAAAAAAGCCAGAAGCACTGGGAATCCCAACCTTGTTTATGAATTAAAACATTGGGGGCTAAAACTTGGTGATGTTTGCGAAAAGGGTTATCAACTTCGCCCTCATATTGTTTGGTTTGGCGAAGCCGTTGAAGCCATTGGTCAGGCTCAGGCTATAGCATCTATTGCCGATATTTTTGTGGTGGTGGGGACATCTCTAAATGTTTATCCTGCTGCAGGATTGGTACATTATGTTCGAAAGGGTGTGCCGGTTTTTGTGGTTGACCCGGCAAAGCCGTTGTTGGGCAACAATAACAATGTTACTTACATAACCGAAAAAGCGTCAACCGGACTTATGAAATTAAAAGAAATGCTTACACCGCAATAGAAGGTAAGAACTTCCCTCCCACCACCCTTAACAAAGAAGGGCAAATCAAACCTTCCGGATTTAGCGTGCCGAATAGCCCACAGTAATTATGCTTACTTTGGTTCCGGTAATTTGGTTGAGCGGAAAACAACAGGCCTCTAAAGTTGACCCGGTAGTAATAACATCATCTACCAATAATACATGTTTGTTTTCAAAAATTTGCGGGTTGACAATTTTAAAAATACCTTCAACATTTTCCCATCGTTCAAAACGTGTTTTACGTGTTTGCGACACATTGTACACCTGGCGGATGAGCGAGTCTGGTAAAACCGGAGCTTTTACAACTTCGGATATTCCTTGCGACAAAATATCGCACTGATTATAGCCTCTGGAGCGAAGCTTACGCGGATGGAGCGGTACAGGAATAATGACATCGGGCTTGTGGAAAAATGGTGCATCGGTTAGCAGTTTACCGGTTATCTTCCCAAGAAAAACGCCAATATCTTTGCGCCGTTTATATTTTAACTGGTGGATGAGTTTGGGTAATAATTCGCCCTTGCGGTAATAAAAAACCGATGCAGCAAAATTGACCGGCACTCTGCCCCAAAACGACTGATTAGCAGGATTATTTTCGCTCCACTCAAAACCCGTACGCGGTAAGTTGGCTGTACATTTACGGCATATAATCTCTTCCGCTCCACGAAGCGTATTGGTACAACCATTACAAATATTAGGATAGGCCAGCGATAAAAAGCCCGAGAAATAGCCTTGCAGATTTTGGATAAGGGTTTTCATTAATCAAGGTTTAAACCCACAAATTACCTGTTTGGCTGATTATTATCAAGAGAAAGGTTGAAAATAAATAGAATATTGGACACGCGTTCCGGTTTGCTCGGAAATAGAAAACAGCGAAGAAGGGCAAAAACGATATTTGAATTATTATTTAAAACTGTTGTCATTAAATATTCAATTCTCTTGTCTTAAGCCTAATAGAATATTTTAATCAACATCTAACCTGTAACTAAATTTTCTTGCTTAATTTGAGCTGACAAAAAACCAGATTATGAGAGTCCATTTTATTGCCATTGGTGGCAGCGCCATGCACAATTTAGCTATTGCATTAAAGGAAAACGGAGCGCAAGTGACCGGTTCCGATGATGAAATATTTGAACCAAGCAGTTCCCGACTTGCCCGGCACGAACTGCTTCCTGAAAAAATGGGTTGGTTTCCCGAAAAGATAAACAATAGTTTGGATGCCATTATCCTTGGCATGCATGCCCGCAAAGATAATCCTGAATTATTAAAGGCACAGGAAATGGGATTAAAGGTTTACAGCTACCCGGAGTATTTATACGAACAATGTAAAAGCAAAAAACGGGTTGTTATTGGTGGTAGCCATGGAAAAACCACTGTAACATCAATGATAATGCATGCTTTAAGATATGATGGTATTGCCTTTGATTATATGGTTGGAGCCCAGCTTGAAGGTTTTGACACCATGGTACAGCTTTCAGATAAGGCTGAAATCGCCGTATTTGAAGGCGATGAGTATCTCTCTTCTCCCATCGACCCGCGTCCCAAATTTTTATGGTACAAACCCCATCTGGCTTTAATCACCGGAATTGCATGGGACCATATTAATGTTTTCCCAACCATAGATTTGTACAACCAGCAGTTTATTGAATTCATTCACACCATTGATAACGATGGATTGTTAGCCTGTTTCTCGGGCGATACAGAGTTAGTTAAAGTTGTTAAACAAGCAAATGCTAAGTGCCAATTAAAACCATACCAGGCCCTTCCAGCGGTAGTTAAAAACGATAAAACCCATATCCAGTTTAATGGAGAGATGTATGAGGTGCCTTTATTTGGCCAGCACAATTTACAAAATATGGCAGGCGCCATGATGATTTGCTCCGAACTGGGTGTAATGCCAGATAAATTTCTGGTGGCGATGCAAACCTTTAAAGGCGCCTCGCGACGACTGCAGATACTTGGACATAATGAACACTCGGCAGTTTATTACGATTTTGCCCATGCTCCTTCAAAAGTAAAAGCAACGCTTGAAGCCGTAAAAGAACATTATCCACACAGGCACTTAACCGCCTGTGTGGAGCTACATACCTTTAGCAGCTTAAACAGGAACTTTTTACCTCATTACCATAACACTATGGCTGCTGCCGACCGGGCCATTGTTTTTTTCGACCCCCTTGTAGTTAAGCATAAAAAGCTTGAAGAGATTACAGATCAGGAGGTAGCAACAGCTTTTAATTTACCGGTTGAGGCAGTCTTTACTAATCCTGAAAAGCTAAAAATTGAGCTTGAAAAAATTCGGTTAAACAATGGCAATTTACTGATTATGACATCAGGCAACTTTGCAGGAATAAATCTTAAAGCGCTTACTAATTGTGTATTGCATTAGGAAAACAAATTATTTTCATTTTTTTGTCTTTTTATTGTAACGAATCTAATCATCCCGGCGTCATACCTTCAAAATTAGATTGTCAACATAAAACTATTAACTATGATAAGGTTATCAATTTTATTAAGCCTGATACTTTGGTTATTACCGGGATTAGCAAGCGGGCAAGACTTGGTTGACCAGGTAAGAGAGTCGTTTACTGATGTAACAACAGTAACTGTTAAAGGAATTTTCTGCAGCGTGGAAATGGAGCCGGGTAACGGCTCAACTGTTACACTTGAAGGAGAAATAAGAGCTACAAGAAAATACGAAGACCTGCGTATTAAATTCTCAAAAAAAGGAACCAATTTGGAAGTATGGGTTGAACAACCCAAAAACATAATTGGCCAGGTAAAAGGTTTTCTCAATCTGACGGTACCTGTTTCAACCATAGTAAGGGTTGAAAATGTTTCAGGAAGTGTTAAAGTAACAGGCATTGGGAAAGATGAATTGAGGCTTGATGCCGTTTCGGGCAGTATAGCTGCAACCAATATTCCATGTAAAGCCAGTCTTAAAACAGTTTCAGGCTCTATTAAAGCATCGGTAATAGATGGTGATTTAATTGCCAAAACTATTAGTGGCTCTTTAAATGTATCAGACATTAAAGGAAGAGCCGACCTGAATTCGGTTTCGGGAAGTATAACAGCCAAAAGTATTATGAAAGAGGTAGATGCCTCCTCAGTTTCCGGCTCGGTAAATCTGGCAGAAATATTCTCAAACATTAAGGGAAAGTCAGTTTCAGGGGCTGTAAAAATTTCAGAAGTAAGAGGAAATATTACTGCCAACACCACCTCGGGTTCAATAACGCTTGCAGAAGTAGTTGGTGAAATTAATGCCTCTTCAACCAGTGGCAGCATCCGGGGAACGGGAATCATGCTAACTGGTATGAGTTCATTTAATAATACTTCAGGTGGCGTGGATATAGCCCTTGTGAACGACCAACAAGCCCTGAGCTTCGATTTACGCTCAGGGTCGGGTAGTTTGGAAGCTGCAGGAGTCAGAGCGTCCAAGCGTTTGGTGGTAGGTACCGGACCTGTTAAGATTTCAGGAGTTACTGCTTCGGGCAGCCAAAAATACAGGTAGACAAGGAAACAAAAGTAGGATGAACAGAGAATAACTTAGTAACACAGTGACGTTCCGCGTAACGAAAAGGACGATATAAACTGAAGCTTCTTCTGCCTTCTTCCTGATTCCTCTATCTTACTATCTTAATAACAGTTTGTTTGATAATAAAAGAGGGTGTCTCAAAAGTCAGAGACACCCTCTTTTTATTCGTACTCCTACCCGAGTAGTTTTTCAAATACTCAATTTTCAGAGCCTTAAAAAAACTTATGAGACAGCCTCTTTTT
>CALEUX010000080.1 GCA_937920475.1 uncultured Marinilabiliaceae bacterium
ATTTAATGGCCACTGTAGTATATAATCTGATTTCCAACTCACTAAAGTTTACACCCGAAAATGGTAAGCTTTCGATTGAGATTGAAGGTGCTGGGGTTTCTGACTTAAGTCTTGATAATCAGTTAAGTTGGGTTATTATTAGGGTTAAGGACACCGGTCCCGGTATTCCGGAGAATGAAATCGGTAATATTTTTAATCGGTTTTACCAGATAAAGGATGCCGATAAAGAGCATCTGGCCGGTTCAGGTATAGGCTTATCTATTGTTAAAGAGTTTGTTGATAAAAATGGAGGGTCTGTCACAGTTTATAATTTACCTGTTAAGGGTTGTTGCTTCGAAGTTAAGCTATTAGCCGGTCAGGAGGTTGAAGAAACCATTGATGAGCCTGAAACAAGTATTTCTGTTAAAAATGTAACCGATGCGGATTTAACTCAGCCATTTGAAACCGATAATAAAGATATTCCAAAACAAGGCAAAATTTTCATTGTTGAAGATGATGTGGAACTGGCTGCCTATTTAAAAACTTTTTTTGGCGAGCAGTTTGAAACATTTTATGTACATGATGGATTAAAAGCCTGGGAGATGGTAGCCGAACTTAATCCCGATGTAATGGTGTGTGATGTGATGTTACCCGGTTTGAATGGCATGGAGCTTTGCCGACGTATGAAGAAGTCGGAAAATACCAGCCACATTCCAATAATTATGTTAACTGCCAAAACCGAAGATGAAAGTATGGTTGAAGGGCTAACCTCTGGTGCTGACAGCTATTTGGTAAAACCATTTAATATTAATGTTTTGGCCGCTCAGGTAACTTCCTTAATGAAGTCGAGAGAAATTTTCCGTACCCGATTTAGTAAACAGTTTGTTTTGGAGCCAACCGAGGAGGCTATAACGCCAATGGACGAGAAGTTTCTGAAAAAGTTGATTGAAATAATTGATACCAATATGGCCGATGCCTCGTTTGATGTACCTCAGCTTATTGAAGCCATGCATATGAGCCACTCCATAATTCTTAAAAAGGTAAAATCGTTAACAGGCTTATCCCTTGTTGAGTTTATACGGTCGATGCGCATTAAAAAAGCTGCCCAGATATTTAGACAGGATAAGCTATCTGTATCTGAAGTGGGATTTATGGTAGGGTTTTCCGACCCCAAATATTTCAGCAAATGCTTTGCTAAAGAAATGGGTAAAAAACCAACGGAGTATATTAAAGAAATGCACTCATAGCGGCTAAACATCAATGATTTAATTGGTTTCGTCAGGTGCCAAAGCCTGATAATAAGATTTTTAGAAGTGCAGCAACGCGTAGTTCCGAGAATCGGGATAAGATAGATAGAGAAGATTTATAAGTTTTTATAGAAGTCTTAGCTTCTTTCCAGACTTACCAGACACTGGCAGACTTATCTATCCGTCTAATAATCTTATCCCGATACTCTGGACTCCGTAAACTTCAATTCTAATCATCTTAATAAAAATTTCAATATTAAATTTAAACAATTACTTAGTATCTGTTTAAAATTACTTTTTAGACAATAGACAAAAGAATTTTAGACACGTGTTCCGGTTCATCGGAAATAGACATAAATCGTAAAATATTTAAAATAAGCCAAATAAATTAGCAATCTTGTTTGTTCTTCTTTCTATTTAGTCTAATCCCGATAAACCGGGACACGTCTATCTGTCTGGAGTCTATACTTCTAATAGTCTTTAATAAAAAGAGAAAACTAAATTTAAACAGTTACTTAGTTTCTATGGTTCATCACAATAATACGTACTTATTTGTACATCTAATTTGACACATACAAATCACTAACTGATTTTGCCCTTACAGGGCGACTTGATTTGGTATACACCCATAGGGCGTTGCCCTATGCTAATGATGTCGCCCCTTTGGGGCTGGCTATCCATAATTCACTTTAAAGCATGATTATTTTCCAAAGCAAACTAAATAATACAGTGATATAAACCCTTAACTCTTGATTATGAAACGAACATGTTTGCGAAAAAATACAACTTGTCCCGACTTTTCGGGAAACACCAATGAAAATAGCAAACATGGAGTTCCATCCGGCCTTAAACTAAAAATTATTTACGGATGAAAATTGCTATGCATTTTTAACATGAATTAAAATAATTAGGTACTCATTTTTGTGATGAACCGTTTCTATAAACTAAAAACTTTCCGAAAATCGGATACCGATTAAAGGTATTCCACGTTGCTTCAACTTCGCGTTGCTCCGTCTGCCTTTTTGCTGTTGACCTGTCATCAGGCTGTTTATTAAATCATTATATTATCCCTGTCATTTAAGCTCTCTGTTAGGTCTTCTCAGCCTTATTCTTTACTTTGTTTTTACTTTTTTTAACGATTAAACGGGCATTTTAGTGGGTGTTTAAAAAATTACCCATTTATGACAGAATTGGACACTTTGGCGTAAAAAATTACTCCTAATTATTAAAATAATACCCCTCGAATCCTATTATCGGGCGTAATTTCACGGTTGTAAACCTAATTTAAGGTTTATTTAGAATGCTCCTCAGAATTCGTTTTCTGCGCCCTTTTATTGGTTTTTTATTTTTTGTATTTGCCAGAACAGCACAGAATGTAAGAAATCAATTAATTACAACGAGCAAATGAAACTGCTAAATGTTTTTTTTCTATTCACTCTTACCAAATTCATTATTTTATGAGAAAAATTAATGGTTTTAAAGAGGTCATGTTATTGTTGTTCCTCTTTTTTTCGGTTCATTTTGTGGCGTTAGCCCAAACTTTAACAGTTACTGGTACTGTTAAAGATAATAAAGGCGAACCACTACCAGGTGTTAACATTGTTTTGGAGGGAACCACTCAGGGTACTGTTACTGATATCGACGGTAAATACACCATTGAGGCGCCTTCAACCGGTTCTTTAATCTATAATTTTATAGGTTTTACACCTGTTACTGTTGCAATTAATGGTCGTAGAGTTGTTGATGTAAATCTTCAACCCAGCGACATTAGTCTGGAAGAAATCGTTGTTGTGGGTTATGGTACTCAACGCAGAGAAGCCGTTACTGGTTCTGTGGCTTCTGTACGTGGAGAAATTATGCGTGAAGTACCTGCTGCAAACATCACACAGGCATTGCAAGGGCGTATCTCAGGTGTGGATTTTTCACAAACATCCTCTAAACCCGGAGCCGAAATGCAGATTCGTATCCGCGGTACCCGTTCATTGAATGCCAGCAACGACCCTTTGATTGTACTCGATGGTATTCCTTTCCCGGGTTCCATTGGTGACATTAACCCCAACGACATTCGCAGCATCGATATTTTGAAGGATGCTTCGGCCACAGCCATTTATGGTTCACGGGGTGCCAATGGGGTTATTTTAATTACTACAAACAAAGGACAAAAAGGGCAGGAAGCCAAGTTTTCTTACAACAGCTATGTGGGTGT
Organism: uncultured Marinilabiliaceae bacterium; assembly: GCA_937920475.1. Lineage (GTDB taxonomy): Bacteria > Bacteroidota > Bacteroidia > Bacteroidales > Marinilabiliaceae > CALEUX01. The sequence goes on from CALEUX010000080.1 coordinate 3,433, forward strand.
TAAAACACTTTTTGCTGAATATCCAATGATGAACGGTCCTGAATTTGTGAAGTTACGTGCTGCTGCAGGTCTGTATACCAATAGTGTTGACGAGTCAAATGATGTGAACACCAACTGGCAGGATTTATTGTATAGCAATGCCATGGTTACCAATCATGATGTTTCTGTTTCAGGAGGTACAGTTACCAATAGCTACAATTTTGGTGTAGGGTACTATAAAGATGAGTCTTTGCTGCCCGGTCAGGATTATGAAAGATTCACCTTGCGTGGCTCATTAGATCAGGAAATTGGCAAATTTGTAAAAGTTGGTTTTACTACCAATAATAACTACGCCATTAATAATGGTAATAACTTAGGACTTTACAGTACTTTAAGTGCAACTCCAATTGCTAATCCTTACAATGCCGATGGTTCCCTAAAAAGAACCGTTAAAATGCCATTGGATGAAAACTGGGTTTATACAAAGAAAACCATTGAAGATTTGGGCGACAAATGGATTGATCAAACCAAAGCTTTCAGTTCTTATAATAATTTCTATGGTGAAATAAAAGCTCCAGGTGTTGAAGGTTTAAAATACCGCATCAACGTTGGTTTGAACTTCCGCCAGAGCAATGGAGGCAGCTATACAGGCGAAGGTGTTTTCAGTGTTAATAAAACTACCCCCTCAACTGCATCTATCAGTAATGCACATACTACCAACTGGGTAATTGAAAATTTATTGACTTATGACCGTGTTTTTGCTGATAAGCACCAGATTAATGTGGTGGGATTATTCTCAACTGAAGAAACCAATTACAACAGGTCTCAAATCTCTGCCCGGGATATTCCATCTGACCATTTCCAGTTTTATAACTTAGGACAAGCTGCTGGTGAGATAACCATTAACCCAGGTAACCAACATTACAGTGTGAGCGCACTACAATCGTGGATGGGTCGTGTAATGTATTCATTCGACAACCGTTACATGATTATGGCTACTGTTCGTTCTGATGGTTCGTCGCGTTTGGCCAAAGGTTACAAATGGCATACTTACCCTGCTGTTTCTGCCGGTTGGAATATCCACAACGAAGCTTTTATGCAGGATATTTCAGTCATCAATACATTGAAATTGCGTGTTGGTTACGGACAAACCTCTAACCAGGCTGTTGATCCATACAAAACATTAGGTCTTTTAAGTACCCGCCCCTATAACTTTGGCGATGAATTCACTGTTGGGTACTATGTTTCTGAGCTTCCTAACACCAAATTAGGTTGGGAATATTCTGAAACCTGGAACTATGGTTTAGATTTTGCAGTTTTGAATAACCGTTTGTCTGGTACAATCGAGTATTACGTTCAAAATACCAAGGATATTCTGTTAAGAGTTGGATTACCTTCAACTTCAGGTGTTGGTAGTTATATGGCCAATATTGGAAAATCACAGAACAAAGGTCTTGAAATTTCATTGAATGGAGTGATTCTAGAAAACCGCAATGGATGGACTTGGGAAGCAGGTTTAAACTTCTATGCTAACCGAAACGAACTTAAGGCTTTGGCCTCAGGTCAACTAAGAGACGAGAGTAACTGGTGGTTTGTTGGATACCCAATTGATGTAATTTACGATTATGAAAAAGTTGGTTTATGGCAAGAAGGAGACCCTTACCTGAATATTCTTGAACCAGGTGGTAATGTGGGTATGATTAAAGTGAAGTATACCGGCGAATTTAACGAGGATGGTTCACCCAAAAGAGCCGTTGGTCCGGCTGACAGGCAGATTATCAACTTGGAACCCAATTTTATGGGTGGTTTTAACACACGTGTAGCCTATAAAAATCTTGACTTGAGCGTGGTTGGTACCTTTAAAAATGGTGGAACCCTTATCAGTACCCTTTATTCTGCTAACGGTTACTTAAACTTATTGAGCGGACGTAGAAATAACGTTAAAGTGGATTACTGGACTCCTGAAAATACCAATGCCAAATATCCAAAACCAGGTGGTGTAATGTCAAACGATAACCCCAAATACGGAAGTACGCTTGGTTATTTTGATGCTTCATATCTTAAAGTTCGAACTATAACACTTGGTTATAACTTTAATAAGAGTGCCATTATGGACAATCTTGGCATAGAAAGATTACGCATTTATGGTACAGTTCAGAATCCATTCGTTATGTTCTCTCCATACCATAAAGAATCTGGAATGGATCCGGAAACCAACTCAAGAGGTAACGAAAATGCCGCTGTAACTGAAACATACAGACCCAGGTTGTTAACCATTGGAACGAACTCTCCATCAACACGCAACTATTTGATTGGCATTAATTTGACATTCTAAAACTTGAAAGTAATGAAAAGTAGAAATATAAAAACTTTTATAGGAACAGCTCTCCTTACTTTGTTCCTGATGGCGTGTTCTGATATTCTGGAAGAACAACCACGCCATATTTACGAGCCCGGATTTTTCAAAACCGAAAAAGGAGTTAACGGGGGATTAACTTCGTTGTATGCCCACCTTCGTTGGATTTACGGACAAGGGTATTATTATAATACTACACTTACAGGTACTGATGAAGCTACTTATGCACAAAGTGCAGATGCCAACTTTAAGGATATGGATTTGTCGGGTGTTGGGGCTATTACAGCCTCCAGCAGTAGAGCTGATGTACTTTGGGGCGCTGCATTTCCAAACATCAATACCGCCAGTGGTATTATTGAGAATGGTTCTGCCGTTGGGACTATTTCTGCAGCTTTAATTGCTGAGGCCAGATTTTTCAGAGCATTTGATTACTTTATGCTGGTTCAAACATTTGGTGGAGTGCCTTTAGATTTAGGTGCCGGTGAATTGAAATTCAACACCCAGCCTGTAAGGGTTTCTGTTCGTAATACCGTGCCCGAAGTTTATACAAAAGGTATTTTCCCTGATTTACTTTTAGCTGTGAATGATTTGCCGGAAATCGGTCGTGTTACAGGTGGGGTTACAAAAACATTGGCCCGCTTGTATTTGGCAAAAGCTTATCTGACTTATGGTTGGTGGCTCGAAAACCCCAACAACGTGCCTACTTATCCTGAAGCCCAGCGGGTTGATCCCGATGGTCGTAATGCTCAGTGGTATTATCAGCAGGCTTATAATATAGCTGTTGAAGCCATCGACAATCCTGGTCCCTTCCGTTTAATGGATACTTATTATGATGTTAACTTAGGAAGCAACGACCGTAATAAAGAAATTCTGCTCTATGCCGACCGTACCGAAGCCAGCGAATATTATGGCGGGTCAAATTTATCGTGGAGTAATGGTGCTGCACCTGAAAACTTTGCTGTATGGTTTATGACATGGAACTATACCAATATCAGAAGTTCAGGCGTAAGCTCTGTTCAGCGCGAAGCCGTTCAGGCTTTAGGTCGTCCATGGACCCGTATGGCTCCAACTCAGGGGGCTATCAAGAATACGTTTGCCGATAAAACCAACGATTCACGTTACGATGGAACCTTTACCACTGTTTACCGTGGTAACTGGAATAAAGGTGGGAATACATCACCCACACTTATTAATGCCAACAATATGGCAATAGCCCCGGGTGATGCTGTTCTTACATTCCTGAATGAAGATGATCCTGCTATTGTTTATAATGCTTCTTACGCTAATGTTGGAGCTGGTTTGTTGCCAGGCAGAGCCGATTTTGTTATTGCCCCCAGTGGCATTAGCCGCCTCAGATATCCCGGTCTTTGGAAACTTGGAACCTATCGTACCGACAATGGAACAGGTTTAGGTCAACCTAACGGTGCTATAACCCGTCCGTTTAACGTTGCTAAATTCTCTGAACTTTACTTTATTGCTGCTGAAGCTGCCGTGAAAGGCGCCACTCCGGTTACTGGTAAAAGTGCAAGAGAACTGATCAACGTGATTCGTGCCCGTGCAGGAAAATGGCGTTGGGATAATAATGGCAACACTGCAAAAGTTGAGGATAACAGTGCAGCCATGATTGCAGCAACACCTGCGGTAATCGACATCAACTACATTCTTGCCGAGCGTTCTCGCGAGTACTTTGGCGAAGGATATCGTTGGTACGATTTAGTTCGCACTCAAAAGTGGGAGGAATTAGCTACAACCTACCAGATTGCGGGTGCCGGTGCTGCTGATCACACTCCACAAACCATTACCCGTACCATCGAGAAGAAACATTATCTGCGGCCTATCCCACAAGGCCAGCTTGATGGAATGGAAATGACCCCTGCTGAGAAACAAGCTTATCAAAATCCTGGTTACTAGGTAATCTTTAAAAAAAGGAGTTGCATATGCAACTCCTTTTACTCTACTTAAATTAATATTTTAGTATTTCGATTACATTATAAAGCTTTCAGGAAAAATCAGTTTTTAAAAGTTTTGGATTGATTTTTCCTTATTTTAAAAGAATTTGTTTCCCCAACCGGCAAATTCATGATATTGCCCAAAATTTCTCAACCACAAGTCAATTGAATTTTAAAATTCTCTTGTAACTAATCCGTTTTTGCTTTCCGGATTAAATTACAAAGGACCTAAATCATAATAGTCATTCTGAAAAGCGAATTATTTGCTTTCCTATATAGTAAACTAAAACAGAAGCAGTGAGCCACAAAAAAGCGTTAATCATAAAGGAGAATTGTGTTGAAAAATTGAGTTGATGCTGTTTTAAGTACAGGTAATTAGTGGCCAACAAAAAACGTAGCGACATGAAAAAACTGACTGGAATCTTTCGTCTTTTACACATCATGATTTTTGGAATTATCATGATGAATCCAATGCTGGTTACTGCTGGTAACCTTTCCGGCAACACCTTTAAAACCATTAACTACATAAGTAAGTCTCATGTTGCTGGTAGTTTTGTTTTAGCTGAGGATGGAAAAGTATCCTCAATATTAATTGATGAAACCGATCTTCCAGGGGTTAAAAGAGTGGCAGGTCATCTGCAATCTGATATTAAAATGGTTACGGGGGTTGAACCGTTAGTAACCAACGATAAAAAAAAGTGCACCGGTAATACCATTATAGTTGGCACCATCGGAAATAGTAACCTTATTGATGAACTCATCAGAAATGGCAAGATTAATGTCGACGATGTAAAAGGGAAATGGGAAGTTTCCTTAATACAAGTTGTTGACAATCCTTTCCCCGGTATCGAAAAGGGATTGGTTATAGCAGGAAGTGATAAAAGAGGAACCATATTCGGAATGTTCGATTTATCGGCACAAATTGGGGTTTCTCCCTGGTATTATTGGGCCGATGTTCCTGTGGTGCCTCAATCAAACATATATGTGAAACCAGGAAGGTATAATTTGGGTGAACCCAAAGTTCAGTACCGCGGTATTTTTATTAATGATGAAGAACCGGCCTTGGGTGGTTGGGTACGTGAAACTTTTGGCGATTTTAATGCCGATTTCTATCAGAAAGTTTATGAACTCATTCTTCGCATGAAGGGCAATTTTTTGTGGCCTGCCATGTGGGGGAAAGCACATGCCGATGATGACCCCAAAAACCCCATACTTGCCGATGAATACGGCATTGTTATCAGTTATACTCACCACGAACCTATGATGCGGGCACATGTTGAATGGAGCCGTTATGGCAAGGGGCCCTGGAATTATGTTACCAATCCGGAGGTTTTGAAAGATTTCTGGCGAGAGGGGATTCAGCGTAATGGTAAGAACGAAAGTTTTGTTACTGTTGGTATGCGCGGCGATGGCGATGAGCCCATGAGTAATGAAAGAAATATTGATTTATTGACTCAAATTGTTGGTGACCAGAGACAAATAATTGAACAAGTAACCGGAAAACCTGCCAGCGAAACGCCTCAATTGTGGGCACTTTATAAAGAAGTTCAGGAGTATTACGATATGGGTATGCGTGTTCCCGATGATATTATGTTGTTGTATTGCGACGATAACTGGGGTAACGTACGCCGTGTTCCAGGCAAAAAAGAATTGAAACGGGCAGGTGGCAGCGGCATGTATTACCATTTCGATTATGTTGGCGGCCCCAGAAATTATAAATGGACCAATACCAATCCGTTACCAAAAGTATGGGAGCAAATGAAACTCTCTTATGCACATGGTATCGATCGTTTATGGGTGGTAAATGTGGGCGACATCAAACCCGTTGAGTTTCCTATTCAGTTTTTCCTCGATCTTGCCTGGGATCCCGACCGGTTTGGCCCTGAGGAAATTGAAGAATATACACGTTTGTGGGTAGTTCAGCAGTTTGGAGAAAAGTTTGCCAACGAAATTGCCGATTTTATGGCCCACTATGGTAAAATTAATGGACGAAGAAAGCCTGAATTACTTGATTGGAATACATTCCCTTTAAACAACTATCGTGAATTTGAACGTGTTGCCAATGAGTATAACGCTTTGGCCAACAGGGCATCAAAAGTTAATAAGCAGTTGGATGACAAATATAAAGATGCTTACTATCAATTGGTTTTGTATCCTATCGAGGCTTGTGCCAATATTTATAATTTGTATCATGCTACCGCAAAAAACCACTTGTATTCGAAGCAGGGGCGGGCGTTAACCAATCAACTGGCCGATAGTGTTCGTTACTATTTCAACCTCGATTCCTTAATGACCATTGCTTTCCACACCGAACTGGCCAATGGAAAGTGGAATCATATGATGGCTCAAACCCGAATAGGATATACTTATTGGCAGCAGCCACCGGTTAACGTCATTCCAAAAACGAACCGGATAGAGCTATTAAAGGGCGCACATCCTGAATTGCAGGTCGAAGGGTACAATGAAGTATACTCCTCAGCGGCATCAACATTGCCCGATTTTGATCTCTTTAGCAAACAAAGTCATTATTTCGAACTTTTTAATAAGGGCGATAAAGCATTTAATTTCTCCGTTAAACCATCTGTTAAATGGGTGAAATTAAGTACAGTTAAAGGTTCTGTAAACGATCAGCTTAGGATTTTTGTCTCCATCGACTGGGCCAAAATGCCTGTTGGTACGCACAATCCTTTTATAGCTGTTAAAGCCGGAAAACAATCCTATAAAATTAGCCTGAAAGCCTGGAACCCATCGTTGGCTGAACAGCAAAACATACGCGGGTTTATTGAGGCTAATGGTTATGTTTCTATGGAAGCTGCCGATTTTGATAAACTCAATGAGACGGGCGACGTTAAATGGATGGTAGTTCCCGATATTGGCCGAACAGGTTGTGGTGTAATGCCCCATTCTTATTTGGTTGACGAACAAACACCCGGCAATGGACCAAGCATCGAGTATCCGGTTTATTTATCAACAACAGGTGAAGTTTCTGTTTATGCTTACTTCTCCCCAACTTTAAACTATACAGGAGGCGAAGGTTTTAAATATGCCATGTCGTTTAACAACGAAACACCCCAGGTAGTTAATATTCATGCCGATGAGTCGATGCGGGCATGGGAAAAGTCGGTGGCTAATAATGCAGTGATGCATAAAACGGTTCATACCATTAATAAATCGGGCAATCAAACTCTGAAATTTCATATGGTTTCGCCCGGATTGGTGCTTCAGAAAATTGTAATCGATACCGGCGGTTTAAAACCAACCTATTTAGGGCCGGAACCAAGTTATAAAAAATATTAGCCTTTCTTAACCAGTAGTAAAGAGGGAGTGTCTGGTGGTGCTCCCTTTTTTATCCATTTCGTATTTATTAATCATTTAGCAAATGCAAATTCGTCCACACTTTATAAGCAGGACTAAAAGTTGGCCTTTAATCAACCTTTTGTTCGTTTTTGCTTTGGTTACGTGGTTTGTATATTCGTGTACCCAACCTGTTTTGCCTTACCAAAATACTGCCTTATCATTTGAAGAAAGAGCCAGCGATTTGGTTTCAAGAATGACTCTTGAAGAAAAAGTGTCGCAGATGGTGCACAATTCGCCTGCTATTGAACGACTTGGCATTCCGGAGTACAACTGGTGGAACGAATGTTTACATGGTGTTGGCAGGGCCGGTCTAGCAACAGTTTTTCCGCAGGCCATTGGCTTGGCTGCCATGTGGGACGAAGACGAGATGTTCCAGGTCGCTTCTGTAATTTCCGACGAAGCAAGAGCCAAACACCACTATTTTATCCGGCAGAATAAACGTGGAATTTATCAGGGGTTAACCTTTTGGACTCCAAATATTAACATTTTTCGCGACCCGCGGTGGGGAAGAGGAATGGAAACTTACGGCGAAGATCCCTATTTAACCGGACAGCTGGCTGTTAATTTTATTAAAGGTCTTCAGGGCGATAACCCAAAATATTTTAAGCTGATAGCTACAGCCAAACATTATGTGGTTCACAGTGGTCCGGAGCCCGACCGGCATCGTTTCCAGGCAATCCCATCACAGCGCGATTTGGTTGAAACTTATACTCCTCATTTTAAAAAGGTGATTCAGGAGGCAGGTGTTTATTCTGTTATGTGTGCTTACAACCGTTTGTTCGACGATCCTTGCTGTGGCAGCGAATACCTTAATGATCTTTTAAGAAATGAATGGGGTTTTGAGGGTTATATGGTTTCCGATTGTGGCGCCATTCAGGATTTTTACAAGCTTGGCAATCATGAGGTGTCGGCAAATGTTTTTGAAGCTTCGGCAAAAGCCGTTAAAGCAGGCACCGACCTCAATTGTGGTGAATCCTATCCTGCACTTGTTGATGCCGTCAGGCAAGGACTCATTAGCGAAGATTACATCGATTTGAGTGTTAAAAGGCTGATGGTTGCCCGTATGAAACTGGGGATGTTCGATCCGCCATCAATGGTGCCGTTTACCGATATTCCGGTTACAGTAGTCCATAATCAGGAGCATCAGCAAAAAGCTTTGGACGCAGCCCGAAAATCCATAGTACTGCTTAAAAACAACCATAATATACTGCCGCTGAGTAAAAATGTTAAAAGCGTAGCTGTAATTGGTCCAAATGCCCATAATGCCGATGCATTGCTTGGTAATTATAACGGTTTTTCACCCAATTTAATAACCCTGTTTGATGGAATTAAACAAAAACTCCCGGGTGTTAATGTTCGTTATGCACAAGGAAGCCGTTGGGCCGAGGGTTTTCCTTTTATGAAGATTATACCTTCCGATTTTTTGTTTGCAGATATTCATTTAAAACAACACGGCTTAAAGGCTGAGTATTTTAATAACGCTAGTTTCGAAGGCAAACCATCTTTTGTTGGCATCGATACCAACATTGATTTTGCATGGTGGAATCAGGCTCCAAAATCTGGCATCAATCCTGATGAGTTTTCGATACGCTGGAGTGGCTATCTGGTACCACGTAAAAGTGGCGAACATTTCATTGGTGGTGATGGCTTTTCAGGTTTTACGCTCTATCTGAATGACGAGGAACTGGTTCAGCGCGAAAGCATTCATCGTCCGGAAATGACTTTCAAAAAAGTGTCATTAAAAGCCGGAACTCCATATAAAATTACCATGGAATACAAGCAAAATCAAAGCACTTATCCCATGGCCAAACTTGTTTGGGACGAACCATGCCAGAAACTAAAGCAGGAAGCAATAGAGCTGGCTAAAAAATCGGATGTGGTGGTTTTATGTATGGGTTTGAGTCCTTTGCTTGAGGGTGAAGAAATGGATGTAGAAGTTCCGGGTTTTAAAGGAGGCGACCGTACCGAAATAGCATTGCCTTCGAAACAGACTGAACTTATTAAGGCCATTATGGCGCTTGGAAAACCTACAGTGCTTGTTTTACTCAACGGTAGTGCGTTAGCCATCAACTGGGAAGCAGAGAACGTGCCTGCTGTTTTGGAAGCCTGGTATCCCGGTCAGCAGGGAGGAAATGCCATTGCCGATATTTTGTTTGGCGATTATAATCCTTCAGGCCGATTGCCGGTTACATTTTATAAATCGGTAAATCAATTGCCTCCTTTCGACGATTATAATATGGATGGAAGAACTTATAAATATCTGCAGCAAGAGCCTTTATTCAGATTTGGCTATGGGTTAAGCTATACAAGTTTCAAGTATTCTGATTTAACCATGGCCGAGACCATGCTTGCCGATGAAGGGTTGGATGTTAGTGTAAATGTAACCAACACCGGAACAATAGATGGCGATGAGGTGGTGCAGCTTTATATTACCCACCATAGTAATGGCAATGCGCCCATTCGCAGCCTTCAGGGGTTTAAAAGAATTCACCTGAAAAAGGGAGAGTCTAAAACAGTTTCTTTCAGATTAACGCCGCAGCAATTCGGCTTATATCATGCCGATTATAACAAAGTTGTTTATTCTGGGCCGGTGACAATTTACGTTGGAGGGCAACAGCCCGATTCAGGGCTTGTTAATAACGGGGTTGTTTTGGAAAAAAATATTTATATTAAGGGTGAATTTGTTTGTCGGTAAGCAAGTGTTGTAAATTAATGATATATAAAACGATGGACATGAAGAGAAGATTGAATTTATTTTTCCTGGTAATGATTCTGATATTACCATTAACAGTTTTAGCTGAAACGGGAGAAAATCTTTGGTTGAGGTATTTACCACTTTCCAATCAATTGCAACAAAAATATGCTGAAGGTATTAGTTCCCTTATGGTTGCAGGCGAAGGTGCAATTGTAAAATCTGCTGAAAGCGAAATAATGATGGCTTATTCAGGTTTAATTGGTAAACCGCTGAGAAAAGTTACTAAACCTGTTGCCGGTACCTTACTAATTGGTACAGATCAACATCGTGCCATCAGGGATTTAAATCTATCCTCTGAATTGGAGAAATGTGGAGATGAGGGCTACATCATGCGTTCAGTTTCTGTTAAAGGTGGTAATATTTTGGTAATTGCAGCAAATAGCAATGCCGGATTGCTTTACGGAACATTCGATCTTATACGCAGAATGCAGACAGGTGATGATATTGCTCAATTAAATGTAGTTGAGGTGCCTCGATATAACCTAAGGTTACTCAATCATTGGGACAATTTAAACGGAACTGTAGAGCGCGGTTATGCTGGTCATTCTATTTGGTGGAACCGCCCGGAAAATGAAACCGTACTCAAAAATCAATACGTGTATTACGCCCGGGCCAATGCTTCAGTTGGTATTAACGGAACAGTATTGAATAATGTTAATGCTGCTCCAGAGGCACTTACTGCCGAATATATTGAGAAATATGCCCGCATTGCTGAAATTATGCGCCCCTACAATATTAAAGTGTACATGTCGGTTAATATGGCTTCGCCAGCCGTAATTGGTAAATTGAAAAATTCAGATCCACTCAATCCGGATGTTGTTAAATGGTGGGAGGAAAAAGTAAAAGAAATATATGCCCGAATTCCTGATTTTGGCGGTTTTCTGGTGAAAGCCAATTCAGAAGGACAGCCCGGGCCTCACGATTATGGCCGCACACATGTGGATGGCGCCAACTTGTTAGCCAAAGCCATTAAGCCTTATAAAGGTGTGGTAATGTGGCGCGCTTTTGTTTACGAACCGGGCCAGGAAGACAGGGCTCGTCAGGCTTACAACGAATTTATGCCTTTCGATGGTAAATTTGAAGATAATGTTATTGTACAGGTTAAGAACGGTCCTGTTGATTTTCAACCCCGTGAACCCTTTTCTCCATTGTTTGGAGCCATGGAAAAAACGCCCTTAATGGTTGAATTTCAAATTACTCAGGAGTATCTGGGCTTTTCTAACCACCTGGCTTACTTATCCACCATGTGGAAAGAAACATTGGATGCTGATACATGGTGTAAAGGGGCTGGCTCTACGGTTGCCAAAACCACCGATGGAACTATTTATCCCCATAAGTTAACCGCAATAGCAGGGGTGGCTAATATTGGTCGCGATGTAAACTGGACCGGGCACCATTTTGCACAATCAAATTGGTATGCCTATGGACGATTGGCATGGAATCATCAATTATCGTCAGAAACTATTGCCAATGAATGGATTAATATGACGTTTACCCACGATCAGGCGTTTGTAAAACCGGTTAGTGAAATTATGATGCGGTCGCGCGAATCGGTGGTGAATTATATGACTCCGCTTGGTTTGCATCACCTTATGGGCTGGAGCCATCATCACGGCCCTGAACCATGGACTGAAATCCCTGGCGCACGTCCCGATTGGTTACCAAGCTACTATCATAAAGCAAGCAGCTTTGGCATTGGTTTCAACCGTACAACCAAAGGCAGTAATGCTGTAGAGCAATATTTTTCCCCGCTTAAAGAACTTTACAACGACCCAAATACCTGTCCCGAAAATCTACTTTTATGGTTTCATCATTTGCCTTGGGATTACAGGTTGCAGTCGGGTAAAACCCTTTGGGATGCTATTTGTTACAAATATTACGAAGGGGTTGAAGATGTGCGCTTGTTTCAGAAAAAGTGGGACATGCTGGAAGGTATTATTGATGCTCAACGATTTTCGGAGATTCAATATAAAATGAAGGTACAAACCCGTGAAGCCATTTGGTGGAGAGACGCCTGCATTCTTTATTTCCAAACATTCTCGGGCAAGTCAATTCCTTTCGAACTGGAGCGACCCATACACGATTTGGATGAACTTAAAAAGATTAAATTTGATATGACCCATCACAATTAATCAGCGTTCATCAAACCCGGAAATGCACTAAGGGTAAATTTTAATTAATTTATCGAAATTTATAAAGTCAGTTATTAATAATAGATTGATTTTATTAATTTTGAAACGGAAAAGAAAAATCCACAGGGGAAAACAGAAAACATAAAAGTTAGGTGTGAATTTGTGTTAACCATCTCATTTCTTTTGTGCTAATGGAAATTTTTAAGGTGTATTTCCAGCAAAAGGTTTTATTGGTGTAAATTTCTGCTGATTACCCTGTGGATTCTAATTATAAACAAGAGGGAGTCTCAAAAGTCAGAGACACCCTCTTTTTATTCGTACTCCTACCCGAGTAGTTTTTCAAATACTCAATTTTCAGAGCCTTAAAAAAACTTATGAGACAGCCTCTTGTTGTTTTAACCACATTAAAAATGCCAGCCTATTTTAATCGATGCTTCGGGGATAAATCGGGCGGGTTTAAAATATGTATCTCCAACCATGATTTTTTCTGAACTATTGATGCTATAATGACCCGCTATCCAAGGATTCAGGTATAGATTACCATAGAATTTCCATACATAACCACCTCCGGCTGTGAAAATCCATTGGTTATAGTTACTCTTAAAGTTGTTTGAGCTTTTAACTTTTCCATCCCAATATTCAATACCCGGTGCAATCCAAAACCCTTTATAATCGGGTTTAAAAAAATAATCTAATACAAAGGCATATACCATTATTGTATTTTGCTTAATCCCCTTGTCAAGTATAAAAGAAGGAACATCTGCTTTTGCAATTATTGGGCGAAGACGTATATTTTTCTGTTTTAACCCAAGCCACATTGAGCCATAATAACCTCCTGTAAGGTAGGGGAATGCATCCAGTTCTAAACCAATTGTAACATCACAATTCTGTTTTTTCACCTCCATTTCTTCTTGACAAATGGAGGGTGTGGTAATAAATACCAAGGCAAAAATGATTGATAGCAGTTTCATCTGTTTATAATTTGTTTTTTAATGGTCACATAGCTTTCCGCGCTGCGGAACAGGTTGTCTCGATTAATCGGGAGAACTCGCCAATAATTCCCGAAATCGGGATAAATTATTCTCCTGTGTGAGCAAGGCTTGCTCATGACTCGTTTCATCTATTTTTATTAGTTTGTTCAATTGGAATTTGACTTAAACACCTCTTTCTCCTAATTTTTGGACTTGCAGAAGCCAGCTGGTAATGCGTTTTTGAGATGCCGTTTTTACTGGGCCAAACGAGGTGATTTTTACAGGCTTAATACCACAAAATTCAAGAATGTTTTTTCGCATGGAGTTATGCCCCGGTTGCAAATAAACTAACTTGTAATACCATTTGGGAGTGTCCATGGTAACCAGTAAGCGTGCTGTTTTGCCTTTTAAAAGTTTGTCCCACAGCAAAGAGTTCTCTCTGTAGCGAAATGCCATGCCCGGTAAAAAGAGACGGTCGATAAATCCTTTTAGCAGAGCCGGGTAAGTTCCCCACCAGGTGGGATAAACCATTACTAAGTGGTTGGCTGCCTGAATGTCGTCCCAGGCTTTTTGTAAATCTGGTTCTAAAGGGGTTCTTTGCTGGTAGCCATATTTTAAATTGAGGCTGAAATTTAAATCGGCCAGATGTATTAATCGGGCATTTTTACCGGTTTGCAATGCACCTTTCAGGTAATTTTCTGCCAGTTGGGCACAAAGACTTTCTTTGTGAGGATGACCATTTATAACAAGTATTTGCATCGTGTTTTGGTTTTATGATTTAAAACGATGCAAATTAATGGTATATCTGCGACTCTGTTTTTGATAAATGTCAAAAAAAACTATGGCTTGCTTTGTTTTTGACGCACGCGACTCAGCGTTTCCTGTTTAATTCCCAGAAATGATGCCAGGTATTGAAGTGGAATGTTTTGTATATAGTCAGGATATTCTTTAAGCAAATGATTATAGCGCTCTTCGGCATTCAAATTTAAAAGACTGAACAAATGCTTTTCACTCTCAATGGCTACCTGTTCGGCCATTATTCGCCCAAAGCGCTCAATTCTTGGATGATTGTTGTATAAATTCATAAGATCGCTGTACCGAATTATCCAAACTACCATCGACTCCATTGCCTGAACATAAACCTGCGACGGTTTGCGGGTAATTAAGCTGGTGTACGAAGTAATAAAATGCGGTGCAAACCTGAAATCTGTGGTAATTTCTACCCCGGCAGGCGAATAATGGTAAAAGCGAAAATACCCTTTTTCGAAGAAAGCAATTTCGTTGCATGTTTCTCCGGCTGATACCAGATGTTCTTTCTTACGCAACTCTTTAATGGTCAGTTTTTCTAAAATGGTATCAAAATCTTCAGTGTCAAGCACTGTATAAGCATTAATGAATTTTCTCAGGGCGTCGGTCATCTATCAATTATCTACATTATTTAGAGCATGAATTTAGCTTAAGAGATTTGAAAAAGAAAAGAATTAGAGTGATGTTTTAATCCAAAGCCTTATCAACTAACAATCTTTCTGCTAACACTTCAATTCATCCCCTTTTTTCACCAATTAGTCGCATTGATTTAGCAGGTAAGCCTGTTAAAATTTTTATGAGCGGTTTTATGCTTCAACTTTGTTGCAGATAATTTGAAAACCGTGAATCATGAAAATTTCAGTATCAATATTGTTTTTTGCCTTATTATTCAATGGAGCAATCCATTCGCAAACTATTGTTTCAGGTATTGTGAAAGATGCTTTGGGTGAGCCCTTGGTTGGAGCCAATGTTTTTATTAAAGGCTCATTTGATGGCGATGCCACAGGACCAGATGGCAGTTTCTCATTTGAAACATCCCTGTTGGGGCAAAGTATCCTGATGGTCTCTTTTTTAGGGTACGAAGCGCATGAAAAATCTCTGGAACTTAATAACCAACCTCTGTCCGTTAATATTGTGATGAAAGCAGCTGTTGGTCGATTAGGCGATGTGGTTATTACAGCCGGCTTATTCGAAGCAGGCGACGAAAAGAAAAGCATTACTCTGAATCCACTCGATATTGTTACAACCCCCAGTGCCGAAGGTGATATATATGGTGCATTGATGGCACTGCCCGGCACATCGGTTGTGGGCGAGGATGGACGCTTATTTGTAAGAGGTGGCGATGGATATGAATCGAAAACTTTTGTGGATGGGTTGTTGAGCAAAAAACCTTATTCATCAAGCATGCCCGATTTGCCCTCGCGCGGACGTTTTTCACCTTTTCTGTTTAGCGGTACAACCTTCAGCACCGGTGGTTACTCAGCCGAGTACGGACAGGCTTTATCATCGGCACTGATTTTAACCACCAACTCATTTCCCGAGCGTACACAAACCGAATTGTCCTTTCTTACAGTAGGGCAGGGTGTAACCCAAACATTTCGTGATGACAATCGCTCATTGTCTGCCGGGGTAAATTATTTCAATCTTGGGCCCTATTATAATTTAGTACCACAAAAGCATGGCTTTAACACAGCGCCTCAGGAACTCAGTTTTTTAATAAGTGGTCGTGAAAGATGGAACAATGGCGGCATGTTAAAAGTTTTTTCAACTTTCTCGCGTTCACGGTTTGGACTTGATTTTCCTAACACTTCTAATCCCGGGGCTCTGGCTAAGTTGTTCATCGATAACAGAAATGGTTATACCAATGTTAGTTATTCGGGTGAGATGAAGGGAGGCTGGTTTATTAAAAGTGGTCTGGCCTTCACTATCGACGACAATCGTCTGGATTTGCAATACTTCAAAGTGGATGAAGCCAACCAAAATGTGCAGGCAAAAATAACTGCAAAAAAACAACTGAGGTCGAATCTGAAAATGATAATTGGAGCAGAAGAAACCCTGAACCGTTTCAAGCAAATTTACAAGGAAACAGAATCGGGTTTTTCGAACCAAAGTAAATTCCACGATTTTGGAACAGCTCTGTTTGTTGAAACCGAATGGCAGCCTTTAAGTCGTTTTGCTACACGTATTGGGTTAAGGGGAGAGCATAGTTCATTACTCGATTATTGGAAACCAGCCTTACGGGTATCGGCGGCTTATCAGCTCACCACTTATGGTCAGATATCAATGGCTTATGGTAATTTTTTCCAAACGCCTGAAGAGGAGTTGCTTCGGTTTACCAGCAATCTGGAGTTCGAACAGGCCAATCATTGTATTCTGAATTATCAATGGGAACGCAACAGCCGCATAATTCGTGTCGAAACCTATTTAAAGGACTACAAAAACTTAGTGGTTTTTAATGCCGATGAGTTTTGGAATCCGGAATATTATAACAACAGTGGCAGTGGATTTTCCAGAGGTCTTGATATTTTCTACCGCGACCAAAAAACCATTCGTTATCTTGACTTTTGGGTTTCATATTCCTATCTGGCATCGGAAAGGAAATACCGTGATTATCCCGTAAAGGCAACGCCAACATTTGCACCCAAACATTCATTGTCGATGGTAGGGAAATATTGGGTTAACCGAATCACGACTCAGTTTGGATTGTCGGCCACTTTAGCAAGCGGAAGACCTTATGATAATCCCAATAAGCCGGGTTTTATGAATGCTCTGGCCCCACATTACAGCAATGTTAGCATTAATTGCAGTCATTTAAGAACCATTTGGGGAAAGCAAGCCATTATTTATGCTTCGGTGAGTAATTTATTGGGCCGCGATAATATTTATGGATACCGATTCTTTAATCAGCCCGACCAGAATGGGGTATATCAGGGCTTTCCTGTAACAGCCGAATCCAAAAGGTTCTATCTGCTGGCATTATTTTTAACTATCTGATTGCGTATCAAATCATAAAAAGCATTGCAACGGGCATGATTCGTTAAACACAAACACGGTTGAGAGTTCATTATGCGAGTTCCATCCGGCCATAATTATAAAATTATAAACATATGAAAACAGTATTAATTTTTTCAATTTTAGTTTACTTTTGGGGAAGCACAAACGCTATTAACCCTTCAACTGACGAAGTTATTCTCGAAACAGTTGGAAAACTACATCAGGCAGCCAACATTGAAGAAGTTCAGGCTTGCGTTGGAAAGTTGGAACGGATAGCTGCTGCTGAACCAAAACGTTGGGAACCGCAGTATTATCTGGCTTATTCCCGTATCATGCTCAGCTTTAGGGAGCAAAATGGCGAAAAGAAGGATGCCATTCTCGACCAGGCCGAGTTGGATATTAAAAAATCGATGGAACTGGGAGGCGATAAGTCTGAGTTAAATGCGCTTCAGGCATACCTTTACCAGGGACGAATTCAGGTAAATGCCATCCGTGGAATGAAATATTCCAGTATGGCCGCCGATGCCCTCGATAAAGCCATTAAACTGAACCCGGCTAATGCCAGAGCTCATTTTTTACTGGGGATGAACGTTTATCACACCCCAAAAATGTTTGGAGGAGGAGCAAAAAAGGCTTTGCCTCATTTTAAAAAGGCATTGGAGTGTTTCGAGAAATCATCAGGTGTAAAAAGCATTGCGCCACATTGGGGGGTGGAAATAACACGCCAAATGATAGCCAGTTGTGGCGATGAAGAATAATATCTAAGAGAACTCATAACTATTTAGAAACTGTTTAAAATTATTTCTTAGACATAAGACAAAAGACTTTTAGACAAAAGATATAAAAGTAACATGCTTAAAATAAGTAAAATAACTTAACTGTCTTGTTTATCTTTAATTTCTATTAAGTCTTTTCCCGAAAAACCGGGACACGTCTTTCTGTCTGGTATCTAAAAATCTTAGAGTTTTTAATAAAACCAGAAAACTAAATTTAAACAGATACTTAATATGCCTCGATTTTATAAAAACACCAAACATTTTTTAATAAGGACATTAACCGATGTCCTTATTGTTTTGACTATTGGTTTATCAATAAGTTTAATTTTTAGTTGGGGCACCATATTAAAATCATCCGACTATTTTTTAAAAGCTGCTTTGTATTCCTTAATAATCGGTTTTTCCTTATGGAAATCAAATGAGGTTTATACCTTCTTTCTTGAAAGGATATTTCCCTGGCATAAACGGGCGTTATTAACGTTGATACTGGATATTTCAGGAACAATTATTATTTCGGCAATTGTTATTGTTCTCGTTAACCATTATTTCTACTTTCTTATATCCGAATATCATTTTAAAGATCGTCCGCAGTATTTTATTCTGGTTGGAGTAATTCAGTTAATTATTTCATTGGTTATTTCAAGTGTTTTTTACATCACCCGTTTTTTTAAGGAATGGAGAAAACTGCTTATCAGTGAGGAAAAATTAAAGCAAGAGGCATTGGCATCGCAATACGAAGCCTTAAAAAGTTATGTTAATCCTCATTTTTTATTCAACAGCCTGAGTGTACTCGATTCTTTGGTTGATACCGACCCCATTAAAGCCAAAGAGTTTATATCAAAGTTTTCCGATGTTTACCGGTATGTATTGCATCAGAAAGATAAAGATTTGGTTCCCTTAACAGGCGAAATAGAATTTGTAAAATCCTATATCAGCTTACTTAAAATCCGCCAGGGAGATGCCTTGCAGGTGAATATCGAAATTAGTGATTCATCAGGAATGGTTGTCCCCGTTGCATTACAAATTTTATTGGAAAACGCTTTTAAGCACAACGAGGCATCCATGGAAAATCCATTAGAGGTGAGTATTACAAGGGTAGGCGATGATTTAATGGTTGTAAACAATTATCAGCCACGTAAAGTAATTATCGATAACCAGGGAATTGGTCTTAAAACCATTGGCCGCCGTTATGCTCAGTTGAGTAACCGGGAAATTAGTATTGTAAATGAAAATGGCTTATTTAAAGTCTGTTTGCCTGTTATTGCCGATACTGGCAATGCTAACAGCTAAGGAGCTTTTAATGTTATAACTGAAACTGAAACTTGTTTCTATGGCCATAAAAATTCTAATCGTTGAAGATGAAACTCTTACTGCTGAACGACTGGGCAGATTACTTAAAACTGTAATTCCCGACGGACAGATTGTGGCAATGCTCGATTCGGTAAAATCAACCATAAATTGGATTACCTCAAATCAAACTCCCGATTTAGCTTTTTTCGACATTCAATTGGCCGATGGTATTAGTTTTGAGATATTTGAACAAACCAGAGTCGCTTTTCCGGTAATATTTACAACAGCTTTTAATGAGTATGCGCTAAAGGCCTTT
>CALEUX010000081.1 GCA_937920475.1 uncultured Marinilabiliaceae bacterium
ATCAATAATTTAAATAGTGAAAGTTTACAACCAGATATTATCCAATTTATCAGCAGGAAAAAAACAAATCGCTTTTCTGGTCGACCCTGACAAATGTTCAGGCAATCAGGCCGAAGCTTTTATTAAAGCCGTTGAAAAACGCCCGCCACATCTAATTCTGGTAGGTGGTAGTTTAATTTCAAACCCTATTGGGGCACTTGTTAATTACTTAAAGCAACACACCGAAATACCGATAGTGCTTTATCCCGGCCATCCCACTCATATATCACCCGAAGCCGACGCCATCCTTTTTCTGTCGATGATATCGGGTCGAAACCCAGATTTATTGATTGGCAGCCATGTAGTAGCAGCGCCACTTATTAAGCAATACAATATTGAAACCATACCAACAGGTTACATGCTTATTGATGGAGGCATGCCAACATCAGTGGAATATATTAGCCAAACCCGCCCCATTCCTGCCGAAAAAACCGATATAGCAGTTGCTACAGCTCTGGCAGGCGAGATGCTGGGACTTAAGTTGATTTATATGGATGCTGGCAGCGGCGCGCTAAATCCCATATCGGTAAAAATGATTTCTGAAGTAAAGAAAAACTGTACCATACCCTTGATGATTGGCGGTGGCATCAATTCTCCCGAAAAACTGGCCACTGCTTATAATAATGGCGCCGATCTGGTTGTAATTGGTAATGCTCTGGAAAAAGATCCCGGTCTTTTAGAAGTGTTTATGGATGTAGTGAGCAATTCAACAGCTAAATAAATCAATGAATAACCAATAGATTAGTCTTTATTTCCTGTTTTTGAATTCCTTAAAACTTTCTCCATCTTTTTCCCTTTCGCCAATTCGTCAACAAGTTTATCAAGATACCTGACTTGTTTTGTTATCGGGTTTTCAATTTCTTCAATTCTGTAGCCGCATATTACTCCGGTTATTAACCCGGCATTTGAATTTAGGTTAGCACTTTTAAAAAATGATTCAAAAGTTACATTTTGATTAATAAGATTCTGCAATTCAACATCATTATAACCTGTAAGCCATTCAATTACCTGATGTAATTCCTGTTTGGTTCTGCCTTTTTTCTCTACTTTTGCAACATAGTGCGGATAAACAGCGGCAAATGTCATTTTTGCAATACGTTCATCATGTTCAGAAGTTGTTTTCATCGGTTAATAATTTTATAGATATGGTGGGATTCCTTGCTTTGTTAATTTAAACTGCATTGTACTTTTTTTGACTTCGCCAACTTCAAAATCCTGCATGTTGAACAGTAGCCGGAGAAATTAGTTTAAGACCAATGATGTAAGTTAGCTCTACCATTTAAAATTGGCTATGTAAGATAACATATTATAAAACAAAAAACTATGAACCGGACCAAAGCCAGCTCATAGTTTTTAATGTTAACAAACTCATTTTTTATTTTACAATATCCTTAAAAGCTGAACCAAAAATTAAATAGCTGGTATTTCCTCCAATGGTGCCTTCGTTTTGTCCCCACAAAAATGGCCAGTCGTCGTAGTTTTCAAAGTGGTCGGGTTGCCTGAATAATAAACCAGGAGCCACATTTCCCGGAATAAATGAAAAGTCGGCTCTGTTATTACCATAAAATACCTCTTTTGGACGGGCAGCTCCCACAGTTGCTACTAATGAATAGTTATGATACGGATGACAGCCATAAAGCCAGTTAGTGGTTTTGTAAGCATGGCCGGCATCAATAATATCCGGAAAATGTTTATTAGCAAAGCAAATGGTGGTTCCAAAGTTTACAATAACACCGCCTCCGGCCCAGTTCCCAAGGCCTATGGGCACACCGTAAGGATTATCCTTTTCAAGCTCTTCGATGTATTCTTTATACTTTTCAACATATGGACGAAGTTTTTCTTTAAAGGATGCATCCATGTGAGGAATGCCATGCAGAGCGGTTAAAATTACAAAGCTGACATTGCGATCCAGAGCAGACCATAAAAGTTCCTGAAATTTATCGGCATATTGTTGCTCACCGGTAGAGATAAAAAGTTGGAGGTTGGTGGCAATATCTGCAGGCCCGCTAATCCTACCGGGACCATCCTCCTGAGGTGGTCGATTGGCAAGTAACTCAGTTGCTTCTTTAAGAAGCCTTTTTGATTGAAACAAAGCCCTCTCAGCCAAATTGTCGTTATATCCTTTTAATGCCCGGCTTGCTGCGGCAAACATGGTTGCAGCCCTTAAGTCGAGGTTTGGATTGCGGCTTGTAAATGCCCACATGTCATCCTTTACGCCACTTGACCGGCCGTCGGGGGCTACTTCGTAAGGACCAAGCTTGGGATTAAACGGTAGACCATCGGTTATTGAAGCTGCATCGCCCAAGTGATGGTAATTATCAAGTACAGAATTTGATAGCGTTTGTGCCATATGACCAATTATTTCGGCCTGCGCTACCAATTGCAATGTTCCATGCTCGATAAACTGCAATATATCGGGAATTCCATCGGGACGATGAAGCATAACATAACGTTGCTTCTGGTCGACAAAAGTTTGGTCGCGTAAGGGTTTAAAATATTCCCATGTTTGAACAAAGTTTTGTACAACCCCAATGTTTGCACCTGTTTCAATATCAAAATCTCCGGCATCGAAAAACCCGCCAACATTCAGTCCCGGAATTAACTCCAGAGCCTTAAATTTAGTGTCGGTAGTTGGGCCTTGCCAGTGAAGGTCGAAATGGTCGGTATTTGGCGGAGCCTGGCGATAACCTTCTTTAAAAGGCTCCCCATGCCATACCCTGTATGCTTCCTTAACAAACATATGGTTCATATGTATCGGAATCCATATGTCGCTGGTGGCATCGGTGATTTTATCGTAAACGTTATCTTCAATAATAAAGTTATTGGTTTTAAAGTCGCCATACTGGATATAATAAATACCAGGAGTATTAACGGCAGAAAAATCAAATTTTACATAGTGATACTTATAATAGTCGCCCCAAGGCTCAATTTTACCGCTGAATACTTCAGTTGCTTTACCATTGTCGGTTAACTTAAAAATCGACGCCTTTGCAAGGGGTTTGTCCTTTTTGTCGAGTTCAATAACACTAACTTTTGGTTGAGATGGACGATATCCAACCTGTGAGAATCCAATGTTTGGCTCTCTTATCCAGCCTTTAATGGCATTTGGTTCAACTGTCCATGTTAAAACTTTGCCGGTTTTTCCAGCTGGCAGTATACTTCGAACAACATACCATCCGTTTTGTGCCAATACCCGGCCATCGAAAAGCATTAAATCGGCATCATGTGAAGTAATTTTCACTGTACGTTCTGGATCTTCAGGTGCAAGGAGAATATTACGGCCGGTTTCGAGCGGTAGCGGATCGATAAATGTGCCTGTTCCTCTGTCGTCGGAAGTAACATACCCTTTGAATTGCTTTAGTTTTTCGCTGTTGGGTCTGGTTATTGTATTACCTACCACATAGCGAGAGAAACGATTAAGGCGCCCGTCCATCAAATAGGTTTTACCCCAATATTGAGAAGGAAGAAACTCAAGGTTAAAGCCAGCAGCACCTTCGAGTTCGGCAGGAATTGGCTTATCAAGATAAACAGAAATTTCAACACTTGTTCCTTTGGCTGTAACAACTACACGCGAATCAAAATCGTAATGTTCGTACCTTAAGGTTGCCTCAATGGTATTGATTTCACGGTTTACCAAACGGTTTGAAACGGCCGGAACAAGATCCCATTGCTCAGGAGTGTTTGAAAGGCGCACAGCACCACCTTGTGAAGTTCTAACACCATGATGAATTAATTCAATGCCGGCATTTTTCTCATCGTTAAAACCTCCGGTAAAAAGATTGCTATACACAAGTATGTTAACTCCTTGCGTTTCGAAGTACTCCAGATCGTTTAGCACCAATTCCTGAGGCGAATCATTATTGCATGCTCCTAAAAGCAACAATACAAGAGATAGAATTGTAAGTTTTTGCATCATAAAAAAAGTTTTAAGGCAAGATGGATCCTGTCAGGCGAAAACTCAGGCAGCCATATTGCCAATTTTATATTATAGTGTTGATATTATAACGTTTTGTTATTATGCTGTCTAAAAAGATATCAACCTCCTTTTTTCCTTTGTGCCCCTTGGTGACTACTATGTTTTCCTTTGTGGTTCAACCATTAAAGTTTACTACAAAAGACTCAAAGGTTACCACAAAGTCGCACTAACGACTTTTTAGACAGCCTCATAAATTATAATTATAACCTAACATGTCTCAAAAACAGCAGACGTAACTTGCAGCCTATTAGAATTATAACAATCAAAGCCTCGCTTAGTTCAAATAAAATACCACCAATTCAACTTTAATAATTGAGGGGATTAATGAAGTGCATCAACTCTCTGTCGTGGTTATAAATTATTCTGCAACTATTATCAAAAAGCATTGTAACGCCATTTTCAGCAGTATATATATTCCACTCGGGCAATTTCCCCGCCACATTGGGATTTCCTGTTTTAGCAAAGTTTATCCACACAGAACTCATTATATCAGCTAACTTATAGGCCTCATCTGAAGTTCCTGTCCATTCGGGTTTCAAATCCACATTATTGAATGCCAAAGGGATGTCCAATCCATGAAAAGAGCCCTTAGTAGCATCATCAACCGGACTTTTCCATGCCAGAAAATAAACATAAAACGGAGCTTTTGATTGTAATGCCCTTGCATCGGCCGTTCTAATAGTAAATGGTCTGAAAACAGGATCAATTGAGAGAAGGTCTTGTGGTGCATAATCAGGATATGCCTTGGCAAAAACTTCAATATATTGGTCGGTTTTATCACCATATATTGCCTTTAGCCTTTCTTTGGCTTGCTCAAGAGTAAGGTCTTTTTCGGCATAGGCTGTATTTACCAATTCGTTGAGGGTGGTTCCCATCATAAGAGGTATATTGTCGGAAATGGATGCAAAGCCTGGGCTAAAAGGTTGCTGAAGCAATATTTCTCCGTCGGCAGATGGTGCAAAACCAAACATTGTTGGAGAACCGGGTTTTCGTGGACCAGAAATCTTTAAAATTGCCTCATTTCCTGCTTTTACAAGGTCGAGATATGGAATAGTGTCAAGTTTATCAACATCATCGGCAGTGAGCCCCAGTTCGTTGAGGACTGCGATACCGAGTGCTGCTGATTTTTCTTTGGTCATTACATTTATCAGGGTTCCACTTTGAATGATTGCTTTATGAAATAAGCCCTTTGCTGCTGGCATACACATTAGCGTACCAACTTTGCCTCCACCTCCGGATTCTCCAAAAATGGTAACATTAGATGGGTCGCCACCAAAATTCTCTATGTTATTTTGAATCCATTCCAGAGCTTTAATAATGTCGAGCATACCAACATTTGCCGATTGGGCATACTTGGATCCACATGCCGACAAATCAAGAAATCCAAGAATATTTAATCGGTGGTTAACTGATACCATAACAACGTCGCCCTTTTTTGCCAAAGCTTTACCATCGGTCATGGGGTCACTGCTGCTACCTACATGAAATCCTCCACCATGCAACCATAGCATTACGGGACGCTTTTTACCATCCAATATTCCTGAAGTCCAAACATTTACGCTGAACAGTTCCTTTTCATCCATTTTCGACTCATCAATCCAGCTAACTATTTGTTTAGCAACCGGCCCATAGGAGACACACTCGCGAATACCATCCCAGGCATCAGGGGCTTGTGGCGGCATAAATCTGTTGGCTTTGGCATAAGGAATTCCTTTGAAAGTAAAGATCCCCTCGTCTATACTTCCCGAAATAACGCCATATGAAGTTTTAATGACCGGCTCCTGATTTTGATTGGCTCCGGGGTTACATCCAGTAAAACAAAGTACCAGTGTAATTAAGGAAATGGAAGTTAAGTTGATGAAAGATTGCATAGTATTGTTTTTTTTGGTTATGCTTTGTTATAAAAAAGGAAATAAATCCAAGGCAGGAAATGTATTAAAGTACTTAACTTCAATACCATTCCTCTTGAACTTTATGTTATAAATTAACTTATGATTAATGTTTGCAAAATAAACAAAAACTCTAATTAAAACTAATGGATTACGTATTTGATAAATAGAGTTGTGCCGACATCGTTGTAACCTGCTGATATACCTATCTAATGCATACAGAGCTGTTTATGCGACCATTGGACCCAATGATGGTTAAGTTGATTATGAATAAATCGTTCGTTCTTAATTCTGTTGTTTCTCAAAGTAAAGTTCCGGCAAGATAATCTTCCGCGTTGGCGCGAACGGAGAAACATTTTCATTGCCGGCTATGCATTTGGCAAACCCATATACTTTAAGTGCATGATTAATCCTTTTGGCATCGGGACTGAAATATTCAATCATTTTTTGAATGGAATAGGCTGATGTTGTACTCATGAATAACAAAATATGAAAAGTATAATTTAAAGTAATTTTATCAATTATTTGGGTAAAGAAAAACTAAAAATTGTACCAACTTCAGTTTTACTGCTTACCCATATACGTCCTCGATGCCTTTCTACAAAATCCTTACATAACAATAAACCTATTCCGGTGCCATGCTCGCCGGCTGTACCCCGGGTTGAAAACTTTTTGGTTAAATCGAATAAATCTGCGACAATTTCTGGTTCCATGCCAATTCCATTGTCTTCAACAGAAACAACAGTACTATTATTCTCATTTTTGGCACTAATAAGAATTCTTCCATCCAACCGGGTGAATTTTATGGCATTGGATACTAAATTGCGTAGAATTGTTTTAAGCATATTCAAATCGGCATAAATCAAAACGTCCTCATTGCTTATGCAGTTTATAGAAATACTTTTAGCTATTGCCAAAGACCCCAACTCGTTAACCACCTCATTACTAACTTTATTAAAATTCAACCACTCAGGTTTAAATGGAAAAGATGAAGATTGGGCACGTGCCCAGCTAAGAATATCCTCAAGCAGGTTATAGGTTTGCTGAGCTGTTTTATGAATCATTGATAATTGATGTTCCAGTTTATTATCATCATACCTTCTGAAATTAGCTTTTAATAAGGATAGAAAGCCTATAATTCCGTTAAATGGATTCTTCAAATCATGACCTAAAATGGAAATAAAACGATCTTTATCGGTATTCAGCCTCCTTAATTCAATATTAGCAGCATTGAATTGTTCAAGAGTTTGCTCCAATTTTCGCTTTTCGCGAATCAATTCACGTTGAAGATCAATATTTTCACGATTCAATCGATGCATTGATTGGTTGGTCTCGATGAATTGTTGAAATGGCATCCCTCCTACTATCAAAATCTCATTTTCTTTCCGGTAAACTTGTACCTCTATGGAATTATTTATGGAATAGTTATCGCCAATTGTCATATAGCCATTAAACACCAAATGCTTAACAGCTTCGTTTGACAACAAAACATCAAGAGAGGGATTAATTATGCTTTTTGAGGCTTCTCCCTTAAACAGCCCACGCATAGCTCCATTGGCATAAACCAGTTCTTTTTTCAAATTAAAAACAGCAATACAAACTGATTCGTTAATAGTACAGGTTTCGACTATTTCCTTTTTCCAGCTCTCCAAAATAGATAATCCGCTCATATTTGTAATATATCATTTAAATAAATCAGATGAAGTTTGCTGGGCATCTGAAACTGAAACAAAAATGGGGATATTTATTATTAACCAGTTATAATACGGAAATATTTCAGCATAATCATTGGGCGAAAGTATCTCATTCAAGGCGTTAGTCCATGCATTTAACTGCGCCGCCCAGTATGTTGATGCAAAACCACGACTCCTGTATGCCCTAAAAACCCAAAGAATTGTATCAACAAAAACCTCTGGCTGATAATGTTTCATTATTGATAGCATAAACCGGGCATGGTTGGCGTGGTTATCCTTCATCATTTGAATATTGTTTTTGCCAATCAATTCTGTTAAATCGGCGCGTTGAAGCAACAACTCATTAACAATAGCAACAAGTTTATCAGTATGCTGGCTGTAAACAGTTGCAACTTGTGGTTTCAGCTGCTTTAATTCTTTTGCTGATTTTATTAACCATTCACGATTCATTATTTACTTTTTTTAAGTAGCTGTCCATACTCATAACATCGGACAAAAAAATTACTTTATATTTGGAAAGAAACTCTTGTTCTCCACGAGCAAATGCCTGGCCTCCAACTACAATACGAATTGCCGGGTAATATTCGCGAATTACCTGTAATAATACTTCGAGGGAAGGCAAATTAAAATATAAACTGACCGATACAGCCAACATATCAGGATTGGTAAAACCGATGTACCGAATGAGTTCGTTATTGGGCATATTGGCACCAAGAAAATGTACCTGCCAATTATTCATTTCAAAAACATCGCTAATCATTCGGGCGCCTATTTGAGGCAATTCGCCTTGTATACAAGCAATGATTACAGTTTTAGGATAATTACCACTGAAGGGAATGGTTGCATACAACTCGTTCATTAGGGTTTCTGTTACAGCTGATGCCATATGTTCGGTGGCTACTGTTATTTTATTTCGCTCCCAAAGCACACCAACTTCATACATTGCAGGTTTCAGAAGTTCTTCATAAATAATTTTTACATCTTTTTTTTGTTTTAACAGAGTATTTACTATACGAGAACAAAGTTTTCGGTTTCCTTTAAGCAAGGCCTTAAAAAAAACTTCATACTCTTGAAAATTACTATTTTTCTCCATCATATGCCCTGACTTTCATAATAAACACCATAGTAATTTATGTCAAAATAATGGATTAAACAATTGTCTATTATTTACGTGAATTATTGGGCCTAAATAATTCTAATAATAAATACTCAAGCATATTAGAAACTGAAAACAACAAATTTGCCCATATTTAAAAAGCAATGTACATTATTTGTTTTAAATTAGAGGCTAATTATACAACCTGAGATATCTCGCTGTATTGCGACAAGAAAGAAATTATCCTATTTACTTTACTAATTTTTCATTTATGCAAATATTCAAGTATTACCCTTTATTAGCCTTACTAATTCTGGCACTATCCTGTTCTCAAAAACCCAAAGATAAGAGTGTTGTAGCCAATGGAGCTAAGCCTGTTTTACTGAGCAGCGCGTTTGCTTTTACCGAAGGCCCTGTAGCCGATAAAGATGGAAACGTTTATTTTACCGACCAGCCTAACAACCAAATTATTAAATGGAACGAAGCGGATGGTACTTTTTCAGTTTTTCTCGATAACTCAAGCCGCTCAAACGGCATGTTTTTCGACCATGAAGGGAATCTGGTAGCCTGTGCCGATTTGTATAACCAACTTATTTCTATTGCACCCGACCATTCAATCACCATATTGACAGATAATTACAACGGGGCACTGCTTAACGGCCCCAACGACTTATGGATTGACAATAAAGGCGGCATTTATATTACCGATCCGTTTTATCAACGACCATGGTGGAATCATAATAAGAAACCCCAGGATGCACAATGTGTTTACTATTTAAGTCCGGGAGGAACCGAATTAATACGTGTTGCCGATAATTTACAGACACCCAACGGTATTATTGGAACACCCGATAATAAACTACTCTACATTTCAGACATTGACGCGAAAAAAACCTACTCATTCGAAATTATGCCCAATGGCCATTTAACCAACCAAAAACTGCTGTTTGAGAAAGGCTCCGATGGTATGACCCTTGACGAACTGGGCAATATTTATATAACCAATTCTGATGGCGTTACGGTGTTTGATAAAGAAGGTAACCAAATTGATCAAATTCACATTCCAGAGAGTTGGACTGCCAATGTGTGCTTTGGCGGTAAAAATCGCGACAAACTTTTTATTACTGCCTCAAAATCGGTTTACTTATTGGATATGAAGGTGAAAGGAGTGTATTAAGCTATTGATTGTATTAGAATGCCGAATCAAAGGGCATTAAAACAAAATACTAAGGGAAAGTATATTACCATCCCCTGTTTCTACTTAAAAGCAGGTACATCATTAATTTTCCCTGCTGATGGATGGGTTAATCCCACCCTTTTCATTAACAGAGGTATTAAATCAGTGCTGTTAACATTATCAAACCATGCACCATGGTTGGCTTTCCATCCAAAGAATATAAACGGAATTGTTCGCTGTCCGGGGAAACCATCCTGTCTGGTACCTAATGCAGAGGTTGGTGTTTGCCAGCCGGGCAGCAATGTTATATAAATATCGCCAGCCCGCTGTGGAAAAATATTACCGGAAATAAGCGCATCGTGCCGCGATTCCAAAACCAAATCGTATGCTGGTATTGCTTTGGCAACTCCTGAGACCTCGAGCAGAAACCTGGAGGCGCTTTCCTGCATTTCTTTAACCGACAAACCTTTGCTTTCAATCAAACTTCGGTTAAGATAAACAACACCATCGTTAATGCCACTCACCCACTTCCCTTGTCCATGAATGGCCATCAGGTAAAGGTTTAGCAAAGAAGCTGCCTTTTGGTTCTCGAATATCCCGGTATTTTTACCCTGAGCGCCATGTGTTGATTGGTCAATGGCACTATTGGCGGCTGCGGTAAGTACCATCAGGTAGTTATCACGCCCAAGGTCAATATCTAAAAAGTCGATGAGAGAGGCCAGCTCCTGATCCAGACGCAAAATCATATCTTCCTTTTCGGCTGGCAGAATGGTTCCATTGGTTTTTATAAATGGTCGCGTAGTAAAAGCAATTGAAAGCAAATCAGGAGTATCATCATAGCCAAATCTGGTATTCACCAAAAATGCTACGGTAAAATCGCGTAAAAGTGTATTGGCAAATGGTGATGCTGCAACTTTCCCAAACTTATAGCCATCTATACCTCCGTCGTTCATACTGTAAAAAAAACTTCTGAAATCGCTTCTGGCCTCAGGAGTTTTATACCGATATTCTGTATATGAGGTGATATCTTTTACAGGGCCCCATTGCCTGTTAAGATAACCATTGGTACTGTAACGTAGGTTAAACTGCTTCACCCAGGTAGTATCCATACCCGATTGCATAACATCAAAAAAACAGCCTTCGGCGCGATTATACGCAAAAAAATAATCGGGATTATAACCAAGCGCATGGGCCATCCAGGGAGCATTTATAGAGATAGCTCCTACTTTCGACTCTGGCCCAAAAACACTTTTCAGGTAATCGGGCAGGCTTCGAGACATATTGTATTGCCCCGTTTTAAATATGTTAACCGGATTAAATGCAGGCAGCTCAGAAAAGTTGCCGATGCGTTGGTCCATCCATTGCTCACCAACAACACCATGCACCGCAGGAGTAACGCCACTCATCAATGATGTAAGTCGTGCTCCCGGATAAGCTGAAAAATCGTGCGACACAACTGACATAAACCGAAACCCTTCGCGCGATAGCCTGTTGAGTCCTTTATCGGTTAGCGACGATTGTAGTATCAACAACTGGTCGTTATCAAGTTCATCAACAATTAAAAAAAGTATTAAGCGTGGTGGAGCAACCTGAGCCTTAGTCCCCCCCCATACCATTAACACCAGGAAAATTGATAATAACCTACTATATATGCCCATCTGAACAGCAACTGCAATTGCACAAAAAACACAATTTCACAACTCTAAAACCGTTGACATCCGGTATTTTTCTCTATTTCACCTCCCAGACATCTCCTTCTTTGGCCAAATCGAGAAAGGTTTTGATTTTACTACCTTTCTGAATTTCAGCTATCTGAGCTTCCATAGCCTGATCGTAAACCTGAGCTTTCACTTTACGAATAACACCAAGTGCCACAGGATACTCGGGATATTCCATATTAGCCAGCTTCAGATGCATGGTATTGTCTTCACATTCGGCATCGTGCACTAATAAATCGTTTTCAGTAACACCATTATTGCCAATTGTAACTACTTTAAGTTTAATACCATCCAATACGAGCCCTTTATCACGGTTCTTACCAAAAATCATGGGTTTTTCATGCTCCAGAACAATGGTACGGTCGTCTTTAAACTGTTTGTCAGTAATCTCGTCGTGAACACGATCGTTGTATATAACACAGTTCTGCAATATCTCAATAACCGAAGTCCCTTCGAACAAAGCGCCTTCTTTAAACACATCCACACAAAGCTTCAGTTCTCTGTCGATGGTACGGGCAAAGAAATGTCCCCGTGCACCAATCGTTAACTCACCAGGTCGGAATGGATGTTCGATGGTTCCAAATGGCGAAGTTTTAGAAATAAATCCTCTTTTCGAAGTGGGAGAATATTGTCCCTTTGTTAAACCATAAATCTGGTTATTAAACAGCAGAACATTGATATCGATGTTACGACGCACACTGTGAATAAAGTGGTTTCCACCAATGGCCAGCGCATCACCATCGCCTGTTACCTGCCAAACTTTCAATCGTGGATTGGCAGCCTTAACACCTGATGCTATAGCCGACCCACGTCCATGAATGGTATGAAATCCATAGGTGCTCATATAGTAAGTAAAACGCGATGAACACCCAATACCTGAAATCACGGCTACTTCTTCCTTATTAAGACCCAATTCAGCCATGGCTTTCTGAACTGTGTTTAAAATAGCATGGTCGCCACAACCCGGACACCAACGCACATTCTGATCGCTTTTAAAATCGGTATATGATAGTTTTAAATCTGTTTCCATGAATGGGATATTTAATAATCGAACAATGAGTTAAATTAAATCTGGTAATCACAAATTATATAAGATCCAGAAAAGCTTCCTTCAGTTCATGTATGGTAAACGGTTGTCCCTGTACCTTATTGTACTGATGGTAATGATACTGAGGATGCTTCATTCTCAAATATCCGGCAAACTGTCCAAGGTTCAACTCACACACCACTATTTTTTTGAAACGCTTTAAAACATCGGCAGTATTAGCAGGAAGTGGATTAATATAATTGAAATGAGCCAAAGCCACTTTAGTGCCTTCTGCATTTAACTCTTCCACAGCCGAAAACAGATGACCATAGGTTCCACCCCATCCAACCACCAACAGATCGGCATTTTCGTCGCCAACAATTTCAAGTTTTGGAATATAGTTGGCTATTCTTTCCAGTTTCTCTTGCCTTATCTCCACCATTTTCTGGTGATTAAGTCCATCGTGCGATACACATCCGGTAACAGCATCCTTCTCCAAACCACCAATCCTGTGCTCATAACCGGCAGTTCCCGGGAATACCCAATCGCGGTTCAGTTTCTCAGAATCACGCTGATAAGTCTTAAACTCACCAGGTTTTTGATTTGTTTTTGGTATGATGATATCGGGAAAATCTCCCTCGTCGGGCACTCGCCATTGCTGTGTTCCATTGGCCAAAAAGCCATCGGTTAGCAAAATAACCGGAATCATGTGTTCAACCGCTATTTTGGATGCAAAGTAGGCATAATCGAAACAATTTACCGGCGTACTGGCGGCCATAACAACCAACGGACTCTCACCGTTGCGCCCAAAAAGGGCTTGCAACAAATCGGCCTGTTCAGTCTTGGTTGGCAACCCGGTAGATGGGCCACCCCGCTGAACATTTACAATTACCAAAGGAATTTCAGCCATAACAGCCAGTCCCATGGCTTCGGTTTTTAATGCCAAACCAGGTCCCGAGGTTGAAGTTATACCTAAACTCCCTGAGAAACTGGCACCAATGGCCGTACAAATACCGGCAATTTCGTCTTCGGCCTGAAACACTTTAACGCCCAAATCTTTACGAGCCGAGAGTTCCTGAAGAATTTCAGTGGCCGGAGTTATGGGATAAGAGCCTAAAAACAATTGAAGACCAGCTTTCTCTGCGGCATACAAAAACCCCCAGGCAGTGGCCTTATTGCCATTGAGGTTGCGATAAATACCTTTGCGTACTTCGGCGGGTGATATATGATATGAAGGTGTAACTGCCTGAATAATATTACCATAATCATGACCAGCCTGCAATACACGCAGGTTAGCCTCCATAATTTCAGGCTTACGGGCAAATTTGTTACGTATAAAATCTTCGGTATGGTGAATTGGCCTGTTAAATAACCAATAAACAAGACCTAATGCATACATATTCTTACTTCGGAGTATGCTTTTATTATCTATGTCGATGCCTTTAACGCTTTCGCGGGTTAAAGTAGTAATTGGAGCTTTAATGATGTTAAAACCTTCCAGTTTATCTTCCACAATGGGATCGTTGGTTTTATACCCTGCTTTCTGAAGATTTTTTTCATCAAAACTATCAACATCAAATATGATGGTTCCACCAGGTTTCATCCATTTGGCATTGGCTTTAAGCGCAGCCGGATTCATTGCTACCAGCACATCGGTATAATCGCCGGGAGTTAACACACCAGAGTGACCAAAATGTACCTGAAATCCTGACACACCGCCAATGGTACCTTGCGGAGCCCTTATGTCGGCCGGGAAATCGGGGAAGGTTGAAATGTCGTTTCCATAAATGGCCGATGTATGTGAAAACAATGTACCTGTTAATTGCATACCATCGCCAGAGTCTCCTGAAAACCTGACTACTAATTTATCAACTTCAATTACTTTTGAACTTTTTCCCATAGCTTTATTTATTCATTTTACTAATTATCTGTGCTGTATAACTTACAGCACAGATAAAAGGCTTTAAAAAGGTCTGCTAATTTACCTGATTAATCGGGAAATAACAAAAGCAAACATCAGGTTGTATTACAATTTTATCAATAATCCAAACCATTTAAATAGCGATTTGTTACGTTGTAGTTACTAACTTTGCAGCCAAAATTTATAAAAATGGCATTAATAAAATCTGTAAGGGGATTTACTCCCGTTTTTGGAAATAATGTTTTTCTGGCCGAAAATGCAACCATCATTGGAGATGTTATTATTGGAGATGATTGCAGCATATGGTACAACGCAGTATTGAGAGGCGATGTTAACTCTATTCGCATTGGCAATAAGGTTAACATTCAGGATGGAACGGTACTCCATACGCTCTATCAGAAATCAGTTGTCGAAATTGGCAATAATGTTTCGGTGGGCCATAATGTTACCATACATGGTGCAAAAATTGAAGATAATGTTTTAATAGGAATAGGTGCCACTATTCTCGACCATGCCGTTATTGGCTCCAATTCAATAATTGCTGCCAATTCGCTGATATTAACCGGAACCATAGTAGAACCCAACAGTGTTTATGCAGGAGTTCCAGCCAAAAAAGTTAAAGATATTGAGCCCCAACAAACCGCTGAGATGATAAACAAAATTGCCAATAACTATTTGATGTACGCCGGATGGTATAAGGAGGATTGAGTTACTAAAAGCGACCAGTCATCAGAGAAAAGGCAGACGTAGCAACGCGGAGTTCCGATTTATCGGAAAGGCAGAAGGCAGAAGTTTTTGATTCACAGCAAATAGCTACTAAACCCTAAAAGACTATCAATCAAAAGCTAACCACTCATTTTTAATTTTTATTGGCATAACACTACCACTTAGTTGTGAGTTTATTGTTTTATTGTTCAAAGATATCCAGTTCATAATTTTTAATAACTAAGAGCTAACACCTAGGAGCTAAGAACTAAGAGCTAACGACCAAGTGCAATTGGTAAGGCCTCAACCTTTTTACCTAAAAACAACGAGGCAGCATTGCTAAATTTCAAGGGGTCTTCGGTGGTATAGTAAGTATGTTGTTTGTTTTTAGAGCATTTAGC
Organism: uncultured Marinilabiliaceae bacterium; assembly: GCA_937920475.1. Taxonomy (GTDB): domain Bacteria; phylum Bacteroidota; class Bacteroidia; order Bacteroidales; family Marinilabiliaceae; genus CALEUX01. Next base: position 15,644 of record CALEUX010000081.1, read on the forward strand.
ATCCATTTCAGGATGCCGTTCTAAATAATTGCGCAAACTGTCAGCAACAATAGCTCCCTGGCTAACAATTTTAACACCAGGGGGCACAAACTTTTCAATTATTGGCAATAACAAAGGGTAATGGGTGCAGCCTAAAATAATTGTATCAATAAGGGGCTGGCGCGAAAAAAGATTATCCAAATTCTTCTTTACAAAATAAGCGGCGCCTTCGGTTAAGTGTTCCTCATTCTCTACCAAAGGAACCCACATGGGACAAGCCTCCTGCTCTACCTTAATTTCCGGAAAGAGCTTAGCCAACTCCATGGGATACGAATTAGACAACACCGTTCCAACAGTTCCTAAAATCCCTACATAATCGGTTTTGCTAAAACTACCGGTAACTTCAACGCTGGGCCTTATTACACCAAGCACCCGTCGGTTCGGGTCAATAGTAGGCAGATTTTTTTG
>CALEUX010000082.1 GCA_937920475.1 uncultured Marinilabiliaceae bacterium
GCCCATGGGACGTTCGTTATCAGTCGGGTGCAAACATTTGGAATGTTAATGGCATTACCAACTCCAACCATTCATGGCTGCATGATTTCAATGTTACCGGTGAAACTACTTTTATCATTACACGCATTGAAGATACATCAACCGGATGTACAGCCGCTTCAACCCAAATGACTGGCCAGGCAGTTGTAGCCAACTTAAAGCAAACCGTTAATGCAGGCCCCGACAATGAGGTGGCATGTGGAAACAGCTTTACAATGCAGGCATTACCGGGTACCGGAACCGGAACATGGTCAGGCCCTGCCGGTACTACCTACTCGGCCATTAATAGTCCTACATCAGGAGTAACTGTTACCAATGCTAATTATGGCCTTCAAACATTTACATGGTCTCTCAATAACGAGGGTTGTATCTCTTCTGATGAAGTTACTGTGCGGTTTGTTGAATTACCAACCGTAACAATCATCAACGCGCCAACAGTTATATGTGAAGGCAGTACCGCCCTGGTAAACCTTTCTCTTACCGGCACTGCGCCCTGGAATCTTTCCTACTTAAGTGGAACCACACCTGCATCTACAAGCATAGCAACCGGCACTGCCAATCTTTCATTATCGCCGGCCGCTCAAACAACTTACCAGATAACTCGCATTACTGATTCGTATAGTTGTTATACCGATTATACCACCATGAATTTTACGATAGATGTTAATGAAATGCCAACTCCATTTGCTGGAAACGACGTTGAGATATGTGGTTCAAGTCTTAAGTTATCAGCAGTGGCCTCAGTTGGTAATGGAGAATGGAGTGGCCCAGGCGTTTTTACTAACTCTACGATACCCGGGTCTGATTATAGTAACAGCTATGGCACTTACACCTTGCGCTGGACCGAGACTAAAGGAATCTGTACTGCCTGTGACGAAGTTAAAGTAACCTTGTGGGAGGCACCAATAGAAGCCAAAGCAGGCGATAACCAAAGCCTTTACCTGAAATTTGAAACGCTCATGACTGCCGAAGCGCCATTGGTAGGGATTGGCACCTGGAGCCGTATTAATGGAAATGGGAATATTACCTCAATCAACGATCCCTCTTCACAGATTACAGGCTTAACTTTAGGTACTTCAACTTTCAGGTGGACAGTTACCAACGGTGTTTGTCCGGCAGTTTTTGACGAGGTAAATATTGAAGTGCAGGGTTTAAAACACCCAACAGGATTCTCTCCAAATGGAGATGGAATCAACGATTCTTTTGAAATTATAGGAGCACCTTATATTCAAAACAATGAGTTAATAGTGTTTAATCAGGCCGGCGAAGTGGTTTTTAAAAGCAGAAACTACCAAAACGACTGGACAGGTATTGGGAATGATGGAAAACCAGTCCCCGACGGATATTACTATTTCATTTTCTCGGGTAATGGCATTAGTCCCATTAAAGATTTCCTGGTAATTAAACGCTCTAACAGGTAACCCTAACACCATGAAGCAATCAATAATCCTAATCCTACTAATGCTGGTGTTACCATTAACGGTTTCATCACAAAAGAAACTGATATTAAGCCAGTACATGCACAACCGCTATGCCATTAACCCTGCATTTGCCGGTTCGCATGAAGTTTTATCAATGTTTGGTTCGTACCGAAAGCAGTGGACATCAGTGCCCAACTCGCCTTATTCCATGTTTTTTTCGGCCCATGCGCCTTTAAAAAACGACAATGTGGCAATCGGCATAACCCTCTTCAATGAAGAATTTGCAATTGCAAAAAATACCGGAGTATCATTGGCTTATGCTTATCGACTTAATGTTGGGCGTCAAAACAAATTGGCATTTAGCATTAACGGAGGTTTTGTATCATCGCGTTCCATGTGGAGCAAGGTAAGCTTACTCGACCCTAATGACCCTGCGTTTGGTGAAAACGAAACCGAAATGGATCCTCAACTGGGATTTGGCGTAGCCTGGTACGGTCGTGATTTCTTTGCAGGTTTTTCAATCTCCGATTTATTTTATAAAAATTCTCTAGATCCTGAGGCGCCATTTTTTGAGCCATCCAAATCGGATTATATGCTTACCGGAGGATATTTGTTTAGAGCCAACAGCTTTTTAAAATTGCAGCCATCCATGTTGCTGCGCTTTAATCCGGATGAATATACTTTACTCGATATTTCGGCAACAGCCATTTTTCAGGATATAATTTGGACAGGGCTTACCTATAGAAACAACAAAGAAATAACTGCTATGGTAGGCTGGCAGGTAACACCACAATTCCGTTTTGCGTATAGCTACGACTACCCAACCGGAGATTTGCGAACCCTCAATAACGGGAATCACGAAGTATCCATTCAGTTCGATTTTGGGTATAAAATTCCAACAGCCAGTCCTAAGTTTTTCTAAATACCATTTTGTATGCAACCACATAAAAACCCATATAAGCTGATTGTGCTGGCACTTTTGATGTGGCCCGGGCTATTTCTCCAGGCACAGCAAATTGAAACAACAAAAATTCAGATTAACACCCACGCCAGTGAGATTGCTCCATTCGTGCATGACTCAATGCTCTATTTTATATCCAACCGGAAGAATTCAGTTTTGGTAAATGTTTTCGACCAGGAAATGGAGCATTTGTATAACCTTTACAGAGCACCCATTTTAAAAAAGGACAAAATTGGAAAAGCCAGTCTTTATCAACCAGTACAAAGTACCATGCTCCCGTCCGGGCCTGTAGCATTTTCTTCAAATGGACTATTTCATATTGCTACCCTCAACAAGGTTGAAAATTTGCGTAATGCCCGTACCAGTAAAAGAGAGATTCCATTGGGGCTTTTCGAATCGCGCCAGTTGCCCGGAAACAAATGGGACACCTATGTTCCAATACCATTCTCGAGTAATTCGGAATTCTCATTTGGTCAGCCTGCTATTTCTAACGATGGTAAAACAATATTTTTTGTTTCCAATAAAGATGGAGGTTACGGAAAAACTGATATTTACATGAGTACCCGCACAGCGGAAGGCTGGAGCACTCCTGTTAACCTTGGAAATACCATCAACACTCCCGGCAGTGAACTGTTTCCATTTTATAATGCTTCCGGGAAACTGTATTTTGCTTCCGATGGGCACGAGGGATTAGGCGGACTTGATATTTTTTATTCCACACAACTTAATAACGAATGGACAACCCCAGTTCGTTTGGAAGCACCTATTAATTCTGTTTATGACGATTTCAGTTGCTACATCTTTCCCAACGAAACATCGGGCTACTTTGCTTCAAACCGCGATGGCTCAGACAATATTTACCACTTCAATTATAAAATTGAATTTTGCGAAAACGCAGAAGAAGTAGTAGAAGAAAATTATTGTTTCACCTTCTTCGAAGAAACTGCCGAGGCTCTTGAAACCCAAACATTAAAGTACAGATGGGAATTCAGCGACGGCCATGTGGCCGAAGGCATCGAAGTGGACCATTGTTTACCAGGTCCTGGCATATACCATATCAATCTAAATGTTATTGATGCCGTTTCCGGTGAGCAGCAATACAATGTTGCCAGTTATGATTTGCCACTGGAACGTCCCCAACAAGTTTATTTTTCATTACCCGAAACCATAAAAGCCAACCAGCCATTGGTTATAAAAGCTATGCTAACCGGGTTTGATGATGCAGAAAACATTCAATACTTCTGGGATTTGGGCGAAAAAGAAAAGCAAATTGGTGAAACAATATCTCATATTTTCCGAAAAAAGGGAAAGTACACGATACGTTGCGAAGCCTATTGGGGTGAAAACCAAAAAATATGTTCTTACCGGAACATAATTGTTGAATAGTAAATTCTTGTGTTATGCCGATTTTAATAAGAAAATCAATAGTTGGATTAATTATAGCCTTATCTGCATTTTTATCTGTTAAGGCCCAACCGGTGCCTGCCATTGATGAAAACATTCATGCATTGGTTACATTTGGTAAAGATGGAGATACAGCCTGGGGTGATGACGACTTTATCCAGATTATTTTCTTCTCTGTACCAGAAACATACCAAGGCCCATTATTTATTAGGGTTTACGACCCCGACATTGGAGGAACATTTGATGAACAACAGGGCATATGGAACTCCCGGACAACATTCTCTGTTTTTGGAGGAAAAGGAGCCTGCTCCAACGAAGATGCCAGACGAATTAAACGCGACGGAAATTACAAAAGCGGAACAATGCTGGCATCCAGAACGTTTGGCGAAGATGCCAGATACGATGGCAAATGGTACACCTTTGGCCCCTTTAATCCCTCTGAAGGTGAGTTACTCAGCGATTATGGAGGATACGTATTTAAATTTGTTACCGAAGGTATTTCTGGCGACGACGGGAACCTTTACCGGCTTTTTTTGAGCACCAGCAAAGATGAAAACAGAGCCATTGAAGGCGCGTTTGCATTTTATTACAAATACAAGTTCAGATTGCACGATAATGTAAACGAAGTTTCCCATATTTATCCGTATATTGACGACAGGGTAATTGCCATTAAACAAAGTAATTTCGACTGGGACAACGACGGCATCATTCGAATTATTTCCCCTTCGAAAAACGGTGAACGGATGGCTGTTTCGGGTGATAATTCCTGGGCCACCAGCTTGCATCAGGTTGGCAAGGATGATATTAATTCATCCCTCGACATTCAGATGATTAAGAACAAAAGTGCCAATATTCGTAACAATAATGTTGTAATTTATCTTGAAAACCAGTACGGAGAACTGATGCCATTTTACAGTATTCCAATTGGAGGTATTCCAAAATATAAATACAGCATAGGCATAAAACCTAAGCAACCTGTGAAATAGCAAAGGGGGATTAGCGTTTTAAAATTAAATATTCCCGAATGAAACATACATGAGCAAAAAGAAAGCAAAGAACTCATGCATGTTTCATCAGAACAACAAGATTGCTAAACTTTTTTCTGATGAATACGCAGAATCATAAAATACTGAAAAGAGGTTTTATTACATTCATTCTGGCCGGCATCTTCTTTCTGACCACTGGACAGTCGTTCCGATTCAGGAATTATGATTCGAACATGGGGTTACCCCAAAATTTTGTTTATTGCGTAGCCCAGGGAGCCGATGGTTTTCTATGGATAGGAACCGGAGAGGGCTTAGTTAAATACGATGGCATAAGATTCCAGACCTTTTCTACCCGCGATTCACTGGCCGATGATTTTATTGCCTCCTTGTTTATAGGCACAGACGGGAAGGTATGGGCCGGACACAGTAATGGCTCCGTAACCGCTATTTCTAACCATTTTGCGCCAATTCGCATACCCGGAACCAACAGTCCGGTACGTCATTTATGTCAGGATAAAAACGAGAACATCTGGGGCGTAGTTCAAAACAATGGCCCGATCAGAATTAGCAAAGACCAAAAGATAACCACCTTCTTCGATAGTGAGAAGCTTGGATACCGGCTTTTTTACTCCATTTATCCAATAAGTGAAAAAGTGCTGTTATTAGGGACATCTGAGGGCTTAATGAAAATTACAGTTAACAATCATGGTGATATTGAAACAGTTGAAGAACTTAATGAAATTCCATTAACAACAGTAACCACCATTACTCCAAGAAAAGGAATAACCGGAGAGTACTGGATTGGAACTGAGGATGAGGGTTTTTTCCGATATTCCATTGATGAATCGCAGGCAAAGCAAATAATTGACAACAGGCTTTGTCTCACTTTCAATATCCAAACCGAAAATATTCAGGATATTTTTGAAGAAGATGAAGGGCATTTACTCATTGCAACCTGGGGTAATGGCGTTATTAAATTATTTTTTGACCCGTTGAGTCAGGATTTTACAGAATCTTTCACATTCTCCACTACCAACGGACTGTCCGATAATTTTGTAAAGGATATTCTTTGCGACAGCGAAGGAAACTATTGGTTTGCTACCTACGGAGGAGGCTTATCGGCTCTTCTGGACGAAAGCATGGTTTTTTACAACCTCTCCACAATTGGTTTTCAAGACAATAAGGCCCGGGCTGTATACAAAAATGGGAATGCCCTTTACATTGGCCTGGAAAATGGATTCATTAAAGCAGACCCATACTGTTTTACCGATTTTGAATTCTACGATAAGGAGATGGGAATCCCCAAAGATGAAATTACAGGGTTTTATAAATCGCCAGATGAGAAACTATGGGTTGCATCGGGCAACAATGGTCTTTATTATCAGGAGGCCAACACCAACAGTTTCAAACCTTATTTTTACACATCCAGTATAACCGGCAAAAAAATCAGAGGTATAACCGGTAATGAGAACTTTATTTACCTTGCCACTGTTGGCGGTTATTTTGAAATTAATTTAAAAACAGGCAATGTACTACACCTGACCACCGAAAGAGGGCTTCCACACAACAACATTAATTTCGTTTATCGCGATAACAAAAAACAGCTTTGGATAGGCCCAAAAAATAGTGGCATTTGTCGGATTGAAAATGAGAAAATTGAAGTTCATAAAATCTCACAAACACCGGTGGATGTTTATGGAATGACTGAAGACAGCCAAGGTTTTATCTGGCTGGCCACACAGGGTAAAGGAATTTTGCGGTATTCGGAAGACACTCTGGTAAATATTAGCCTTTCCGAAGGACTGGCAAAAAACTTTTGTTACAGCATAGTTGCCGATAAAACCAACAAACTCTGGGTAACTCACTTCCCAGGACTTAGTTGCGTTGATTTAACAACAGGTAAAATAAGGACTTTTGGCTATGAAGAGAACCTGGGTGCTGATTTCTATTATTCCTTTACCGACAACGATAATAATCTTTGGTTTGCATCAAGCCAGGGAGTAATCAACTATTTCCCCGAAAAGGATATCGATAACACAGTTCCGCCGCACCTGAATTTTACAGTAATCCGAATCTCGGGGGAAAATCAGGATATAACCAACATCATTAATCTCCCTTATCCTTATAAGGATAAGTACAAATTCTGGTTCGAGTTTATTGGCATCAGCTTTAAGAATCCTAAAGGCGTTCGTTATCAATATCAACTTGAACGCAATGGTGATTCTGCTTCTGCCGAATGGATTGATTTGCCAACCACATGGTGGGAAAGAGATTTCCTGCCTGATGGTGAATGGATATTGCGGATTCGTTCATTTAATGCTGATGGGGTACCTAATGCTGATCCTCTTTCTATTCGCATTAATATTGCAGCTCCTATTTGGAAAAAAAGCTGGTTCTATTTGCTTATTCTGGCGCTTCTTGTTTATGTCATTTATATGATTATTAATATCAGAGAAAGAAAACTGCGCCATCAAAAGGAAGTATTACAGCGGGAAGTTGCCTCGCAAACAGTAATTTTAAGGCAACAAAAAGCTGAAATTGAACGAAAAAACAGAGACATTACAGATAGTATCAACTACGCCAAAAAAATACAATCCTCCATACTTCCATCGGTGGAAGCTCTAGAAAGCAAGTTTAAAGAATCGTTTATTTTCTTTGCCCCTCGCGACATTGTGAGTGGCGACTTTTACTGGCTGCAGGAAACTAAGGGAAAATTCAGATTCTGCTGTGCCGACTGTACCGGCCATGGTGTTCCGGGTGCTTTTATGTCGATGATTGGCACAACATTACTGAACGATATTGTAAAACGTGACGATATTTATTCTCCTGCCGACATATTAAATCGCCTCGATTTTGAAATAAAAATACTGCTCCAAAAGAACAGTAAGGATAATACACAGGATGGTATGGATATTTCCATTGTGGAAGTAGAACTGGAAACCAAAAAAATCAGGGTTGCCTCAGCCAGAAGACCTGTTTATCTATTTCTGAATAATGAACTGACTATATACAAAGGCATACGCCGAAGTATTGGAGATTCTATTGTAGACGACTCTACGCCTTATGTAAATATTGAATATGACGGAAAATCCGGCGATGCCATCTATTTATTCTCAGATGGATATACCGATCAGTTTGGTGGTGAAGCCGGCAAAAAATTCATGACCGTTTCGGTAAAAGAACTCTTGGAAAAGAACCACAAAAAGCCAATGAAAGAACAATACCAGCTAATAAGAGATACTTTCTATAACTGGAAAAAGGATCTGGAACAAGTGGATGATGTGATTTTCATGGGTGTTAGATTATAGACAGCCAAGGTCAAGTCAAAACCGACAATAAATTATCAGACGTTTAGAGCACCAGGTTAAAAATGCGAATAAGTTGCTGACTCGTAATGAATTGTTATTACCCTCTATTCTACTGAAAGTCTATGTTACATTCCAACTGTGGATAGGTTTTATCATACTCAATGGTACCGATCCTGTAATTTAACCAACTAACATCAGCACTTTTGCAATAATGCATCATCCGGCTTGTTAAGATCGTTTTGTATAGATAACCAATAAAAATCAGATTATTCAAGCCATCCAATAATTGTTTGTTTCCCACGTATAGTTTGTCCAACTTTTACGTCGATACGGGTGCCTAATGGCAAGTAAATATCTACTCTGGAACCAAACTTAATAAAGCCCATTTGCTGCCCTTGGAAGGCCTTATTATTTTCCTCAGCATAGCAAACAATTCTTCGTGCAACAGCACCTGCAATCTGTCTTACCACAATTATTTTTCCGCTATCGTGAGCTATCGACACGGTAGTGCGTTCATTTTCGGTAGCTGCTTTGGGTAAATAAGCCGACATAAAACGGCCGCTATGATGCTTAAAAAACTGAACAATACCGCTAACCGGATACCAGTTAATATGAACATTAAAAACATTCATAAAGATGGATACCTGCATGCATTTACCTTTTAACACCTCAGGTTCTTCAGTTTCTTCAACCACCACTATTTTTCCATCGGCAGGAGCTATTACAGCATTATCATGCAAATACCCTTCGCGCCGTGGACTACGAAAAAAGTTAACGACAAAAAAGAACAGCACAATGGAGATTGGTAACGACCATTTAAGAAAACATGCTGTTGGCGGAGCAAACCAAAATAGCACCAAATTAACAACAGCCAGCCCAATTAAAGCGACCAAAATAATTTTATATCCCTCTTTATGAATTGTCATAATTAAATTACTTTATACTTTTTAAAAGAAAAAACGAATTAATACTAAATAACCACATACCATTGGGGCGGCAAAAATAACAGCATCAAAACGATCTAAAACACCTCCGTGCCCAGGCAATAGTGAACCTGAATCTTTCATATTAACACTTCTTTTTAACATGGATTCAACCAAATCGCCAAAGGTACCCATTACCGAAACAATAACACCAATTACCAACCAGTTAATTAACGACAAACGATCGATATAGTGAGGAATGATAAAGGCTATAATGATGGTGGCTAAAAAACCACCTATGGCACCTTCCCAGCTTTTCTTTGGCGAGATGCGCTCAAAAAGCTTGGTTCGTCCCATGGTTACTCCAACCAGATAAGCCCCTGAGTCGTTGGCCCAAATCAATAAAAAGAATCCCAAAAGCAGCCTGAAGTCATACATCCCGGTTTTAAAAACCAAAAAATGCAGAAAAGAAAATGGCAGTGCTACATAAAATGGAATAATCAGGGTACAGGCTATGTTAAGTAAAGGTGTATTTGATTTACGGAACAACTCGGTAATAAAAACACCCATAATTAAAGGAACAATAAACATCAGCCATTTGGCAGATATGGCTCCTGATAAAACAAAGAAAGAAGTAAGATACCAAAAGGCTCCCAGTGTTAACGCCCAACCTGAGTGAGCACTAACCGGCCGGGCTCTGACCAACTCGCGAAATTCGAGCATTCCCAATAATACTACGGTGGAAAAAATGAGTAAATAAGCGTATGAATGCCACCAGACCCCACCAATGATGGCCACTACAAAAACAATTCCGGTAAAGGTGCGCTGCCAAAAGTTACTCATGAGTCTGGTTTTCTAAAATACTCGTTACTGAAAGTAACGGCCATTCCTAATAAATTAAAAATACTCCTTTGCCCACAAAAGTAATACAATCCTATCAATTTGAAAAATCAGAAACTGCGGTCAATAAAAACTAATAACGATTTTGGGCCATGAGCTCCCAAAACAAGTGTTTTTTCGATATCGGCGGTTCTGCTGGGCCCAGTTATTAATCCAATCCATGATGGGTTTCCATTTGCAAACCCATCTTTAATAAAAGGCACTAATTGCGATAATCCGGCATAAACCACATGAACTTCAGGACTCACATGAATTTTCCTACCAGGACCGCTACCAGCGCTGGCCATAACGCTCCCGGTTAAGGCAATTAAACACTCGCAACCAGTTATGGCAACCCATTTGCTTCCTGAAGAAGGTTCTTTTTCCAATAATTCAAAACCCTCGTGCCGAAGATAATTCTGAAGGCTGGGTATAGAACAATAAATTTTATATTGGTTGCAGCTATTTAACATTCTCTTAAGCTCGCCAGCAAAGGAAGCTTTGTTATCAACTACAACCCCTAAACCTTTTACAGCCTCGAGCCGCAGTAAAAAAGTATCAAGCAATGATGCCGGATTGTTAAAGCCATTAAAATCATCATGCACCAACTCCTCATCGAAACTCCAGGCTGGTTCACACGAATCCTTTAAGCGCTTTAGAATTCCATTCCTTGCATTATTGCTTATTGTGCTTCTTTGCATTAATATAATTGAGTTATTCCCTCTTATTCATTAGCAGCCTCAGTGTTAACAGATTCCTCAGCCGATTTTGGGGCTTCACTTTTTGAGTCCTTACCGTTATTCTCTTCCTGAATAACGTGCTCCGACACTTTACGTTTTCCAAAAATTTGCTCCAGGTCTTCGCTGAAAATTACTTCGCGCTCCAATAACAATTCGGCTAACTGAGTATGCTTGTCGGCATTTTCTTTAAGAATCTTTCTGGCACGTTTGTATTGTTCTTCAACAATGTGCGATACCTCTTCATCAATTAGCTGGGCGGTTTTTTCACTGTATGGTTTTTGAAAAGCATACTCGTTTTGCCCGGTTGAATCGTAAAAACTGAGGTTTCCAATTTTTTTGCTCATTCCAAAATAGGTAACCATGGCATAAGCCTGACGAGTAACTTTCTCAAGATCGCTTAGCGCTCCTGTTGAAACACGACCAAAAATTAATTCTTCGGCAGCACGCCCACCTAAAGCAGAGCACATTTCATCGAGAATTTGCTCAGCAGTATTCAACTGTCGTTCTTCGGGTAAATACCAGGCAGCCCCTAAAGCTTTACCTCGCGGCACAATGGTTACTTTTACCAGTGGGTGGGCAAACTCAAGGAGCCAACTAATGGTGGCATGACCAGCCTCATGGTAGGCAACAGCCTTTTTCTCGTGACGTGAAATAATTTTATTTTTCTTTTCCAATCCACCAACAATGCGGTCAACAGCATCGAGAAAGTCTTCTTTTTCGACCAGTTTTTTGTTTTTACGGGCAGCAATAAGCGCTGCTTCGTTACAAACATTAGCTATATCGGCTCCCGAAAAGCCCGGTGTTTGACGGGCCAGAAAATCGGTTTTTACGTCTTCACCCAGTCGAAGTGGTCGTAGGTGAACGTTAAATATTTCAGCTCTTTCATTTAAATCGGGCAACTCAACTGAAATCTGCCTGTCGAAACGGCCTGCACGCATCAAAGCACGGTCGAGAATATCGGCACGGTTGGTAGCGGCTAAAATGATAACACCGCTGTTGGTGGCAAAACCATCCATTTCGGTAAGGAGTTGATTTAGCGTATTTTCACGCTCGTCGTTACCCCCAAAATTAGCATTCTTGCCTCTGGCCCTACCAATGGCATCAATTTCATCAATAAAAACAATACATGGCGCCTTCTCTTTGGCTTTGCGGAACAAATCCCGAACTCTGGAAGCACCAACACCCACAAACATCTCAACAAAATCGGAACCCGACATGCTAAAAAATGGCACATTGGCTTCGCCTGCCACAGCTTTAGCCAGCAGGGTTTTTCCTGTTCCCGGAGGGCCAACCAGCAATGCGCCTTTTGGAATTTTTCCTCCCAGTTCGGTGAATTTTTCTGGTTTTTTGAGGAATTCCACAATTTCTTCAAGTTCCTGTTTGGCTTCGGCCAATCCGGCAACATCTTGGAAAGTAACATTGATGGACGACTCCTTATCGAACATACGCGCCCTGGATTTGCCAACATTGAAAATGTTTCCGGGGCCACCGCCACCTTGCGAACTCAACCGGCGAAACATAAATATCCAGATAGCCAGTATGAGCAACAATGGCCACATCATGCCAAAAAAATCGCGAAGAAAGTTTATTCTTTCTTCATAATTTACCGGAATTTTAAAATTGCTATTTGATTCGGCATTTTTCCGGGCCTCTTCAAACTTGTCGATATTAGGTATTTTTACAACAAAATGTGGCCCCTTTGCCGGAATATTCTTTTGGTCTTTGAATTTATCCTTGTATTTCTCAACGCTTTCCTCTTTAAGTGAAATTTCAGCTTTCATATCGTTCGAAACCAGAACAATTTCCTTAATGTCTCCCAATGGAAGCACTTCATTTTCAAAAACACTCCAGGAAATATCCTGTGGCCCTTTTTCTGTGTTTAAAAAGGTTACAAATACAAGAGATAACAGTATAACACCGTATATCCAGTAAGCATTAAAACGGGGCAACTTAGGCATTTGCTGTTTGTCGTCCATATTGTTTTTTTCGTTTGTCATTCTCTAAATTAATAGGTTAATACAAAAATCAGAAAAGGTTTGGAATATCGGTTCGAATACCATCGTCCCACAAGGCTTCAAGATTGTAGAAACTTCTCACGGGCCGTTGAAACACATGCACCACAACGTCCAAATAGTCGAGTAATATCCATTGGGCATTTTCACGACCTTCGATGTGATATGGTTTTTCGCTCAGTTTTTTCCTCACATATTCCTCAACAGAATCGGAAATAGCATCAACATGCACATTGCTATCTCCATCACATATAACAAAAAAACTGGTAATGGTGTTCTCAAGGGCGGTCAAATCCAATACTGTTATATTAACACCCTTTTTCTCTTGAATTCCTTCAACCACAGCATTTACAAGTTCACGTGTTGCATCCGCCACCTGTTGATTTATTGTTCTCCTAGTTTTTTCCCGCTTCATTAATTCTGTTTCAGTGCGTTTTATATTTATTTGAAAAACAATTCGGTGCCTGTTAAAATTTAGATGTTTAGATTTAAGATTGACAGATTAGATTTATAAGCTATTAATGATGCAAAGCATTTTCTATGAATTATTTAACAGTCTAATCTTCTCAAATCTAATCATATTAATAAAAACTTAAGAGCCTCCTGCAAAAAGAAAATATGGTGCACAAGCTGTTAAAACCTGTGCATATTTCCGCTCAAAGATAATAACTTTCGGGCGAAAAAATTGATAAACATAGGCAGGTTTACATGCCCGAAATTATTGGGTTGTATCTATTCTGCAAAACATCTGCTTTACTGCTAATGGTTTTTTACCTGTTTAATTTGGTTTGGTATGTTTTATTTCTCTAATTTCGATGACTAAATAGCTGATATTAGTCACTGTTTAATTATTCATACTATGCAGGACGCTCCTGAAATATTCCGGTATCAAAGTTTGGAGTCGACCAACACAAAACTTAAAGAACTGCTGGCACAAAAAGATTTGCCTGAATTTTCTGCTGTTCTAACCTCGAACCAAACAGCTGGCCGAGGCCAAATTGGCAACTCATGGGAAAGCGAAAAAGATAAAAACCTTACCTTTTCAATTGTTTTGTTTCCGCATTTTGTAAAAATTCAAAAACAATTCAGGCTTACCCAATTGGTAACCACAGCCATTGCCGACGTGCTGGCTCCTATTGTTCCAAATTTAAGTATTAAATGGCCCAACGATATTTATGCCGGAGATAAAAAGCTTGGCGGTATATTGATTGAAAATTCATTATCGGGCCCGGTTATTAATTCTACAATTATTGGTATTGGATTGAACGTTAATCAGGAGGTTTTTCTGTCGGATGCTCCCAATCCGGTTTCTATGCGTTTGTTAACAGGCGTCTCACATGATATTGAAAACCTGTTTATGCAGATTCGACAAACTTTGTTTATCAGGTACATACAATGGATGCAGTATGGCATTCGAACCATTAAGAAAGATTATTTTAAACAACTATACCGCACCGATGGTTTTTATTTGTATCGTGATGAAAATGGAGAGTTTACTGCTAAAATTGACAGTATTCAGGAAAGCGGACATTTATTGTTGACCGATATTAACGGAAACCAACGTATTTACGCATTTAAGGAAGTGTCGTTTGTTTTATAACGAATGTGGTTAGCTGTTTGTTGCTGGTTCTTAGGTGTTAGGTATTAGCTGCCAGAAGCTATGAACGTAGGGCTACTTCTATGTTTCTTATTGCCTTTTATTAATAAGGATAGCTGGCAATTGCATTAGCCAAAACTTCCAAAAACTTTTTAACCGGCTCTGCAACAATCATCTGAAGCATGGGATTCAAATCAGCCCGAATGGTTAGCTTAAGTTTACTTTCATCCTCTGCTACATCTTTCAGTTGCACCCAAAGGAAAAAATTAAACGGGGTTTTTCCATCGGCTGTATACTTGATGGTAGTAGTTGGTTCCTTTTCGATAATTTTCAACCCAATCTCACCAATACCCTGAACCTGAAAACGGCATGTTTCGCCGGTACTTTCCCAATTGGTAATTTTATCGCGAGGCAATAAACTTTCGAAGTTATTAAAATTGGAAAGAAAATTAAATACCACACCTGATGGATGTGGTATTGATTTTATGGCACTTTCAAATTGAGTCATTGGTCGATCATTATAACTCTGAAGCAGCACAAAAGCTGGATTCAGCAACACTGTAATTATTAGGGAAAGCCATTAATATTGATTACCTCCCCCATTCGGCCGGATTCTTACGCCACTGTTCAAGAGTCGCTACGTCGTTGGATGAAACATAACCGGTTTCTTCTGCTACCTTAATAAGGGTTTGATAACAGCTCAGTGTGGTTAATTCAACGTTGGCCGATTTAAAACTATCGTGGGCCACCTGAAAACCATAAGTAAAGATGGCCATCATACCGAGAACTTCGCCACCATTGTCGCGTACCGCCCGAACAGCTTTTAAACTGCTGCCTCCGGTAGAAATAAGGTCTTCAATTACCACTACCTTCTGTCCCGGCTTTAAGTCACCTTCAATAAGATTTTCCAATCCGTGTCCCTTAGGTGCAGAACGAATATAAATAAACGGCTTACCAATTAAATCGGCAACCAATGCCCCTTGGGCGATGGCACCTGTAGCAACTCCTGCAATCACATCCACATCGGGATATTTTTCAAGTATTTGCCTGGCAAACTGAATTTTTATAAAATTCCTGACATGCGAATATGATAAGGTTTTCCGGTTATCGCAGTAAATTGGCGAAATCCAACCTGATGCCCATGTAAAAGGGTTTGCGGGTTGCAATTTTATTGCTTTTATTTGCAATAATTGTGAAGCTATTATTTCCTGATTGTTTTTCATAGTGCAAATGTATAAAGTTTTTTTCAAAGATAGAGTAGTGGTATTAACCAGCAGGATAGAAAAGGATTTAACTCCCGATTTCAATGCTATTTTAAAATACTCAAATCAGGGCGAACTTAAGAAATTTATCCAAAACTTTGAAAAGAACGATAACATTAAAACTGCAATAATTTATTGGCACAACGAGCGCGAACTATTGCAATTTTACAGAGATTGCTACAAAAATATACTGGCAGCCGGAGGATTGGTTTGGAATCAAAAAGCCGAAAAATTTCTGGTGTTTAAACGACTTGGCTTTGTTGATTTGCCCAAGGGTAAAACCGAAAAGGACGAAACCTTTGAGCAGGCTGCATTGCGCGAAGTTACTGAAGAGTGCGGTTTAAACGAACTGGAAATCTTAAACCCGCTTGTAACTACCTATCACACTTATTATATTGGTAACCAGCCCATTTTTAAAGAAACCAAATGGTTCGAGATGAGGCATAATGGCAATGGCAGTTTAACAGCTCAAACCGAAGAATATATTGAATCCATTTGGTGGGTTACACCTGAAGAGTTTAACCAGCTGATTAACTTCACCTATCCATCTGTGCTGCAAGTATTGTCCAGTTCAGAAAGGCTTCATCCATACATAAAAAAAGCCGGAGATGTTCCCCGGCTTTAAAAGCATATTCATTTAAGATTAGTTCAAAACTATATTCAATGAAATCATGGGCCTTTCAGGTTGTGGTACCATTAAAAATCCGCGCTCGAATGGCAGGTATAAAAATCCGTTTGCAAAATAATAGTGGTTTCCGTTGTAATACCTTACAAAAAATCCAGGTGGCAAATGGCGCACATATGTAAATGGGGTATCCACTATGTAATAACCATGGGCTGGATGATACCTGTAGAACCCATTGTTAACATGGTAATAATCAAGCCCTTTATAGTAAAACCTATTCGCCCTGCGTTCGGGTAAGTGGCGGTAATATACAGGATGATGTGATTTTTTATGTGAAACATGAACAGGATGCCTGCGGTTATGATCATTGTTAGGTTGATGATAATGTTTGTCCTTATGGTTTTTATCATGTCCGTAAGCATGTCCATTGTTATGCCGGCTCCTGTTATCGTTATCGTTTCCTTTTCTTGCATCACCGTTATTATAATCAGACCTTTTGTTTGATTCATAATCCTTTGCAGAATTCTTGCGGTAGCTATCCTGATTTTTTCTTTCAGTTACTTCACTACCTCGTCGGTTGTCGTTATCGCGGCGATTCTGACGAATGGTATTCTGTGAGAATGCCGTAATCGTAATCATTGATAATAATACAACGATGGCGATGTTTTTTATGTTGGTAGTTGTTTTCATGGCTAATCATTTATTAGGTGAAACAATGATTTAAAACCGGTTTCTATGTGTATCCCAAATGTTGTGCCAAAATAAACTACAACGCGCCCACGCCAGCTTATAATGCTGCTATGCAAACACTTATTCATTAAAGAAAAATACTTTTGTGAGAATATAAAAGAATTAAAAAGCACGTTATTAATATAGTTTTACTATTTTTAAAGTCAAATTCTGGTTATTCATGGACTATTATAAACAAACATCGGGAGCAATAAATGAAGAGCTGAGGAAAGAAGCAATGGAGAAAGAGTTATTGCGTCTGAAAACAATCAACCAAAAACAATCGAAAAAACTGCATCGTTTGCGTAAAGTACTGTTTTTCTTTTTGTTGTTTTTTATTGCTTTGTTTGTTATGCTGCTTATTAATGGAGTGATAAAATGGCCTGAGGATACAATCAGCATAAAAAAAGAGGAAAAATCCAAACAAACCCCTGATACTGAAATCACTCAAAAACAAGAATCTTTAACGCCAATGGTTATTCCCACCCAGGTTGAAGATGGATTGATATTCAAAATCCCTGCTGATGGAATTCTTTACAGCGTTCAGATTGGAGCTTATGCCAGTATTGAGATGGCGCCCTTCCAGATGAATCTGCTATCGCTGCGGCAATACAGTTATGAGGGTATCAATCAATATTCAGCCGGGCTATTTCAGAATCACGACCAAGCTCAGACATTTTTATCAGTTATAAAGCAAATGGGTTTTACTGATGCTTTTATTATATCCACCCACTTTGGTAAACGCATTTCCATTTCAGAGGCATTGGCAATTCAATCCAAAGCATTAAAAAACAACGCATCAGAGGCGACCGGTGAGCTTCTGAACGAGTCGGTAGTTGAAGAAAAATTCGCGGGCCACAACCCTTAAAATGGTATAAACTGGTATTGCCAGAAACATACCCGCAATGCCCGATAAGTAGCCGGCGGCCAGAATAACAATAAAAATTTCGAGTGGATGCGCCTTAACACTGTTTGAAAATATTATGGGCTGAAAAACTATATTATCTACCAATTGAACCAAAACATAAATCAGGCTTATCCATAACAATAAGGGCAGGAAATCCATACCGAAAGGCGCTTGCAGATACACAATTACACCTACCAACATACCAAAAAAAGCACCAATAAAAGGTCCGATATACGGGATAATGTTCAGCAATCCACTTATAATGCCGATTATAACGGCATGATTAAAACCAACTCCAATCATAACAAACCCAACCGTTACCAAAAGAGCAATCAGTATGGTTTGAACAATGACGCCGACAAAATATCTTCTGAGCAGGCTTTTTACTGAGTTCATAACGTGAACAAGCCCTGTTTCATGACGTTCAGGAATAAATAGCAAAATTCCACTAATTAGCAATCCTTCTTCTTTCAGAAAAAAGAAAGTTATAAATGATATTGAGAAAGCAGCAATAAACAAGCCCCCCAGAAAACCAAACATAGACGAAAAAACGGTTTTAATATGATTAAAATCGAGCAAGGCTATGGCCATTTCCTGAATCTGCTTTTCCATCATTTCAACCAAGCCTGCATTGGAAGTTCTGAATGGCTCGAGCGACTGCATGATTAACTCACGCACCCTTTCAATAACCGAAGGAATATCAACGGTAGACAAAAACTGCAATTCGCTAACCACCAAAGGTATGGTGAACCAGAAAAGTACAATAATAAATGCCCAGATGATTAAAACAGTATAAAGCGCTGCCCATCCATTACCAATTTGAATTTTCCCAATCCGCACTTTTTTAATAAGGTCAACAAGAGGCCGGTTAACCAACGACAATACTGCTGATATGGCTATAAACATAAAAACAGAACGGAAAAACCAAATCAGGAAAATACCTGTTATGAACAATAAACCAAAGAAAAGATACCTGATTATGGAATTCATAATTTATTGTATTAGCCGCAACTGTTAATGATTACAATCAAGCTTAAAAAACACGAAGCTGTTTTTGAGGTTATAAGTAATTATGCCTCATTCTTTATCAAATTTACAAAAAAATAACCTGTACTTCAATTCCAAATTTTGATTGCTGATAATCAGATTACAATTGGTTAAAAGATTATCAAACTCAACAAAAACAAAACAAAAAATGTAAAAAAGTTTGTTTTTCATTTAAAACTTATGATATTCGTCCCCACAACCAACACCATCTGTTTAATCAAACCAAAGCAAAAACCTTTTTACAATTATGAAAGGTGCAATTATAGGAGATATAATCGGGTCGGCTTTTATCAAAGAAAATATGCTGACTACTGACTTCCAGCTTTTTAAGCCTATTTCTGAATTTACTGACGATACAATTCTAACGCTTGCAACAGCCGACTCTGTGCTCAATGGCAAAGATTATAAAGCATCACTTGTTGAATGGGTTACCAAATTTCCTGATGCCGGCTATAATCCAAAATTTTTTGAGTGGGTAAAAGATGGTGCAAAAGGAACGTATTTAAGTGTAGGTGATGGAGCCGCACGCCGGATAAGCCCTATAGGTTTTGCAGCTCAAACATTGGAAGAAGCATTAACAAAAGCCAAGGAAACCACCAAAATTACGCATAACATTCCTTTACGTATTGAGGCCTCCCAGGCCGCAGCCGCAGCTATATTTATGGCTAAAAACGGTGCCACCCGAAAAGAAATTAAAGCATTTATTTCGGTACATTTTAATTACGATTTAAGTCTGAATGTAGAGTATTGGAAACAGGAACTAAAATTGAACCATTCACTTGCAACTCCTGTCCCTCCTGCCCTTGCAGCCTTTTTTGAAGCATCTGATTTTGAAGAAGCCATCAGGTTGGCCATAGCCATTGGCGGCCCCAGCAACACCATTGCCTCTATTGCCGGCGCATTGGCACATGCCTTTTTTAAACATATTCCGAAGTCAATAACCAAAAGGGCTTTATCGAGGCTTACACCAGATATGGAGTTATTAATTAACAACTTTGAAAACCAGTTTATGACAGAAGACGCTACATTGTAGCAAATTCAATCCTTTTTTATATCAAATACAATGAGCGCTAAGGATTTCAATGTTAAACCTTAGCGCTCTTTGTATTAAATAGAACGTTATGATAACAAGGCTAGGTTAAGCACCTCGCTTACTGTTCTAACATAAAAAAATTGAACGCCTTCCAGATAAATCGGATTAATCTCTTCAATATCCTTTTTGTTTTCTTCTGAAAGAATAACTTCATATATTCCTGCTCTCCGGGCAGCTAAAATCTTCTCCTTTATGCCACCCACCGGCAGCACTTTTCCCCGAAGAGTAATTTCACCGGTCATGGCGAGGCGCGGTTTAACCTTACGTTTAGTAAGCGATGAGGCTAAAGACGTAATCATAGTTACACCAGCTGATGGACCATCTTTTGGAATGGCCCCTTCGGGTACGTGCACATGAAAACTGTAATTATCAAAAAGCTGGTCGTCAATATTTAGTTCCAAGGCATGCGCTTTCAGATACTCCAAAGCTAAAACTGCCGATTCTTTCATCACATCGCCCAGATTTCCAGTAAGAGTGAGCGAGCCCTTCCCTTTGCTTAAGCTGCTTTCAACAAAAAGGATTTCACCTCCGGTGGCTGTCCATGCCAAACCTGTAACAACTCCAAGGTAGTCTTCTTTTTGCCAGCTATCTTTTGAGAATTTTTCAACACCCAGTAAGCCATACAAATCGGAGATTGCCAGATTTTTCTTAACGGGTTCGTCCATAGCAATTTTAAGTGCAATTTTCCGAAACAACCGGGCCAGTATTTTATCAAGCTCGCGTACACCCGACTCCCGTGTATAACGTTCAACCATGTGGGCAATAACCTTGGGTGAAAGCACAACAGCATTTTTGGGCACACCGTGGTGCTCCATCTGCTTTGGAATTAAATGTTTGCGGGCAATTTCCACTTTCTCATCCAGAATATAACCACTCACATCAATCAACTCCATGCGGTCGAGCAATGGTGGCGATATGGTGCTGAGCGTATTGGCCGTAGCAATAAACATTACTTTGGATAAGTCGAAATCCAATTCCAGAAAATTATCATGAAAAGCATTGTTTTGCTCAGGGTCTAAAACTTCTAGTAATGCTGATGCAGGGTCGCCATGAAAACTGTTACTGATTTTATCAATTTCGTCGAGGATAAATACCGGATTAGCGGCACCAGCTTTATTGATGCTTTGAATGATGCGACCGGGCATGGCTCCGATATAAGTTTTCCGATGGCCTCTAATTTCTGCCTCATCGTGCAAGCCCCCCAACGACATTCTGACATATTGACGCCCCAAAGCTTCGGCAACAGATTTTCCAAGCGATGTTTTTCCAACTCCAGGCGGGCCATACAGGCATAAGATAGGTGATTTTAAATCGCCTTTAAGTTTCAAAACAGCCAAATGCTCCAGTATTCTCTCTTTTACTTTTTCCAGGCCATGGTGATCGCGATCGAGAATTTTCCTGGCTCTTTTCAGATCGAACTTATCGCGGGTATATTGGTTCCAGGGTATATCCAGTAAAGTTTGTAAATAATTAAACTGCACCGAATATTCTCCCGATGCAGGATTCAATCTTTGAAGCTTGTCCAATTCTTTCTGGAAGGTAGCCTCCACCTCTTTGCTCCATTTCTTTTTAGCGGCCTTCTCTTCCATTTCGCGAATTTCCTGCTCAATAGGACTAGTACCTAACTCATCCTGAATGGTTTTCATTTGCTGATGCAGCAGATACTCGCGTTGTTGCTGGTCGATATCGAGTTTTACCTTCAGCTGAATATCGTTCTTTATCTCAAGCAACTGAACCTCGCGTACCAAATGCTCTACCAGCCGCAAACCTCTTTCTTTTAAATCATCAATTTCTAAAATCCGCTGCTTGTCAGGCGTTTTGATGTCGGCATTTGCTCCAATATAATTGATAAGAAAAACGGGGTTTTCGATATTTTTAACGGCAAATGATGCTTCCTGTGGAATATTGGTCGAATTCCGAATAATTTTAAGCGACAAATCCTTTAATGAACCAATTACTGCTTCAAACTCACGCTTTTTGTCGGTATCGGGCAAAACATCCTCTAAAACAGTTATAGATGCGGAGAAATAGGGATCTTCCGACACTATTCTGTTCCAAGCAAAACGCTTCCTCCCCTGGATAATAACCGATGTGGAATTATCAGGCATTTCCAGAATTTTAATGATTTTGGCTACCGTGCCAATGCGATAAAGATCGCCGGGAGTAGGGTCGTCAATTTTATAGTCGATTTGCGAAACTGCTCCCAGAAATCCCTTTTTTTTCTGAACATCGCGAATCAGTTTCATCGACTTTTCGCGACCAATGGAAATGGGAACAATAACGCCGGGAAATAAAACCGTATTGCGCAATGGCAATATTGGTAATTCATCGGGGATGGGCTCATCACCCATTTCCAGTTCATCTCCATCTTCCCCAACTATTGGAATAAACTGGGTTTCAGAGTCCATATAATCGCTAAACTCAGCGGGATTTATTTTAATTCTTACTTTGTTGTCCATAAATACACAATAATAACTCTCAATACTGCCAAAATGGCGCTATTCGTGCTGTTTAAAAAGTATGGTGATTCAAGTCAATTGCTATGCCAAAAAATGAGACTGCTTTTTGGACGTTAATATTAATTAATTGGAGCATCCAACCACCAATGAAACATTAAAACAACCTTTAGAACGTTCTAAAGGTGCGGGTTATCTCAAATATGTTTTTCAGAATTTCCTCGTCAGCTTCGGAAAAAATCACATTTCGGCGTTCCATGGCCTTCCGGACGGTTTTACAGGCTTCATTGATACTGTTCAACTTAAAACCCTGGGCTCCGCCAAGTGCAAACGAAGGAATAAAGTTACGGGGGTATCCTGTCCCATGCAAATTGCAGGCTACACCCACTACAGTTCCGGAATTAAACATGGTATTGATGCCACAACGTGAATAATCGCCCATAATAAGCCCAAGAAACTGCAATCCGGTTTTCAGAAACCGGCATGTTTGGTAATCCCAGAGCTTAACTTCGGCAAAATCGTTTTTAAGGTTCGAGGTATTGGTGTCGGCACCCAGGTTGCACCACTCGCCTATAACAGAGTCGCCCAGAAATCCGTCGTGCCCTTTATTTGAGTAACCTAAGAGCAAAGCATTGTTAAGCTCTCCACCAACCTTACACCAAGGGCCAAGGGTTGTGCCACCGTATATTTTTGCACCCATATTTACCTGGGCATGATCGCACATGGCAAAAGGCCCGCGTATGATGCTTCCTTCCATAATAACAGCGTCTTTCCCAATGTAAACAGGGCCATCGGCAGGGTTAATCATAACATGCTCAACCAAGGCCCCCGGCTCAATAAAGATTTTATTATTGATGGCCGGATTGGAATGCGCCCTAACAACAGTAACTGTAGGACTAATTGGTTCAGAAGTTTTTTGTTTGGTAATCAACTCAAAATCGTTGCATATTTCCTTCTTGTTGAGGGCTACCAAATGATGTGGACGCGAGATGATTTCAACAGTATTCTGAAACTCTATTCTCTCTAAAAAATCGAAAGCTCCTTCGAATATGGTTTTACATTGTGGTTGATTGACTCGGGCCACAATGAGTTGTTCGTTAAAGAACAATCCCTGCCCCTTTTCGAGTTGAGTGGTCTGCTGAATTAATTCCCGGCTGGGCAAAACACCTCCAAAAATCAGCAGATTATCATTGGTTACTATTAGCGAAAATCTGGGTTGCAAATACTCCTCTGTTTTAAATGAATAGTGAGCATTGAGTTGCAATGCCCATTTTTCAGCCAGGGTAATAATGCCCAGTCGTAAAGCTCCAACCGGACGGGTAAACGTTAATGGAAGCAGGGTTTGATGAGCTCCGTTGTCAACAAAAACGATATTGCTTATATGACTCATTGCTTTAGTTTTTAAATTCGCGAAGTTTTCTCCATTATCATGGCTAAGTTTTATATCCATAATATACGGCAATTGAAAAGCAAATGAAACTCTGGGATTATATTAATGCGGTAAAGCAAAAAAAAAGCTTCGGACAAACCGAAGCTTTTTTGATTTCGTAAATGAAATCCTATTTTTTTCTGTTATCAAAGTGCTTTTGATATCTGTTCATGAACTTATCAACACGTCCAGCGGTGTCAACCAGTTTCATTTTACCGGTGTAGAATGGATGCGAAGAACTTGAAATCTCAAGTTTTACAACAGGATATTCCACGCCATCAATCACTTCAGTTTCGCGGGTATTTACGGTTGAGCGGGTAATAAAAACGTCTCCGTTAGACATATCCCTGAAAGCAACCAAACGATAGTTATTCGGATGAATTCCCTTTTTCATTGTTTTTATTTTTTAAATTCTTTTTCCTGACACTCCGGCACTTTCGCTAAGCTTAAAAACTTTTTACGACCGTCAACCAGGTATTATTTTCAAAATTGGTTTGCAAAGGTAATTATTATGGTTTACAATGCCAAAGGGTTTTTATAAAATAAATTTACCAAAAATAAAAATTATTGAGCATCGTTGTCAGGGCAAACGCATTAAAATTACACTAAAGAAAAGTGCTTTAATTCACTTAAAACCAGACATTTATCCTTGTTTTTCTGCGTTGAAATACAGTATATTTATCTAATAATCAGATAGATATATTTTGGATGGAGAATAAAT